>CAYFSR010000006.1:0-40096 GCA_964345785.1 uncultured Eubacteriales bacterium | reverse complement strand
CTGTATCATTTGTTTAATCCAACTTTCTTAATTTTTCGTATCGGCCTGGTATGAAAGTTTGCCACCTATTATACATTTTACCACATTCAAGTTTTCATCTAGTAAGGTAATATCCGCATCTTTACCAGCTTCAAGGGAACCTTTAGTTTGGTATACTCCAGCAACTTTTGCAGGAACACTACTGGCCATAATGGATATTTCCTTCAAGCTTCTTCCAAGATAATGCTTTATTGTACGGATATTATTATCCAACGGCCAAACGCTTCCAGCCATGGTACCATCAGTATCCTCAGAAAAACCTACTCGTCTTATTACTCCGTCTTTCACTTCCACATCCTCATAAACACCGTCTTCCAATCCGGCATAACGGGTATTATCACTTATTAGCGCAACCTTTTCAATGCCCTTACAGCGCAGCAGTATTTCCATTGCAACTGGTGAAACATGATAACCATCTGCAATCAATTCTGCGGTCAAAGCATCACATACCAATGCACCACCTGCAACACCAGGTTTTCTATGATGTAATCCACTCATTACATTAAATGTATGGGTAATATGGCGAATACCAGCGTCAACTCCGGCCATCAACTGTTCATAAGTAGCCTTGCTATGTGCTGCAGCCGCTACAACTCCAGTTCTCCCCATTTCTCTTATCACAGGCAGTGCACCATCAAGCTCTGGTGCTAGTCCCATTAACCGAATATTTCCTTCGGCTAATTTAAGCATTTTTTCATACTCTTTCAGATTGGGATAACGTGGTTCCTCATGGGGAGTACCTGGTATGTTTTTAGGGGCCAGGAAAGGCCCTTCCATGTGAATTCCAAGCATTTTTGAACCATTTTTCTGCTCTTTCATTGCAGATACTATAACTTCTATACCCCTTTCATGCAAGATTGTGGGTAACCATGATGTAGTGCCTGTGGATGGTAGATATTCATAAATCTTTCTTAAGCCCTCCAAGCTATCCGAAGCATTTATTCCCAAAGAGCCATGGATATGAATGTCGATAAAACCAGGTAACATCGTTAGACCAGACACATCGATTCGTTTCATGCCCTCTGGAATAACTACATTTTCTTCCCTGCCCACTGCAAGTATTTTGTTGTCTGATACCAATAGAGTACCATTTTTGATTTCCATATAAGGAGTAATAATTGTTGCACCTGTTAATGCGTATTCTGTCAATTCACTCACCTCATTAAATATTCGTGTCACTTTATATGAATTCTTGAATGCTGTTGATTGATTACTTCCATTTTACACTATTTATCCTAATTTGTAATGTATAGAACTGAAACAAACTATGCAGATTTAAATTTAATGTGACTATTCAGGAGTAGCATATATACTTACCTATTTTTACGTCATTCTGAGCTTTATGCTCACTTTTTCAACTAATGTGCGGATCTGAACTATTTTTTCTACTCGCTGACCGATTCTGTGCAAAATACCGAGTAGTGTGTGGATTTTGGCTGTTTTTCGGGTTATTTAGCTCAAAATATCGAGTAATGTGTGGATTTTACGTAAAAAAGTGCACAATAGTCGTTTTTTTGCACATAAACCAGTAAAAAGACCCGTTGCGGAGTATATGAATAGTCACAATTCAATCACTATTTACAGCTAGTAGGGGCAGACGACTCTACCTGCCCTACATTGTCTCTGGTGGACAGAGTCGTCCACCCCTACATGAGTTTTATTCACTAAATACTAATTTTATCTAATATGCCTGAAAGATAAGCTATGGTCACTCCATAGTTTGACATGGGAATCCCAGCTTCCCTGGCCTTTTCCAGCCTAGAGAGCACATGCTTTCGGTTGAACATACATGCTCCACAATGAATTATTAAATCATAAACCGACAAATCTGAAGGAAAGTCATTGCCTCCTACAATATCCACATGCAAGTTTTGCCCATAACGCTTACGCAGCATCGCAGGTATTTTTACTCTTCCTACATCTTCTTCCAGGGGTGCATGGGTACAAGCTTCTGCTATAAGAACTTTGGAATACTCAGTTAGTCGTTCTATTGCATAAGCACTATCCACAAAGTATTGTAAATCCCCTTTATACCCTGCCAGTAAAACCGAAAAGGATGTCAGCATGCTTTCTTTTGGTTTTTTATCGTACACAGTTCTGAAAACCTGTGAATCAGTTATAATCAAATTCGGAGGGCTAGCCAGAGCGGCTAACCCTTCATCCAGCTTATCGGTTGTGACACATTGAACTATACATTTCTTGTCCAGCAGTTCCCTTATAACCTGCACCTGTGGAAGTATGAGCCTGCCCTTCGGGGCTTGAATATCCTGAGGCATAACCAGCAATACCACATCACCTTCTTTTGCAAGCTTACCAGTGATACTGTCGCTTTCAAAATCTGCAGGCAGGGAGCGTATTAACTGATCTTTCAGCAAATCAATTCCTTCATGGGTGATGGTACTAATTGGAATGACTGGGATATCGTAGGAATCAGCGATTTCTTTTGATATTTGTTCTACTGCTTTAGCTGCTCTATCTATTTCAGTTATTTTATCTATTATAATTTCCTGGTCATCTTTCTTAGATAGATCCGATGAGACAGCCTGGTATAAATCCATTTTATTGAGCACTGCTATAGTAGGTGTGTTTTTTGCCTTCAAAGTATCTAGCCAGCGAATTTCATCATCTGCTAAAACATTTGCTGATGAATCTATAACCATAATTGCTATATCTGTTTTGTCTATAACTGTTTGAGTTTTTTCATTCCGCAGCTCACCAACTTCACCAACATCATCAAAGCCCGCAGTGTCAATAAATACGCAAGGCCCTATACCATGGACCTCCATAGATTTGTATACAGGATCCGTGGTGGTACCAGCAACATCAGAAACAATGGCGATGTTCTGACCGGTTAGAGCATTTATCAGAGAAGACTTACCGCTGTTTCTTAGTCCAAAAATTCCTATATGAACCCGATCAGCTCGGGGAGTTGATTGTAATGACATAGTACTATTCACTTCCTTACCGAATTTTCACTATATTTGCATACTGCTTTCCTCTTATATACTGCTTTTTTCTACATAATGAGTTTTTACTTAAACATCGTTTCCCCATTATATTTTCAAGAGTATAACTTAGAATCGAAAATCCCGCTCCCCTTCAGCGATTTTCTCCAGGTAGTCAGCTGTAAGTTTTCTTATTTTCTCATTGGGTATATGGGCAAGTTCTTCTTTCAGCATCAACTGGCCATTTGCTTCAGTAGCCGGAGAAGCATAGTCCTCGAGATATTCTTTAAGCGTAATCATAGCATTTGGTTGACAGCAGTTTGATATCTGGCCAGTCTTAACCATAGTCATAAAACGATCTCCGGTTCGACCTTCTCGGTAGCAAGCTGTACAAAAACTCGGTATATAGCCCAATTCTACTAACCAATTTACAATTTCATCCAGGGACCTTCTGTCCTCCACATCAAACTGATCCGATTTTTCATCTTCAGGTTCTTCTTCCACATAACCTCCCACGCTAGTCCGAGAGCCTCCACTGACCTGGGTAACGCCTAATTCTAGTACCTTTTCTCTAGTTATCTGTGATTCCCTAGTGGATATGATCATGCCGGTATAGGGAACCGCAATCCGCAGTACAGTTACAATCTTAGCAAATATTTCATCAGAAATGGCATTGGTAAAATCATCAGGATCTATATCGTCAGCTGGCCTGATTCGGGGTACACTTATAGTGTGAGGACCTACACCGCAAGCTGCTTCCAAATGCTCAGCATGCATTAATAGTCCAATAAAATCATATCGGTATAAATTTAAGCCAAACAGAACTCCAAGTCCTACATCATCTATGCCGCCTTCCATGGCACGATCCATGGCTTCTGTATGCCATGCATAGTCATGCTTTGGTCCTTTGGGATGTAAGGTTTCATAATTTTCCTTATGATAGGTTTCCTGAAACAGTATATAAGTGCCGATACCAGCATCCTTCAACTTTCTATAGTCCTCAACGGTAGTTGCTGCTATATTGACATTAACGCGCCTTATTGCACCATTTTTATGCTTGATGGAATAGATAGTCTCAATACTTTCCAAGATATATTCCAGGGGATTGTTGATGGGGTCCTCTCCTGTTTCCAATGCCAGCCTTTTATGTCCCATGTCCTGCAGAGCAATTACTTCCCTTTTAATGTCATTCTGAGTCAACTTTTTCCGGCGAATGTGCTTGTTCTGATGATGGTAAGGGCAATATACACATCCATTAACGCAATAGTTGGAAAGGTATAGAGGGGCAAAGATAACAATACGATTACCATACAGCTTCTGCTTGATTTCCTTGGCCAGCTTAACCATTTCTTGATTTAGCTCTTCAATATCGCATTCCAGCAGTACAGCAGCCTCTCTATGAGAAACTCCCTTCATGGTCTTTGCTTTTTCAATAATCTTACTTATGAGCTCATAATTGCTTTTGTTTGCATTAGCCCACTGAATGGTTTCTTCTATCTCTTCGTGATTAATAAATTCCTCTGCTTTTTTAGACTTTACATCATACATTTGATAAGACCCCTTTCATTGATTGCGGTGCATAGTCACCACGATCCGTAACAATTTCATATCCAATTGCTTCTATTCGATTCTTCAAGCATACATTACATTCTGCAGCTTCCTCGCCAGTACAAATTTTATTGTCATACAGCATGTATTTCTTCCTTACATTAACTGGTGAAAGATTAGGCATTACCACATTGGCACCAGCTAAAATTCCGAGTTCCCGCCCTTTAGGGTGAATGGTCCCCAAGGCAGTAGTAGAAGGCAGCAAAAGACTGGGCTTCATCAAACGCAGCAGTGCTATAAGAATCAAGGTTTTGTCTAAGTCTCCTTGAGATTCCGCAGCAAATGGCGTGTCATGATGAGGAATAAAAGGACCTATTCCAACCATTGCAGGTGAAAGCTCTTTAATGAAAAGCAGATCCTGAGCCAGATTCTCATTGGCCTGCCAGGGAGAGCCTACCATAAATCCAGTGCCAGTTTGATATCCAATATCTTGTAGGTTTTGTAGACAAGCCTTTCGAGTCTCGAGAGCAAGTTCTTTGGGATGCAATTTACTGTAATGATTTTCATCAGCTGTTTCGTGACGAAGTAGATAACGATCCGCCCCTGCATCAAATAGCTTTTGATAGGAATCCCTGCTTCTCTCTCCTAAAGATAGGGTTATTGCACAATCTGAATATATCTCCTTGATTTCAGATATTAGATTGATTAAGAACTCGTCGCTATAGAAAGGATCTTCTCCCCCTTGTAGAACAAAGGTGCGAAACCCAAGATTATAACCTGTCTGACAACAGTTAAGGACATCTTCTTTGCTCAATCGATAGCGATCAGCATTCTTATTCGACCTTCGAATTCCACAGTACAAGCAATCATTTTTGCAGTAGTTGGAGATTTCGATCAAGCCTCGTATATATATTCGATTTCCAAAGTGGTCCTGGGCTTTCTTTCTTGCCTTTTCGTAAGCGTACTGCGCTATAGTTTCTGATAGATTATCAAGGAGTTGAACAAATTCTTCCTTTTCCAAGGACTGCGTCTCCTCTAGTTTGTCTATGATATCGTAAAGCTTTGACATATTACCTCCATCGCATCCAATTAGGATGATTTGTATTATTTGTTACATTAATTGTATTGATTGCATTTTTGTTAAAATTTCAATTTTGATTTAGCTGCATTTTTGAATTCTGATTAAGATTTCTTAGAGTACATTGTTGTTACGCTTACATAAGGCAGCATACCAATCTTGCCAGCCAGCGCACTTGTCACTTTCTCCGGGGCATCAATTACGATGCTAATGACCGACATTCCTTCCTTTACATTGGGAATCCCCATTCTGCCAACAATATATTCGGCGTAATCATGCAGTATTGCATTCAATTGTGGTGTAGATTCTTTGTTTTCAAGTATAATACCAACTAATGCTATTCTTGTTTCCATATCATCAACCTCCAAAAAGGACAAAAGCGCTAGCGCACATTTGTCAAAAGATATACTTTTTTAGGCAAAAAATAAGCCCTGTGCAAAAAGGCACAGGGACAGAAAACAGAGAACACTACTCTCAGTTCATAATCTTTCAGTCTCTCTCGCCTTCTGGCTTGGGACGAACCCTTGCCCTTAGCACGAAATGTTTGACAAATATTTAACTACATCAAGAATAGCACAGGTATGTGGATAAATCAAGAAAAATAATAAACATATTCTATCAACGAAGTACCTGTAATTACTATTCACAACTAATCCATTGTATAATAAATTTATTATTTACGGGCAATGAATAGTAACTACCTGTATCACCACACCTGCCAGCGATTCACAAACATATAAGCATATAATACGGATAGAATTATACAAATTATTATCAAAAGACGATCCACCCAACGTTTCTCCGTCATGCTTGCCAGTCCTAAATGTATAGGAAACAAGGTTAAAAGATATCGTGGAGCAGAAAGTAACCAGGTTGCGCCAATGGCTACAATATAATATGCAATAAAATAGGCTGTATAGCTAGGACGAATCTTCTTTACAGCTATCGTCATAATAATCAGGCTGAGAAATATGCTTAACAGATTAGGCAACCATAGTCCAAATAAGTTATGAAACTCCTGTTTTTGGAAAGTTCTGATTGCATTGTCAGTCTGGTAGGAGGCCGTATTGAAAAACAAGCTCAAGGATTGACTCCAATGCTCTTTTTGATAAATTAAAAACTGAAATGGATTACCAGAAACTTGATAGTTTACAAATAAATATATCCCAAACCCAAGCAGAATAAAAATTACATTCGCATACTTGAATATCAATTGCCTTCCAAAGTTAGATTTTATAAAAGACTGTTCTTCTGACGATTGAGTAACATCAGGATTTCTACTATCTGCAATCATTTCAAATAAAACAGGTGCTATAAGGGTCAATCCTAAAGAGCGGGTGAATGCCGCCCAGCCGGCAAATAAGCAAGCAACAAACCAATCCTTTTTGCGAAGAAAGTAGATACATGAAACACTGAGAAGCAAAAACAGACTTTCGCTCATAGGGGCCGCAAAAAAGAACGAACCTGGAAATATGCAAAGATATATTAATGCTCGAACTGCATGCTCATGATCATGCTCCAATCTGACCAGTCGATACAGCATAATGCCTGCACCTGCGAAGCATAAACCAGAGACAATCATGCCAGAGTACAGATAATTCCCTACAAGAATATTTATGATACGTATTAAAAGTGGATATCCTGGCAGAAAAACCAATTGAACAAGACGATCCCTATGACCCGTTGATAAATACCAGTCTTGTGCTATATCAAGATAATGCCCGCTGTCAGTGGCCTCCCACAGCTTCAATGCCTCGTGAAAGGGCCCGACTTTGTCCGATATTATTTGTAGAAAATAGATTAGAAGTATAATAAAGACATCGATACTAAGAAAAAAAACAAAGATTTTAGCATAGATAGATTTTTTCTCTACCTTAGCAGGGGTCCCCTCAGTGGTTAAAGCTTCTTTCTTATCTTTCTCATTAGTTGTTTTCTTGCTCCAAGAGGCAACCCACATTGGTATAAAACGTATACCTAAAACCGCAAATAAGGAAGCATTAAGCAAAGCAGCAAAGCGGCCATCAGGGCTGGCACTTTGATTTGTAACAAGCCAATAATATATCACAGCAGTAAATATGGTAATACATATAATAGTGATGATTTGACTCAATTCTAGCTTTGAATCATCCAGCGCATGGTTTTCTTGTAAATTACTCCCCATATCCTCGGCCCCATTCTGCGATCTTAAATGTAAACAGAGCTAGCTCTGCTGGTAAATATTGTACCATGAGAGATAGGAATTTACTAGAATTCTTGACATGAACTTTTCTTAATACTACAATGAACTTATATTGGACATGAATGAATTATAACTAAATAGAAAAGGAGTTTTTATAATGAAGACGTATCGCGTTGGTGTTATCGGATTTGCACACATGCATATCGGTACACTGGTGAAGAACTTTTTTGAATTAGGTGACAAAATAGAGTGGGTTGGCTGCTCCGACTTAAAACCTTTGGTTCCATCTATCAGTGATAAGCCTTCTACAAGGTCCAACAACATGAAAAAGGTTATGGAAATGACTGGCATGACTGCAGTTTATGATGACTACACTAAATTATTAGACGATGGCGCTTTGGACATAGCCATAGTTTGTTGTGAAAATGCCTTTCATGGTGAAGTTATAACGGATATTCTGTCAAGAGGAATTAATGTGGTAGTTGAAAAACCTATGGCTACAAACATGGCAGATGCTCTTAAAATGGCACATGCTGCAAAACAAAGTGGTGCTGTGCTTGCCGTTAACTGGCCATCTACCTGGTTCCCCGGAGTTAGATTAGCTCATAAGCTGGTAAGTGAAGGAGCAGTTGGCAAAATATTTAAGTTTACATATAGAAACAGCGACTCTCAAGGGCCTTTCTCATATGGTGAAGGTCTTAGCCAAAAAGAACAAGCTGCTGAATGGTGGTATCATGCTCAGGCTGGCGGCGGAGCATTTTGGGATTATTGTTGTTATGGCTCCTGCCTTGCAAGTTGGTTTATAGGTTCGCCTGTACGTTCCGCCTATGGACTTAGAGCGAATTTCAACAGCCCCTTTGGCAGTGCTGAAGATTATGGATCCATAACCGCTCAATTTGACGATGCAGTAGCACAGATCGAGGGCAGTTGGACCACTGTGAATTCAGGTACACCTAATGGACCTGTTGTCTTTGGTTTAGATGGCACACTGGTAACAGATGGTGATGAGGTTAGAATTTATAATAAAAGACATACCATTACACCGGCTGAAGTTTATAAAGCTGATCCAATTCCTGAAGATCGCAATGATATCGCCAAGGAATTTATCAGTCATTTGGAAAACGGCACACCCTTACATCCTACCTTGAATATTGAAACTAATCTAAACGCAATGATGATACTGGATGCGGGCTACCGTTCCTCAGTGAGCAATAAAATGGAGCAAGCTACTGGTTTCCATTATTCTGTTGATAAGCTGTAGTAAGGTTAGCTGCGATAATGTACTTAGATAGGGGGGCCAAGTCGTCCACCCCTGTGTTTTATATTGTATGGCATGTTGTAGGGGCAGTCGACTCTATCTGTCCATAAAAGACGGCTTATAAACTCATATACAAGCTTTCACCAGCCTATTTACCTAATAATCTCCTCCACACTTGCAGGTTGTAAAGGAACCGTTGTGGGGCTGCTAGCATTGCTCTTGCTTGATTTACTTTGCATATACGTCATCAAAATTACGCCGGACAGGATTAATATGCTGCTAAACAGTTTTTGGGGAGTTACAGTTTCATTTAGAAAAAGTACGCCTAATACAATACTGGTAATCGGTTCAAGGGTGGATAATATAGCTGCAGTAGAAGCTCCTACTGATTTAATACCTATTTGAAATAAAGATAAAGCACCGACCGACGCTAGGATGGCAACTAAAAAAGAATAAGACCATGCTACAGGTGTCAAATTAAATTGTAATTCTCTGGTTACCAATCCCATTATTCCTAAGGAGACGCTTGTAACTAAGCAGAAATAGAATGAAAGCTTAAAATAGTGCATGTCCTTTAACTCGGTTCGCTCGATCCCCAACATATAAAAGGTATAAGTCACACCTGATAGCAAAGCCAATAAAATACCTAATATGTTTAAATCACTGCTATTTCCCATGAAAAATAGAACTCCTGCAAAGGAAAGTAGTAAAGCCAAAGCTTGCCCACCGCGAATCTTATCACGAAAAAATATGAAGCCGGCTACAGTAACGAGTACCGGGTATGTAAAATGCAGTGTTGTTGTGATCCCTGCAGGTATATACTGGTAGGATGAGGTAAGTGCTAAGCCTGTTAAAGTTACTCCAATGAAACCAAATAGAATAATTTGACCCAATTCTTTCTTCGTTATTTTTAAGGAAATCCTTTTCTGCTTAGTAATAATATAAAGGATGGGAAGAGCTAAGAAAGATCGCAAGAATGAAGAAGTAATAGCATTGCTTCCGCCTTGATATGATAGACTTACTAGAATAGGAACAACACCAAAAATAATTGCAGATGAAATTACAGCCAAAATACCAACATGTTTTTTCATATCACCACATCCTTCGATTTATAAAGTAAATTAGTGCATAACAGTAGCTTTTGTAAAGATACATATGCCATGTATCTGGATATTTTTCGCCTCGTTCCTGTTCGCGATTTATTATAGCAATATTTATTGATTCTGTCATTAAAGTAAATCCAAATGTTTTTATTTGGTTTTTATTCTAACTTCATATTTTCAATAAGTTCATTTGCTGCGTCATAGTCAGTCCTGTCCACCAGGATATCAGTTGCATAGAATAGAGTATCGCCCGCCACTATTCTCATATGTCCACCGTAACCACGATCTTTAACTATAAAGGCAATGCCACTATCACTCAATATACCTTTTACAATCTCCAGTTCAATACTGTTATTTACTGTTTTTAGAACGACAAGGTCTATTTTGTCTTCTTTCTTTTTAGAATTCTTTCTCCAGAACATGAAAACACCTCCGCGACAACTGTGAGCTGTTAGCTATACATACGCTCGCGTATAACCCCCAAAATTTCTTACAACATTTCTCGGTTTTTTAAATGAAAAGATCTATAAATCTTAAAATTGGGTAGAAATTCGGGCAATCCATCAGGTAGCACTCCCAATTTTGTGATAGCGTAGGTTTTTCTATGTGTAAGTTCAACTATATCAACATTTGACGACATAAAACTAATCACTATAAACAATCAATTTGTTTAAATCTATGATTGCTCCTACTTCGCTTAAAAAGTCTACTCCTATTATTCCATCTATTTCGAACCCATAATCCATAACCCCAACTTCTATAACAAAATTTCGCACCACTAGGTTTCCTAGTTTTACGCCATCAACACTTTTCTTATAAACAAATTCCACTCCGCCTATCCCTGATATTGTTTCTATTGAATCGTTATCTTCGATTGTTATTCCCATACGATCCACTTTATCCATCTTAAAAACTGTCCCACCAGAGCCAGTATCTAAAAGTACATTATCAAAAGTCATAGATTTTCCTATATATTCAAGCGAAACCCTGCAAAATGGAAGACCATATTTTATATCCAATTTAACCATACTTTCTAACCCCAATCCAAGCTCTTTCGCCTATCGTAAGCTCTTCATTTTTGGTATGGTACACATACATTTCTCGGCTCTTATCTTTTTTGTGTTTTTCAGAATACTGTCTTAAGGCATCTCTACCGTCAGTAAACACATTGATAACTGATATATCTTTTATTATTCTTTGCCCATTTTCAGAAAATGCTTCTATTGCTTCGAAAAGTAGCCATTTATCTGGATATATATCTCTAGCCTCAGACCATTTCATTTTTCACCCTCCTCTATAAAAATCGTAGTGATTAAAACTTTCTTACTTTATTTTACCATAACACTTTACCTTTGTATATTGTAAAACTCCTCTTTCGTTGGTACCAAACCTTTTCTACCACCCTAATTTATACCCACTTTTTACGATTTTCAGCTACATTTCCCAAAAAGTAAAAACCGCCTGAAATATTGATTTCAAGCGGTTTCTTTGGTGGAGATAGACGGATTCGAACCGACGGCCTCTTGAATGCCATTCAAGCGCGCTACCAACTGCGCCATACCCCCGTGTTTTCTAACAAATTTCATTATAGCCTATTACGAAGGACAAATCAAGAGGATTTTTCAGAGGATTTTTCAATAACTGCGCTCCATCAATTCATCTGTTATTTCCTGAAAGGCCTTTCTTGCAGGGATGTTCGGCAGCATACCTAAACTATTGTGGCATTTTTCTAGGTAACGCCTTCCCATAGCCCTGGATTTTTCAAGGCCGCCATTTTCCTCTACAATCCTTCCGACCTCTAGAACGTCACTTTGCGTTAAGTCCTTCCTGCCAATATAGTCCGCCAGTTTATTCTTTGTTTGCGGATTCTCCATGGCACAAATGATTGGCAAAGTATAAATCCCTTCTGCAAAATCGCAACACAGGGGCTTACCCATTACTTTCTGATCTCCAAAAAAGTCCAAAATATCATCACTTATTTGAAATGCAACTCCAAAATCTAGGCCAAACTTTCTTAAGAAGTGGATAGTATCTTTTTTACACCGGGATTCCTCCGCTCCTACCTGGCAGCTCAAAGAAAAAAGCATCCCGGTCTTTCGGGCTATTCGCTTTAGATAATGAAGTGTTGATAAGGAGGTGTTGTACCTGGATTGAAACTGATCAACCTCCCCTTCGCAAATACCTTTGATTACATTGGCTAGACGATACATTCCTCTTTGAGATATATTCTGAGTGATAATAGAAAATGCCCTGGCCAATATAAAATCACCAGTAAAAACCGCTGTACTGTTATCCCAGCGATTTCTTGTGGTAGGCTTTCCTCTGCGCATATCCGATTCATCGATAATATCATCATGTACCAAGGTAGCCATATGTATCATCTCTATGGTCGCTGCCATAGGGATCAGTTTATCTTCATTGTATTTTCCAAAGCGCCCTGCCATTAGAACCATTGCCGGACGTAATCTTTTTCCACCAGCGGACAGAAGATCGTCAACTGCATTAGATAACACCTGCTGATTTGATTTTAAGGACTTCCGGATATAACTGTCTATCTTATCAATGTCCTCGCAAACATCCACATATTTTTTCCATACCATCATTCTTTCCAGTAGCCCTCCTGAGTGGTTAACTGCTTATGTTAACAGCCTTGCTATCTATGAATCTTATGATGTATTTTGCCGCCAATCCAATAAAATTACCTGTGACAACAGAAGAAAACATCATAATTGGTAAATAGCTAAATAATATCCCCATGGTGCCATATAAAAAGGATGCCACCAACAGCTGTCCGATATTATGAAATACCGCTCCGGCAACGCTTATTCCTAAAAGGCTGAAATATTTGTTAAAACGATAGAACATGATTGCCATTACCACACAGCTTAGGGTTCCACCTGCCAAACTGTACATTATTCCAGTTGGACTTCCTCCAAGCATCGGACCTAAAACAGAGCGAATTAACACCACTGTCATAGCTTCCCCAAAACCAAACAGATTAAGACATACCATTGTTACTATGTTAGCCAAGCCTAACTTTGCTCCAGGAGCCAGCGGCGGGATGAAATTCTCAAAGTAGTGCAGCACCAGAGCCATTGATATGAGCAAAGCCATAAGTACCATTTTTTTATTTTTATTCATTGCAAAAAACCCTAAGATGCGATGTCATCCAAGGGAGCCTCTCCTTCCTGGTTTCCGATTATACGAACAACCACTTTGTTAGGTAGACAGACTATGGTTTGACCTGGCCTGTTGATCTTACCCCCAGTGACACAAAGTTGATCTGGACAGCTGGCCTCTTGGATTGATACCCCTGTGCTTGTTAGAATCAAATCATTATATAGACCGTCTCCTGCATCAACATGGATTTCTCTTGTATTATCACCCATAGGTAGATCGTAGGTTCCCCATAGGGTATTATCCACTTCTACTATAACTTGATTGTGTTCCGAGCCTCTTCCCATCCAATTAAGCCCAGCAAAGCTGCCAACTACAAGCAGGACTATGAAAAGATAGACTAAAACATCTCCTACACGAAAAGGAATTTTCATAGGTTAACTCCTTTAAAATTGAATCTTTAGTAACTTGAACATTAATACCTCGTTCATTAAGAACTTGATCTCAAATAACCTAATCACTAATAACTGATTCAAGCTAGCTAGTACTTTGCTACAATAATACCACAGTCCAAACTTTTAGAAAAGAAATGAAAAAGCGAGCATATTGAGTTCATCAACATACCCGCCTTTTTATTACAGTCATATCATCCGTATGATTCTTCGCTGAGCTCTGAATGACTGGTTTTATAAGATGTCCTTATCATCACTAGAACTCTTCCCTGCGCCTTGAATGATCTGGTATCACACATTCTAAATAGAACGAAGCAAATCTCGAGCAGCTTTAATATCTCGTATCTGCTCATCACCTGAAATTTCCCGTTCGATGGTAAGAGGACCATCATAGCCAAGGGAATACAAATGACGGATTACCGCTTCAATGTTGGCCTTTCCTTGTCCTAAAGGTACCTCTTTTCCTAGATCGCGACCGTTAGTTGGGAATAATCCATCCTTGCAATGTAAATCCCTAACGTACTTACCATACATTTCGACAGCATCCAGGGAATTGGCTTTCCCATACAGTATTAGGTTAGCTGTATCAAAATTGATTCCAACGTTACCTGTACCGATATCTTCAATAGCTCTGACTAGTGTTGTAGGAGTCTCCTGCCCTGTTTCAAACAGGAAATACTGATCCCTGCTTTTATAGTGTCGTGCTAGGCTTCGAAGAGCAGCTATTGTGCCTGTATAATTTTCATCATTAGGGTCTTCGGGTATAAATCCTACATGGGTAGCAATATTTTGCACCCCGATCTTCAGGGCAAAATCACTGGCTACCATAAGTTCAGCCAAACGGATACCACGGTACTCTACTGGAACTAAACCTAATGTTAGAGGACCATCATAGAAATTCCATGCCTTGGGCCCTGACCAGCCTGCCCATAGAGTGGATACTTCTACACCAGTTTCTTTAGAGGCCTCTACTATAGCCTTTGCATTTTCGTCAGTGTGCAACGCAGTATCCCATACACTGATTTGGCATGTCTGTAAATCCAAATCCCTTATTTTTTCAAACTCCTCACGAATATTAGTGGAGGAATTCAAAGAGAAAAGAACTCCGATTTTAGCCATTATTAATCCCCGCCTCTCTACTTTTCAAAGGGAACAATACTGCCGCCATTGCGGGCACTTTCCCGTAAGGTATCAATAAGCTTTACAGTCGTAGCAGCACTGCTTGGAGGATTAACTACATTGGCTGCTCCAGAGCTTACAGTATCTACAAAAAACTCGATTTCAGCTTCATAAAAGCTTTGAGAACTCAGTTCCGGCTTATAAGCTTTTCCTCCACGAGGATAAACAGTTACGCCGTCAGCATCCAGTTTAATTGTAGCCTTTTCTAGTGCTACAATGTAATCAGCTGTAAAACCTGTTCCTTCTTGCGCCCAGTCACCGATAGCCATTACATCAAGTCCATCGTACATCAGGCGGGAGTAAACAATGTCATCCCCAGAATAGAAGTCTTTTGTTGTGCAGGTTACAGTATCTGGCTCACCAAAGAGAAAACGAGTCATATCAATATCATGAATGTGCATATCCAGCAAGCAACCACGAGATCGATCATTATCCATGTACCAATTGTCCCAGCCCCAGATAGGCGGGCCGCTCATGCGACGAAATACTGCTGATACAGGTTTGCCGTAATTTTGTGCTTCGATTGTGTCTTTTAGGAAGGTATAAGCTGAAGCAAAACGCAGGCATTGACCAATCATCAGTTGGCCTTTTGCTTTATTAGCAGCCTCAACCATAGCAGAGCTCTGCTCATAATTCAATGCCATTGGTTTTTCACAGAGCACATTATAGCCTCTGTCTAATAATTCTATAGCAATTTCTGCATGTAAATATGTAGGTAAACAAATATCAACCATATCTACTTCTTCTTTAGCCAGCATTTCTTCCCAGTTGGAGTACTTATTAAATTCCATACCGCTGTCTTCTTCTGCTGGGCCTATATTGATTTCCATTTTAGTAGAAAATCGTTTAGGGTCAATATCACAAGCTGCTACTAGTTGTGCTTTTCCCCGTTCCTGCAAATTACGATAAGCAGGAAGGTGAGAGGACTGGGCAATACCGCCGAAGCCGATTAATGCTACTTTTAACATAGAAAACACCTCTACTATAAATTTTTAATTTTAGTTAGCATCTGCAGTCAATGGACCAGCCAGTTCCTTTAGATAAAACAGTTTACCAGGCAATGTAGGAATATACGAGCTTGCTATATGACGAGTTGGGCCATAATGCAAGGTTGTTAAAAAGCTCATACCCTGCCAGGTCATTCCTCTGCCTAATACTCCATCACATCCGCCTATTATTACATCTGCTTGTAAGAAGAGTCCAGGCCCAATGGTGTTGGCTCTACAGGGAACTAATGTGGAACGGCTCTTAAAGCTGGTAAGAGCATTTTGTTCAATTGTTAAGGGATGAAGCTTAGCTGCTACGCGATGGGTTGCTGCCTTCCACTCTTCATCACTTGCATATTCCTCACCAAAATGGGGCTCCCAGAAAGCAATATGCATTGCTCTGCCTATGCCGAATACCACTGCTAATCTACCACCATCAGCTTTTAACTTGGCAATCTTGTCAGCATAAGTTGGAAGGTTATCTTTGGTAGCAAAGTTACGTTGGGATTCAGGAATCGTTAAATCACCTAACTTGTTGAAAAATGCTTTTTTCATGCTGTACTCAAAGGAAGCAGGACTGTCGTTAGGCACTGTGTTCCCTTCAGCATCTGACCATTCATCCATGTTGAAGGTGTATACATGGGAGCAGGACACATTCCACTCTTTTAGAAAGAACACTGCCCATTTATACATTCCCATTGGACCTACAGGTAAAATCAGGCCTAATTTTACACCATCATCTGCAGCTTTCTTAATCTGTATAGCAATCTCATGTCCCATATAGGTGTCGAAATCGGATAAGCTTTCGCATTCAATGGGGGTAAAATCCTCATGCCAGAAATCTTCTCGTTCTACACCCTTTTCACAACATTCATCAATTCTGGCCATATCCCAACCAGCGGGATAAAAGTCCTCTAGTAAAGACCCATTTACTGTACTCATAAAATCCATGTTTTCTTCCTCCTTTTTTGGTTTAGGGTAATTCTCTAGGGATTGATACTGGATACTGGCTATTGGATACTGGTAGCTACGGATAGCTACGGGTATGTGGTTAGTTTTCGTCTACTAGTATCTAATATCCTGTATCTAATATCTTTTTACGGCAAAATTCTTCTTGGTACAATTTTCGGATATACAAAGGCTTGGGTAAATGCTTCTGCATAAGGTACTCCGCATTGATATCCACGGAACTTGGAGCATGTGCGCACAAAGTCTGCAAAATCTATACCGTCATGATCTCGCATCCATTTCAGCTGACTTTCATGACATTCCAGCATTTGAATTTTAAGCTCAATGGTGTCAGTGATATCCACATATTCGGTAGGATTGAAATTAGAGCCGGCTAGGTTGTCCATATAGAATAATGGAGTCACATTTGCAACTTCGCCTACCCCGGGTTTATATTGAACGCAACTGGCAACATAAGTTGCATCAAACACTAGTTTACTTACTGCTACATGATCGGTGTGATAGTCAGTTGGTGCATGAGTGATAATGGCATCGGGTTGACAGGTTCGAATGAGCTCCATAACTTTATCTCTCTGCTCAATATCACCGCCATTGGCAAGCAAATCTCCAATATCCAATGATACTACTTCAATACCAGCCAGTTCTCCTGCTCTCTTTGCTTCATTAGCTCGAATAACTCGCAGCTCATCCGGGGGTATAATCACATGGCCCATGTTACCGTTACAAACATGAGCTACTGTAACTTTGTCTCCCCGTTGTGCAAATTTTGCCAAGGTGCCTGCACAAGATACTTCGATGTCATCCGGATGACATCCTATTGCTAAAATATTCATAGGTTCAGTCCTCACTTTCACTTAAGTATTATTTTAAGGTTCTAATAAATTCAAGTTGGTGTTGTTATCGCCCTAATATTATATCCATGGCTTTTGAAGTAACATCAATAACGGATTCAGGGTATTTACCTTGTGGAAACACTTCTGCCGTTGCCCAGGTGTCATAACCGATATCGGCTAAAGCCTTCATCACTGCAGGATAGTCCACATCTCCACTGAGGATATCCACAAAACCGTCCAAGGTTCCCACACTGCGGCGATAGTCTTTAAAATGTACTTTAGCGATGCGATCTCCTAGAATTTTAATCCAATGCTCGGGATAGCCATTTATTATTACATTTCCTACATCAAAATAAGCACCTACGTAGGGATTGTTGACTTCATCAATAAAGTCACGCATCTCCGTGGGGGATAGTAAGAACTTGTTCCATACATTCTCAAGCCCTATAATGACCTTACGCTCCTCTGCATAAGGTGCCAATCTCTTAATAGCTGCTAAGGCTCGCTCATATACTACATCGTAGGGAATTACTTCTCCTCCTGGAGCTAAACCTGCTACCATGCCAGGAATAACCAAAATCGTATCGCATCCCAGCCAGGAAGCTACATCCACCTGTTTACGAACAATGGCTTCAGCCTTTTCGCGAACAGCAGCATCGTTATCGGTGAGAGAATAAGACCAATATAAACCGGTAGCCACACTATATAGCTCTAAACCATACTTTTCTGCCAGGGTTTTGATTTTCTCCATATCTTCTTCAGTAGAGTTCAGGTTAATATCACCTGTTTCATCCAACGCCAATTCTACACCATCGTATCCGTATTTTTGGGCTAAGGCAAAGCACTTTTCCAACGATGGCTCGGTAAAGGCCCAAATACTGATTCCTTTTTTCATCGTTCAAACTCTCCTTTCGTTCCACGGCACTTTTAATATTCTAATTCTATTTTTGTTGCACAATATCCTTTAATACTAATTATAATAGTTAATCTCTTACAAAGATATGAAGAAAGCGATATAATAACAGGACTATTGGATACAAATTTAAGTTTACGATTTAATTAATTCTGATTATGTGGTACACTGACACCATAAAGTATTTCAATGTTCACTTTTCGGGAGGTATCGCTAAACAATGACTCCAAACTATCCTATTTATTCCTTTGTTAAAGAGCTGAACATTACCCAATTGGTGAGTCTCTTTCACTACAAGAGCTCAAGTGATTTCCGGTTTGAAGGTGAAAGCCATGACTTTTGGGAGTTTATATATATCGACAGCGGTAAAATGTTGATCACAGCTGGAGAGGAGCAGTATATTCTGAAATCTGGAGAATTGGCATTTCACAAGCCTGGCGAATTTCACGCCGTATCGGCATATGAGCAAATCCGATCAAAATTCATTGTCGCATCCTTTGTTTGCGACTCTCCCGGTATGAAATATTTTGAACACCGTATATTGAACTTGAACAGTAAAGAACGAGGCTATTTATATGATGCAGTTCGAAGTTGGCAAAGGAGTGTTGTCTCTAAGCAAACACCATATAACCTATCATCTACACCAGTACCTTTAAAAGATGCTCCCTTTGGACAAACACAAATGATACAGCTATACTTGGAAATGCTATTAATTAACCTGGTACAGCGTAATGTAGGAGTTAAGATCCAACGCCGGGTGGAAACCTACGCTATGCAGGTTATGTACAAGCAATTGACTGACAATGTTGTAAAATATCTTGAAAATCGTATTTGCGAATCAGTAAGCTTGGAACAAATAGCTGGCGATTTAGGCTACAGTGTTCCTCAAATGAAAAAATTGTTTCGAATGCAGATGGACTGCGGGATAATTGATTATTTTATCGAACTGAAGATGGATGAAGCAAAGCGGTTAATGCAGGAAAGCGAAATGAATATAACACAGATAGCCCATTATCTGGGCTATCAGGATGCATCTTATTTTTCTCGTTTATTTAAATCACGTTATGGTATGACCCCTTCGGAATACTGCCAATCCTTTTGAGTTAAGGAAGCACGGGGGAAGCACGGGGACGGTTCTCCTGCTTCCTTATGATTTATACAATATGTTTGCCTTCAACTTGCTGGCTTTCTCATCACCCAACAAATATCTGACTATTGCTATTGCAAAGTCAACAGCCAGTGCGGGACCCCTCGCTGTGATAATATTTCCATCTCTTACAACAGCTTGTTCCCGATAAATAGCACCAGTTAACTGATCTTGAAATCCAGGATAGGAAGTGATTTTCTTACCTTCAATTATCCCGGCTCGTTCTAAGACAATGGGACCTGCGCAAATCGCTGCTGTCAATTTCTTATTCTGGTTCATTGTTTTTACGATATCGATAACCTTCGGCTCATCTCTTAGGTTTGTCGCTCCAGGCAGACCTCCAGGAATAACAACACCATCATATGCGCTTAAATCCTGTATGTTCTCCAGCGTTTTATCTGCTAACACTGTGATGTCATGGGCACCTGTTACTTTAGCTTCATAGGTTATGGATACTGTATCCACTGTTATGTCCATTCTTCTGAGGTAGTCTGCTACTGTTAGTGCTTCAACCTCCTCAAAGCCATTAGCTAGAAATACCATTATTTTCAATTGTATCCACTCTCCTTCATCCTACTGTTCAGATTTCTACAGCGACCTTGTAATGTCCTACGTTAAATCTAAGATAGCAAATAGAGTTTCTCATCACAATGAAAAATGAAGCACGAGAACCGTCCCCCTGCTTCGGAAAAACCCTTGGCTTTATGAATCAGACATTCACTTGAAATCCGTATTCTCTGAAAACTTCCTTAATTTCTCTCATAGATTCTTTATCAGGAGGAGACACATTGTCTAATGAATAATCAAGCCCTAGTTCCTCCCACTTGTAAACCCCCATGGTGTGATAAGGCAGTATATCCACCAACTTGATGTTAGGAAACTCCTTCAAAAATTCCGCAAGGCGTATTATGTCGTCCTTATCATCGGTTAGACCGGGTATTACAACATATCTAATCCATACAGGCTTATTAATTTCCCTTAGGTATTCCATAAAAGTAAATACCTTGTTACTGCTTACACCTGTAATTGCCTTGTGCTTAATCTCGTCTATATGTTTGATGCTTAGAAGCACCAGATCCGTAACCTCCAGCAGCCCCTTTGCCCTGTCGATTTCAACAAATCCAGAGGTGTCCATTACTGTATTTAATCCCAGCTCATTCTTAACTCTGGAAAATAAATCCCTGACAAACTCAGACTGCATAGTGGGTTCTCCACCGGTGGCTGTTACACCACCGCCGGAGCTTTTATAAAAGGGAAGATACTGCTTGATATCCTCCATTAATTCATCTACTGTTGTTTCATTGCCACCCTTTGGGTCCCAGGCATCTCGGTTATGGCAGAATACGCAACGCATAGGGCAACCTTGAGTAAATACTACATAGCGAATGCCTGGGCCATCTACGGTACCCATGGTTTCTATTGAATGAATTCTACCATTTTTCAAAGTAATCAGATCCCTTCATGGAATGTACGAGCCAATACGTCTTCTTGCTGTTCTCTTGTAAGTCTTACAAAGTTTACTGCGTAGCCGGAAACACGGATGGTTAATTGTGGATATCTCTCCGGGTGTTCCATAGCATCAAGCAAGGTTTCTCTTTCAAACACATTAACATTAATATGGTGGCCACCCTTTAAGAAGTAACCGTCTAGCAAAGCAACCAGATTGTCCACACGATTCTCCTTAGTTTTACCCAGAGCCTTAGGAACGATGGAGAAGGTGTAAGAAATTCCATCCTGAGAGTAGCGGTAGGGCAACTTGGCAACAGAGCTTAGAGAAGCAATGGCACCCTTCTGATCTCTTCCATGCATTGGGTTGGCACCTGGTGCAAAGGGTTCTCCTGCTTTTCTGCCATCCGGAGTGTTCCCTGTCTTCTTGCCATATACTACATTGGAGGTAATTGTTAAAACAGAAAGTGTTATCATGCTATCGCGATAAGTTTTCTGCTTGCGGAGCTTTTTCATAAATACTTCCACTAATTTGACTCCCAGTTGGTCAGCACGGTCATCGTTATTACCATAAGCGGGGAAGTCCCCCTCTATTTCAAAATCAATCGCTAAGCCATCTTCATTTCGAATAGGCTTAACCTTTGCATATTTGATAGCACTTAGGGAGTCCACTACAACGGATAGGCCGGCTATTCCACAGGCCATGGTTCTTAGAATATCCTTATCATGTAATGCCATTTCTAAAGTTTCGTAAGCATATTTATCATGCATGTAATGAATTATGTTGAGTGCGTTGACATAAACCCTTGCCAACCATTCCATCACGTTGTCAAATCGATTCATAACTTCATCATAATCCAGGTATTCAGATAAAATAGGTGCAAATGGTGGAGTTACTTGAGCACCACTCTTCTCATCCTTACCGCCATTGATGGCATATAAGAGGGCTTTGGCTAAGTTAGCCCGCGCGCCAAAAAACTGCATCTGCTTACCCAAGCGCATAGCCGATACACAGCAGGCGATTCCATAATCGTCTCCCCAGTAGGGACGCATGAGATCATCGCTTTCATATTGGATGGAGCTAGTTTGAATAGACATTTTAGCGCAATAATTCTTAAAGCCTTCCGGTAATTCATGAGACCAGAGTACAGTCATATTAGGCTCTGGAGCTGGCCCCAAATTGGATAAGGTATGCAGGAATCGGAATGAATTCTTAGTAACCAAAGTTCTACCATCAAGACCCATTCCACCAATGCTTTCAGTTACCCAGGTAGGATCTCCACTGAAGAGTTCATTGTAATTAGGTGTTCTCAAGAAGCGAACTAATCGCAGCTTCATGACAAAATGATCGATTAACTCCTGTGCTTCCTGCTCTGTAAGTGTTCCATTTTTCATGTCTCTTTCTATATAAACGTCAAGGAAGGTAGCTACCCTGCCTAGACTCATAGCCGCTCCGTTCTGTTCCTTTACAGCACCGAGATAGCCAAAATACAGCCATTGAACAGCTTCATGGGCGTTAGAAGCGGGAAGAGAAATGTCATACCCGTAGCTGAGGGCCATGGCTTTCAGAGCTTCCAAAGCGCGAATCTGCTCAGTGGTCTCTTCTCGTGTTCGAATAATATCATCTTCCATCCAAGCGACTTCCAGCTCTGCCTTCTGTCTTTCCTTGTCTTCAATTAGTTTATCTATCCCGTAAAGTGAGACCCGTCTGTAGTCCCCAATAATTCTGCCTCGGCCATAAGCATCTGGTAAACCAGTAATAATGCCCGCTTTTCGAGCACGACGAATTTCTGGAGTGTAAGCATCAAATACACCCTGGTTATGAGTTTTTCGATATTCTGAATACATCTTCTCAATGTTGGGATTGAGTTGATATCCATAAGCTTCGCAGGATTGCTTAACCATTCGAATACCACCATTGGGCATGATCGCACGCTTAAGCGGTGCATCAGTCTGTAACCCTACAATCTTTTCATGTTCCTTGTCAATATATCCTGGTTTATGTGAAGTAATAGTGGAAACAATTTCTGTGTCAATATCAAGAGTGCCGCCACTGTCTGTTTCTTTTTTTAGTAATTCAGATAATTCGTCCCAAAGATACTTAGTTGCTTCTGTAGGCTCCTCTAAAAAAGAATCGTCTCCTTCATATGGTTTATAGTTTAATTGAATAAAATCGCGGACGTCAACTTCGTCGCACCAATTGCCCTTATTAAAATTCTTCCATTGTTCCATGGATAACCTCTCCTTTTCCAATAATGATCTCCATTAAATATATTATACCCTGTCTCTTTACTCGAAACCAAATATTTTTCGAATAAAATCATGAAACACATGGTACAGTTATCATTGTTAAAAAGCTAACGAATTTCTCATGCCTCATATATATTATAACGCGTTTAAGCCACCAAATCAAGCTTTTTTCGGTTTTGGCGTTACCAAAAATACTCCTTTAATCAAAACTTTTATTTGCACTTTAACTATGGTACATATATAACAGCTTGGAAAGGCTCTACTCAACTATTTAGCAATAGTCATACTAAAGACCAAGATAAAGAAAAGCATAAAAAAATCAAGCTTGAAGTGAGGAATGATTTTGCTTTTTTTACTTAATAAAAGAAAAAATTCAACACTTAGCTTGATTTGGATTGTTAATTTTTAATCTATGTTTGCTAGCTGATTACTTTTTCCGTACAGAAGATATCACAATTAAAACTCCCACAATAATCAATAATATTGGCCAGCCATAACCTCTGATGGAGCGAATAATCTCGCGGAAAGGAATATACCTATCTAGAAGTACTAATACACCAATAACCACCATTGCCCCTCCGATAAAAAGAAGGGAGTTATTCGTGCCTTCCGAGCCATTGTGATGAACTTCCTGGCTTTTAGTTCCGTTAGGTATAAAGGTTTGATTACCATCTTCATCTGTAATTATAGTTCCTTCGGTATTTGATTCACTTTGTGTGACAGGGATAATAATAGCAGATATTATGTACACTAATAACCCTATTCCCCATGCGAAAAACGCCAGTACCCATATAAGACGGATGATAGTTACATCAACATTCAGGTACTCAGCCAAACCTCCGCAAACCCCCGCAAACACCTTCTGACTATTAGACCGGTAAAGCTTTTTACTCATTTTCATACCTCCTATATTTTAAATTTAATCTAACTTGATATTATGTGATCCACTCTTTTAACTTCTCTGGGTTGGTAATGTAAATGGTATTTCGATCAATCTCTATGAGCTTATATTTCTTAAAGGCCATTAAAACCCTTGTAACTGTTTCTCTGGTTGCACCCACCATATTTGCCAATTCCTGTCTGGATACCATAAGGTCCAATTCTATCCCCTTGTCTGTTTCCATTCCGTGGTCCATAGCTAACTTAATTAGCTTCTCAGCAGTTCTTCCATGTGTATTGTGCAGGGCGAGACTTTTGACCTGCTGCTGTGCATCTATCAGCCGTTTGTTCAGCACTTTAATTATAGCAACTGCCATAGCAGGGTGGTCTTTCAAAACTTTCTCCAAATCTTCATTGCTGATGAATGCTATTTTTGAATCCTCCATTACTTCAGCAGTAGCCGGATAGTTTACCTCGTTAAATAAAATTACCTCTGCGAAAATATCTCCTGGAAGGGCTATGTAAAGAATATGCTCTCGGCCATCCTCGGAGGTCTTGTAGATTTTCACTCTGCCCTTCATAACAAAATGAACAGCCTCACCAAATTCGCCCTCCATAAAGAGAAGCTCTCCCCGGGGATAATTGCGTTCTTTCATAACATCGGCAATAGCCTGAAGCTCAGTATTTGATATACCCTGAAAGTAAGGAATCTTCTTTAAAAAATCAATTCTCTCCATTAAATATCCACCTGTAAAATTTATATTTACCAATAATACTACTTAAACAATAATATCACATTTTTTCCCTAAGAACATTGTATGTCAAGAAAATATCGGGTACAATAAACCTATTATTATGAATGGGAGGGATTTCCTATGGAAGAAAGAGACATTCTAGTTTTCAGCGATGAAGATGGACAGGAAATTCAGTTAGAAATTTTAGACTACTTTGAATATGATGATGAAGAATATGTCATGTTGGCCGAGGCTGATGTAGATGAGGATGAGGATGAGGATCACGATCACGAACATGACCACGATTGCGACTCTTGTTCTTGCCACGGCGAAGAGAAAAACATCTATCTTATGAAGGTTGTTATGGAAGGCGATGAAGAACAGTACGTACCAGTTGATGAAGATATAATGGATGAACTGATAGACGCTATTGAAGATCTATATGACGATGATGAGGACGAAGATGACGAAGATGAAGAATAAGCTACAGTAGCTAGGCATTGCAGATTGATACTAGATACTGGTAGTGCGCGAATGTTGGGTTTAGGCGCTGTACTTTGACCTAATGGTAATTGCCAATACTAAATCATGAAACAATAACAAAGGAGATTGTGTATAAGCAATCTCCTTTGTTATTATATATTTCAATTGTGCCTATAGCTAGCAATCTCAGTCTATTTCGGATAAGACAGAGTCGTATGCTCATACATGCATCCAGTATCCAGCCAGTCTTTCGTTCTACCAGCATCTAGTATCCAGTATCCAGCTAGGTGCCTAGTACCCATCAAAACTCAAATGCTCCCCCATGAAGATACAATTGCTTAGTACCATCAGGCAGGCTAAGCTCCACAGGTACACCATCCGGCACCTGACCTGAAATAGTGAAATGCCCGGAGCCGCGCTTCCAGCTAACTTGAACCATTCCCTTTGGAGTAATAACACTACCGGAGAAATCCGGGAGAGAAAGAACCCGGGGCTCGATTCCAATTTTTGTCCAGCCTGGTTCTAAAGGCTTTACGCCAAGTATACAGCGTGTAAATTCATATAAAGCCAAGGCACTCCAGCCATGACAATCACTGCGCATGTTCACATCATCTTCAGGACAGGTGGTTAGACGCCTATTCAACATTTCCTTCCAATCGTCCCATATTACTTCACTTCTATCGTACATGCCGGTCATTTCCAGAGCCCGCATGAGATAAAACTTCATGGAATATGAGCAAATATCAATATCATCCAGAGCCAGGGATTTCTTCATAACGCTTTTACCGCGTTTTCCTTTTACCAGCCCCGTAAGCACTGCCCACACCTGATCATGTTGGCTGAACCTATCGAACTTAGGTCCTTCACGGAACAGACCATTGGCATCATCCCAGCAGGAGTTCTCAATTTCCTGTAAAATTGTCTTGGCTCGCTTTTCGTACTCCGCAGCCATGAATTTTCTGTCGGTTAAATCATTTAATCTGGCAGCTGCCTGAAGCCCTGCTGCATACAATAGACTGTGAATGGTGGCCGGTCCTTTTTCTACAGCCGGTGGCACCCCTTTGTCCCATCCATTTACCCAGTCTACAAAAGGCCAGAATTCCAAGTCTTCAACAAAACCACTTTTTCCAATATGTTTATGGAACCATTCCAATATCCCATCAATTACAGAACGATATTCTACTATGTGTTCTATTTTTCCAGTCTGCCAGTAGTAATCTTCCACCATAAGGATGAAATAAATATTGAAGGTGGGTATTACCTGAGGCTCATTTGACGGATAGCGAGATTGCAACAGCCCATTGGGCAACAAAGAGCTTCGGTAGTCCTCCATGGCCTTTTCAGCCATTCTAGCGTCTCCACTGACCATATAAGTAAATAAAATCTGCGATCGAGTATCCATCAGATATTGAAGTTGCTCATAATATGGACAATCCTCGTAGGTTTCGTGCATGCATCTTCTTAAGGTGCGGAGACTAATATTCCAAACATCATTAACCCAAGGTGCTGTAGATTGTACCGTTGTCTTCGCCTCCAGGGGATACCCGGTTTCCAGATAAAAAGGGCACTCAAGGCTTAAGGCCTCATCACCAGTATCAATCTCTACCTGTATATAACGGAAAGTGCGGAACCAGAAAGGTTCATATCGATCAGAGCCACCCGAGGGAAAATATTCGTCTTCGTGTCCAATTATAAGCCCATGTTCAGCATCGTCTCTTAAATTCTTTACGTAACTTTCTCCATCTTTTATATAATAGGATTCGGAATAACGGATTCGGACTGAGCTGCCTGCCCCTCCCTCCAGCTTAATGACAAGGTAACCAGTTGTCAGTTCGCCGGCATCCAAGACTGCTATGTATTTGTTGTTTGGTGCTAAGTTAATAGGCATTCCTTCCATCAGAGAAGAAAAAGACATCCTCTCTCTATTAGAATGGAAAACAGGCATTTCCTTTTGGAAATAACGTTGAATTTCATAAAGTGGCGGCAAAGGCCTCTCATTCAGAGGAAGAGGTGGAATAATTCCAAAGTCTGTATTCTGCCAATTATCTGTTGATAACCAAAGAGGATCAACCTTGTACCAATCACCTTCCGGCTCTTGTTCTGTCATCCAGCCATTGGGAAGGCGACTACCATCAACCTTTTCCATTCCTCCCATCCACCACGTTGGGCCATACGGTACCCATTCTGTTGCCTGATCCAAGCAGACAGACCAGTTGCCATAACCAGTGGTAACATCTGCCAATACCCGGCCCTTACTGGTTTTACAAGTTCCTTCAACCATAAGCTGAGGCCCAGCTCCATTAGCCATAACAGAAAGAGGAGCCTGATTGAATTGGGTTTTGGATTCGTAAGCTGGATAAGCAATGACCTTAACAGCAATGCAATTGAACCCGGGCTTAAGATATTTAGAAACTTCTAGAGTATCATAGTAATGCCGCATTTTATCGCCCTTTAGGGGACCTGATGTAATAGGATGACCATTAACCCACAGACGATATCTACTATTGGCACTAATTATAAATGACAGCTTACCTGATTGAGTCACTGTAAATTCACATCTATAGTAGGCGGTGACATTGGTAGTCCTGCCTGCGGAAATCTGTGCAGCTTGCCAAGCTTCTTCTGGTACGCCCACCCAATACCCATGTTTTCTTTTTGCTCTAGGAGCCATTTTTACTCACACCTTTATAATTCTACATTAGTTTTTAACGCTTGCTCACGACTATGCCGTTCAAGGGCAAGCCCCAGCAATTGATCAATTAATTTGCCATAGGGCAAACCACTAACCTCCCAAAGTTTAGGATACATGCTGATTCTTGTAAATCCAGGTATGGTATTAATCTCATTGATTATAAGATCACCATTTTCCTTCATGAAAAAGTCCACTCTGGCCATTCCTTCACAGCATAGTGACTGATATGCTTCAATAGCAAGAGCCTGGATTTCCTTAACTTTTTCATTAGAGAGCTTCGCAGGAATTTCCAGCAATGCTCCTTTTTCATCTATGTATTTTGCTTTATAGGAATAAAAGTCCGCCTGGGGCAATATTTCTCCCGGAAGTGAAGCTTTGGGATTTGCATTTCCCAGCACAGAACACTCAATTTCCCTACCTTTGATGTTTTCTTCGATGATAATTTTAGTATCATATTGAAAAGCATCATCAACGGCTGTTTTAAAGCCTTCTTCGTCGCTAACCTTGCTGATTCCTACGGAGGAACCCATGTTAGCAGGCTTGATAAACACAGGTAAGCCTAACCTTTTTATTACTTCATGATAAGAAATTTTATCCCGGTCATTGTAGTTGAAAGTTACAAAGTCGGCAATTGGTATGCCGTCACTTCGCAGCAGCCTTTTCATGACATCCTTGTCCATACCCACCGCCGAACCCAAAACTCCAGCACCTACGAAGGGTATATTTACTAGCTTTAATAAGCCTTGAACTGTTCCATCTTCCCCCAAGGTTCCATGAAGGATAGGAAAAATAACGTCTATCTGGCCTGGATGATTTTGGCCAGTGGTATCAATAATTTGATTGCTTTGTGCCCCTGGTATTAGGGCAAGCTTTTTATCGGAAGTATTCATCTGAATAAGTTGAGGGTAACTATCGTTAGAAATATCCATGGATTCCTGATTCCAATGCCATATCCCCTCTTTATCGATTCCAATTAAAACAGCTTCATATTTATCCTTATCCAGTGCAGCTAGGACGTTTTTTGCAGATTGGAGAGAAACCTCGTGCTCTGCCGACTTCCCGCCGAACAAAATACCTACTCTAATTTTTTTCAAGCTGACACCTCCGAATACAAAATACCTGCACCTTTAAAGCAGGTTTAAATATGCAAAAACCATAATTTTTGCATCATCTGCAGTACTTATTATAGCACCTTATCCCGAATATATCTATTATTCTTTATCGTTTCAAGTATCCCTTGTTGATGGAGTCTTCAATGATTTCCACAACATAGTCCCAAATTTCAGGAGTACTCTCCTTTATAACTGCCATTCGCTTGTATACCTTTTCGCTGTTGACGCCAGGCATCTTCCAAGTATGCCCCTCCGAATTGTAGTTTAACAGCAAAGGCTGTAGTCTATCCAAACTGGCTGCATAGCGAGCTTCCGGAGTTTCTTTTGCTTCAAATTCCAACCAGAGATCATTTATCTTTTCTGCCTGATCTGCTGGAAGAATGTTAAATATTCGCTCAGCAGCTTGCTTCTCTCTTTCGTTTTTATCCTCATATCCTGCTTCATCGTAGGCAAAGGTGTCCCCTGCATCGATTTCAACAATGTCATGGATAAGAACCATCTTCATAACTCGTAAGAGGTCTATTTCTTCTTTTACGTACTCGGACAACAGCATAGTCATAACTGCCAGATGCCAGGAATGCTCTGCATCATTTTCTCTTCTTCGATCATCAATCAATATGGATTGTCTTAAAATATGTTTTAATTTATCAATCTCAGTGATAAATTCAATTTGCTTTTGTAATCTGTTCATAACTCTTTTTCTCCTATTACCTTTCTTAATCGATCTGGATAATCAGTGATTATACCATGAACCCCCATATCTAAAAGCCTTTTCATAGTGTCAACGTCATTTATTGTCCACACATGCAGCTGTATATTTCTTAAGTTACATAACTTAACTAATCTTTCAGTTACCATGGGAATCAAACCACGAAATTTCAATGGTATCTGCAATGCATCGTACTCAGGTTGAAACAATTTAGTCAAGTTCAACTTATCTACCAAGTATGCATCGAGACCATTTAACCAATGGGCACCTATTGGAATACCTATTTTATTTAACCTGCGAAATCCTTTGTTTACCAACGCTTGACTAGCGGTTACTAAAACCTTGTCTGCCATATTCTTGCCTATTATTAAATTATAAAGCCTGTTTTCAATATATGGATAGCTGCGTTTTATTTCGACATTAATCCCGACATCTACATTTCGAAATTCATCTAATACTTCTTTAAGGGTAGGAATAGCCAAACCCTTCCCTCGAAAGGGAAAGGTTTGGCCACCATCTTGTGTAAAATGCCATCCAGCATCTAACTGCTTCAATTGCTCCAATGTCATCTCTTCTACCTTACCACTGCCATTGGTAGTACGATCCACTGTCTCATCGTGGATAACAATCAATTCTCCGTCACGGGAGGCATGAAGATCCAATTCCAACACGTCTGCATGATAAAGCTTGACAGAATTCCGGAATGCAATCATTGTATTCTCTGGAAATAAACCAGCACCACCTCTATGGGAGATCACCAAGGGACCCTTAGGCAATTTACTCATAATTCAAACTCTTCACACTTACTCAAAATCAAATTTATATTGAGTAAGGTTTAAGGCTTTCTTTAATTGTATTACGTCTCGCTGTAGGGCTTCATTTACTGGAACTCCTTTATCCTTACGATATTCCCAGGCTATATGTTCCTTCTCCCCAGCTGTGTAGATGCGTTCCTCACCTGGTGCAAGCTTTGATGTGCGAAGTTCTCTTAGAATATCTCCTGTTGTCTTTTTAAAGGCATCCAGTTCAGTGAAGGCCTCAACATTAATAGCAATAAAGAAATGTCCTAGATTATATGGAACCTTCTTTCCATTATCCAATCCAGTTAAGGCCCTTAAGAAAGCTCCACCCTGTAGGGCAGCAGACAATATTTCTACAACAGTAGCATATCCATATCCTTTATAACCGCCTAGTTCTTCACCAATTCCCCCTAGAGGAGTCAATGCCGCCCCACCAGTGACCAAATCCTTAAGTACTTGCTCTGTATCGGTTCTTGTAGTTCCGTCTTCTCCTATAACCCAACCTGCAGGAAGCTCTTTGCCTTCCCGAGCATATACCTCTATCTTGCCTCTTTGAGAGACAGAAGTAGCACAATCAAGTACGAAGGGGAATTCTTCGTCTGTTGGCATTCCGAATGTCAGAGGGTTAGTACCCAGCATGTTTTCCACACCAAAAGTAGGTGCGATAGATGGTCTGGCGTTAGTTCCGGTAATTCCTATCATACCTTTTTCAGCAGCCATTAGTGTATAGTAACCTGCGATTCCATAATGATTGGAGTTACGAACAACCACCATACCCATACCGTATGTAGCAGCTTTTTCAATTGCCATTTCCATAGCACGCTTGCCAATTACCTGTCCCATGCCATTATGTCCGTCTATAACAGCTGTTGTGGGACCTTCCTTAACCACCTCAAGATTTGTTACAGGGTTAATAATGCCTTCGTTGATGCGATCTACGTAGATTGGCTTTAGTCTCCCTATACCATGGGAGTCAATGCCTCTTTTGTCCGAAGTAATGAGAATGTCGGCACAGACTTTAGCATCTTCTTCCGGCACACCTACTCCCTTGAAAACATCTACCATAAACTGTTCCATGGTATCAAAATCAACCCAATGGTTTTTCTCTGACATGTAATTACCCCTTTTCTAATTTAAATTATAATGTCTATAATTAGTATAATTATGGTGCTGTTAAATACTGGTTTCTCCAGCCTCTTAGCTACCTATATATCATATTAATATTTCTAAAAGTTGTCAATTGAATCCAGGAAAGCTCTAACTGACAATCGAGAGGGTATTGGTAAAGTTTCTTTCGAATTCGTCATCTATTGTCAGACCACCAAATGCCATAGCTTCTACAGCAGCACCGTACACAGGGGGTAGCTTAGGGTGAATATATTCAAAGCGTTCATCTAGCTGTTCTTTGACAAAAGCTTCAAGCAATTTGTTCGCAGCATTCCAAAGCCCTCCTGTTAACACAACGCGATAAGGTATGGAATCTAAAAAGCGGCTTCCAGCTGTCAGCATGCTGCTAAGCTCATATGCACAATCTCTTAAAATGTACAGCGCTGCTTCGTCATTTTTATCAGCAGCTTCCAGCACAACCGGTGCAAGGGATGCAATATATCGTTTACCACCTTCATATATTTCAGGTATGGCGTCTACAACAGGCTTACCTATGGATTCCGAGAAAAGCTCATACATAATGGTTGAAGAAGCCCTGCCATCCATAGCTTTTAGAGTTCTGCGCAAACCCTTACTTGCCATGTCATAGCCACTACCCTCGTCACCAAGCAGATGGCCCCAGCCACCAACTTGGTAAAGCTTACCACAGCATCGTGAAAACACTGCTGAACCTGTTCCGGCAATCAAAGCCATGCCGTCCCCTGTACCTAACCCAGAATTAAGACCATTAACTGCGTCACTTCCACTGCCTAAATTCAGTGCATTGGGTAATAAACCCATAAATAGCCGTTTGTACCTATCCTTATTTGCGCCGATACCGCCACCTGCCAAACCTACATAAATGGAGTACAATGATGCCTTTAAGCCATCATAATCAGATAGAAGCTTCTCAAATAAGGATTTAAGCGTCTGGGATGAACGTTCAAACCCAAGCTCCGAGGAGTTGGAAGGTCCCCCTATTATGCGCTTTAATACAGTTCCATCCTCAGTAAATAACACAACATCAGTCTTGGTACCGCCACCATCTACCGCCAGGAGTAATTTTTGTTCTGTCATGATTCTTTATTTAATGGCAGCCATTCCAGTACTCTTTGAATGGTCTTATCCCAAAAATCCCAAGAATGGTTGCCTGGACCTTCTTCATAAGTATAGTCATAACCAAGCTTTTGTACAAAGTCTCGGAATCGGATATTGTCTCCATAAAGATAGTCTTCTGTTCCAACACATTGAAAGAGCTTTGGTTTTGGTCCATCAGATTCAGCTGTTTTCTCTGCCAGATAGAACAAATCATTGTTGCTTCCGGCTATATTGCTCCAATCTCCAACTATATTTTCTAGCTCTTTACTCTGCCTCATGAAAGCTAAATTAGCCACATCCAATGCTCCAGACAGGCTTGCACCAGCTGCAAATTTATCAGGACAGGACAAAGCCATCTTGAAAGCTCCATAACCGCCCATGGAAAGGCCGGCTACAAAATTATCCTCCCTCTTATCAGATAAGGGAAAGAATGATCGAGCAATAGCAGGAAGCTCTTCACTAATAAAGGTCCAGTATCGATAACCAACTGCCATGTCTGTATAGAAGCTGCGATGCACTGCCGGCATTACAACAGCCAGGCCTAGGGAAGCCACATACCTCTCAATAGATGTCCTTCGCATCCAAATTGTATGGTCGTCAGACAAACCATGTAATAAATACAACGTAGGATGCTTTTTGTTAATTACCCGACTTTCCATACCAATTTGACCAGTAGTCTCCTGTGGTAGAATTACGTTCATAGAACAGGACAGCCCTAATACTTCTGAAAAGAAATCACATTGTATAAATGCCATATTGCTTCATCCTTTCTTGACCTAAATAGTTAAATTTATTTTAAGTATTAATGCTTATTAATATAGCCTATAAAGTCGTTGGATTGATCCATAAATACAGTAGTATTTTTCAGGTTCTTGTAGGTTTCCATACGTTGTATAAAGCTGTAAAACTCCAAATCCAACTTCAGGGATTCCTCGTAGATACGAGCTACTTGAGCATCTGCCTCCGCCCGTATAATAGCAGCTTCTTCAACTGCTGCAGCAACGGTTTCCTCTTTTATACGATCGGTTTCTGCTTTGCTCTTAGCAAGCAGCGAGTCACCTTCAGCTCTGAGCTTTTCAGATTCCTTCTGAATCTCCTGGGTCATCTTTTCCTCTATAGAGGCTATGTTAGCCTGTGGGAAGTTCTTTCGGTAAATACCAATATCAACTATATATAAGCCAAACTGGGATATCAAATCCTCGTTAAGCTGATCTTTCTTCGAGTCCAAAGCTTCGGTTACCTTTGTTCTATCGAAGAACTCGTTAAAAGCTAGAGTGTTAGCGGTTTGAATTACTGCGGGGTAAACACGGTCATCCATCACAGAGCTTGATCCTTCAATCCGTCCAATGGACATTCGGAACAAGGCAGGGTTTACCACACGGTATTGAGCAAATATACTCAAATCAATTCGACGACTATCAAAGGTGTTAATTGTAGCAGACTCTGACCTATAGGTGTGGTACTTGGCACTAAACTTATCTATGGTTTCCAAAAAGGGAACCTTGAAGTTTAAGCCCTTGCCAGTTGTGATATCAACAGAAAGATTTCTGTGAGAAAAGCCTGCTTCTACCAGTTCTTGATCCATTGGGCTTACAACTACCCGATCAACTCGGCCCATATAATTCACTACTGCAACTTCATCCTCACGGACAATGTAAGTGGAATTTCCTAAAAGAATGATAGCTAGCAAAATTAAAACGCCTGTAATTATTGTGTTTCTAATAGATTTAGTCAATTGGTTTCACCTCATCCACGTTAATTTCTGACTCTTCTTCGGTTCCTTGCCTATCATTATCAATATTTTGCTGTTCTTCGATAATATCGTCTAATACATCAGAACCAACTGCTTTGTTATTTGTGCTCCCTGTGGATTGATTTCCATTAGCACTGTTGCCATCCATATTATAGAACTTATACAAATTGCCGCCTGTGGTGGTATCAATGATTACATTATTGTTTGCAATAAATTCCCTCATACTTTCTATATAAATTCTCTCTCTTATTATCTGAGGGTTTTTCACATATTCAGCGTACAAAGCCTGAAATTCAGCTACTTCTGCATTGGCTTGTGCAATCACTCGAGCTCTGTGAGCCTTGGCACCTTCGATTAACTGGGTAGCCTCAGATTCAGCCTTGGGAACAACTGTATTGGTATACTTTTGGGCCTCCTCGATCTTACCATTTCTATACTGATTGGCCTTTTCCACTTCCCGATAGGCTGTATCAACCGAATCCAGCAATGATGTGTTCTGAGTTTTTACTTCAATTATTTCTACGCCAGCCTCATAGGAGTTTAATTTACGTTGTATCTCTGGTTTAATTTCCGCATCAATGGACAATTTGTCCGTGAGCGCTTGATCTAAAGTTACCGATTGAAGGGTGTTACGTAAAGTGTCCTCCAAAACCAAACGAATGGTGTTTTGCAAATCATCTACTTTGTACAAATAATTAATAGGATCTACAACTCGGTACTCAACAATTAGCTCAGTGAGTACAAGGGAACTATTATTGCCTACAGCCTCGACAATTACAATCTGCTCCTCAGGTATTTCTTGATAGTCAGATGTTTGCATGTTACTAAAACCACTTATTGTCCTATACCCGTATTCGATTTGGTGGCGTTTAGCTAAAGATACCATGTTAGCACTTTCTATAAATGGTGCCTTAAAATGAATGCCTGCATCATTAACAACTCTGGAAGCACTGCCAAAACGGGTTATAACTGCCGCTTCGCCTGTATTTACCTTGTATACAGATGAAATAACCAGAATAAGCACAAGCAATATAACAGGTAGAAAAATCAAAAGCTTTTTGAACTTTTTAAGCTTTTCCTGCATGTTTCTTCGATATTCAAAATTTGTTTCCATGAATTGGGGTCCCCCTTAAAGTTAGTAATCTGTAAGATCATATTTCATGTACATTCATTATTATAGCACCTTTTATTAGCTGATAGATAATTATATTAAAAAAGCTTAGCAGAATTTCTAGAATCTCTGCTAAGCTTAAATTTACTTAAAAGGTATTACTTATATTCAATTTTCACTGGCAATCCCGTTTCCATAGATTTATTACAAGCCAGGGTAAACTCCAATGAACGAATAGCATCCTCATATGGTGACCGTATTTTCGAACCATCACCGGATATTACTGCATCAATGAAGGTACGGTCACATAGGATACCTGCATCTCCATCCTGTTTATATACTATTCCATCTGTGTTAGAGGCACTCATCCCTCCATCACCTTTTACAACAAAGCCCTCTGACTCCTCTTCAACTGTTGCTTCATCTTCGTCTTGATAACCAAACAATTTTAAATCACTTAATATACGAAGTTCCGCTCTAGAATCCCTGGCACTGAAAACAATCTTACTTTCAAAGGAATCTCCACTAGTGGAATAGCACCCTGTAGAAATAGCTGCCAGAGCTCCACTTCTGAAACGCACAACCGTTGTAGACAGGTCGTCTGTATTATAATCTTCAATTTCGTTTACAAAGCCTCTTGTTCCCATAGTGTATACCATTTCAGGCTCATCAAACACGTAACGAATGATATCAAACTGATGAATTGTCTGTTCTACGATCTGTCCACCAGATGTGTCTTTGTTCCTCCACCAGTCTACCATGGGGACACCGCCCATGCGTGTACAATCAACAAAAACAATTTCTTTATCTTTAATAAACTTTACGTTGGGTTCAACAAGGTTGCTATATCTGCATTGGAATCCAGAAGCGGTAATTAATCCGGCTTTTTTTGCTTCGTCACGGATTTGTCTTGCCAAATCAAGATCTAGTGCAACTGGTTTTTCAACGAAAAATGGAATTCCTCGCCTTATGGTTTCAAATTCAATCTCCCCATGCTGAGTTGGCGGAATGCAGATAAATACCATATCCGGTTGTATTTCATCATACATTTCTTTATAATCTGTAAAGGCTTTTCCGCTGCCGGCTTTTTCTACAAAGTCTTCTGCGCGTTCAAGTATTAAATCACAAAATCCTGCCAGTTCAATATCATGAAACTCAAGAAAATGGCTGAGATGATATCCACCAATCCCTCCACAGCCGATCATTGCTAGTTTTTTCATTTTTATTTTCCTCCTCTAATGATATTAGATACTGGATACTGGATACAGGTGGGAACTGATACTGGATACTAGATACTGGTTACAGGTTGTTACTCGTTTAAAATCTATCATTGTTACTTCGCTTTACTAATATCCAGTATCTAGTATCCTGTATCATCTTCTCGTTCTACTTGTATCCTGTATCTTGTATCAAGCTCCAGCGTACTACCCTAAATTCAATATAACATCCAAAGCCATTGATGTAGTCTTATACAAATACTCAGGACAATCCGCCATAACACCCAACTCCGCTGTTAAATAGCTGTCGTAGCCTACTTTTTTCAGAGCAGGGATTACTTTTTTCCAATTTACACTGCCTTCTAACAGATTCACAAACAAGCCACCACTATTTAGCCCGCCGTTTCGCTTGAAATCTTTTACGTGAATCTTTCGAATTCGAGAACCAAGTATTTCAATCCAATACTCAGCTTGAGAAAATGCAATTACATTGCCTACATCAAAATATGCACCTATGTATGGGCTGTCCAGCTCATCTATGAAATATTTCATATCAAATGGAGAGGTAAAGAAACCATTCCATACATTTTCCACACCTACATGGATTTTTGAAGTCTCAATTTCAGATTTAAGTTCCTGAAGGGCACGAGCGGAATTCTCATAAGCTTGAAGTAAAGTAATTTGATCTGTCATACCGCCAGGTACTGTAAGGATGGTATCCGCCCCTAAAGCTGCTGCACATTCCATTTGTTTTCGAATGATATTCTTTGCATATTCCCGATCTGCTTCTAAGTTAGAAGCCAATTTACCACCTGTTAAGGATGTAGAAATACTTCCAACCTTTAATTGGTATTTTCCCGCTAACTGATTGATCTCTGCGAAAGTTTCTTTGTCACTGTCCATAGTTAGGGAGTGCCCCGAGCTATTATCTTTGTCCACATTTAACTCAATTCCATCGAAGTCCGCTTCTGAAACGGCTTGGAACATTTCCTCGAAAGAAACACCTTGAGGTACTGACCATGCATTAATTGCTTTTTTCACCTTTATCCCCCATTCTGAATTTGATTTTTACGATATTCTTACCACTACTCATTTCTATATTTTTTATTGATTTCCTTCTAAAAACTACTATTATTTGTATTCAAATCATAAATTCAAAGCTTGACCTACCCTAAGTCAGGCTTATCTACAAATTCTACAGATAAATTTTCCGTGCCCTCTAACTCAAAAATCACAATCTCATTTTTTCCAACTTTTAATAAGGGAGCAGGTATATACATGGTTTTTGTGGGGCCAATTTCCCAATACCTACCTAAGTTGAATCCATTAATAAAGGCAATACCTTTCTTCCATCCATCAGTTCTCAGGAATGTATCTGCAGGTTCATTAATTTCCAGAGTTCCCCGGAAAAAGCCCGGACAGTTTTTGAATTCCGAGTTATGGAAAATTAGTTCAGATAGATCTTCCATAGGCAGAGGAAAGATAGTCCAATCAAACAAAAAGTGAGTTCCCAGATAGACCCCTTCTGTTATACCCTTATAATCCTTAAGTCGACGCCCGTAATTGATTCTTCCCATGTTTTCAACCAGGATGTCCAGCTGTGCCGTTTCACTAGGAATATCTAACTTCAAAAGTTCCTTTTGACCCCTTTCCACGATACCCTGAAATTCACCATCAAGGAAAACAAGAGCTCTATCATGGAGATCCTGTATTAACAAATGATTATCTTTCCTTGGTCCCGATACTTGATTTCTATACAAAATGTATCCATAATTTTGGCCCAGCTTCTCCATAGGTTCGGGACATGTTCTTTGTACTGGTTCCGTTAACAGGTCTAAGGATTCAAATAATTCAGCACTTTGATCTAAAGTAACTTTGCCATAGGCCTTTTTAGGAATAGGTGGGGGCAGGATTTCTTCTTCTATCACAGTATATTTTGAAATGACCTTTTTATATGTATAGTACTTATCAGTTAGGTCTCCTGATTCACTAATAGCAGCATCATAATCATAGCTATTAACTGTAGGCGCCAGTCCCTCATTATAGTTGGCTCCATTCATAAAACCAAAACTCGTGCCGCCATGGAACATATAAAAGTTCACAGATGCACCTGCCTTGAGCATTTGATCCAAGGTATTAGCTGCATCATCAGCATCCCGTTTATGATGGGGAGCACCCCAGTGATCAAACCAGCCATTCCAAAATTCCATGCAGACTAGAGGTTGGTCAGCTTGGTATTCCAATAACTTTCTAAATCCCTCCTCTGGTCTAGAACCAAAGTTTACTGTTTTAAATACATCGGGCAATGTTCCAGCTTGGAGCATTTCGTCAGTAGGGCCGTCAGAAGTAAAGAGTAAAACATCTATACCCCTTTGGATTATGCCTTCTTTGAGATAATTCAAGTATTTTTTGTCATTGCCATAGCTGCCATACTCGTTTTCAACCTGCATTGCTATGATAGGGCCACCATTAGTGCACTGGAGTGGCTTCAACCTCGACAGTAATGCATCAAAAAAGCGATCAACTTTTTCTAAATAACTTGCGTCATAGCAACGAAGATGTATGTCAGAATCCTCCAGTAACCAGGCAGGAAGTCCACCAAACTCCCATTCCGCACAAATATAAGGTCCGGGGCGGACGATAACATGTAGCCCCACTTCCCCAGCTGTTTCGATAAATCGAACAATATCTGCTAATCCTTCAAAGTTGAACTGACCTGGTTTTGGTTCATGTAGGTTCCACGGAACATAGGTCTCTACCGTATTTAAACCACAGGCTTTAAGCTTAAGCAGTCGATCTTTCCAATATTCCGGTACCACTCGAAAATAATGGATGGCACCAGATATAATTTGGATAGGTTCTCCATCAAAAACAAAGTTTTTTCCATCAATTTTAAATATAGACAAGAAAATCCCCCCTG
>CAYFSR010000005.1:33797-43193 GCA_964345785.1 uncultured Eubacteriales bacterium | reverse complement strand
CAGCCTTCTTGCCAGCATAGTATTCCTCTTAGCTATCTTATTGTTACGAATAGCCATAGATACCGCTTTCTTTGTTCCCACTAGGATAAATATCCTCTTTGCCCTTGTAATGCAAGTGTATAATAGGTTTCTTTGCAGCATCATATAATGCTGGGTAGAAAGGGGCGCTACTACAATGGGGTATTCACTTCCCTGACTTTTATGCACAGTAGAAGCATATGCTAATATAACTTCATCCAGTTCTGTATAGTCATATTCCACCAACTTGTCATCAATAGATATACTTATAACACGGTCCTCTAAGTTTATACCTTGTATAAATCCAATATCACCATTGAATACGTTTTTGTCATAATTGTTTTTGATCTGCATCACCTTATCACCTACATAAAAGGTTGTACCTCCATATTTAATGTAAGTTCCTTTTGTGGTTAGATGTCCCTGCAACAAGTTGTTGATATTATGTGCACCAGTTGATCCCCTAAGCATTGGACACAGTACTTGAATGTCCCGTATTGGGTCTACTTTGTAATATATAGGAAGCCTTTTCGTTACTAGGTCAACTATGGTTTGTGCAACCTGATCAGGATCCTCTTGTTCCATAAAGAAGAAATCGCGATTTTTCGTACCCTTGTATTGGATAAACTGGCCTTGGTTTACACGATGGGCATTCGTGATGATCATGCTGCCTTGAGCTTGCCTGAAAACCGTAGTTAGGCGCACTAATTCCACGGCTTTAGAATCAATTATATCCCTTAGAACATTACCCGCACCTACTGATGGCAGCTGGTCAACATCTCCTACCAGAATGATAATAGCATTGTCTGGTACAGCCTTCAGTAAATTGTACATGAGTATCAAATCAACCATAGAAACTTCATCTAATATTAGAACATCACATTTAAGAGGGTTGTCCTCATTAAAGGTGTAGCCTTTGGATGGGTTGAATTCCAGTAAACGGTGGATGGTTTTTGACTCCATTCCAGTAACCTCCGACATACGCTTTGCTGCTCTTCCAGTTGGTGCCGCCAGTAGAATGTTGGCCCCCATCATGGAATAGAAGGAAATCATGCCAAGGGTTGTGAATGTTTTCCCGGTACCGGGTCCTCCGGTTAGGACTGTAATCTTAGATGAGCCTGCTTTTCGGATAGCCTCACGCTGAATTTCATCATAAACTACCTTATTCTGCTTTTCTATGGATGCCAGTATTTTATCTGTATTGTTATGAATATAAATAGAGTCCGTATCCTTTATACTACTCAACCTTCGTGCGACACCTACTTCACTAAAATAAAATGCTGGCAGAAAAAGGGCATCATCTTTATCAGGAATCAGAGATTCTTCTTTTAGCATTAATTCTATTGCTGATGCAACACGTTCAGGTTCAACTTCCAACAGCTTATTTGATTCTTCAATAAGTTGATCTCGGTAGGCAAAGCAATGCCCCTCATTTGAAAGCTGGTTTAACACATATAAGATACCGGAGCGAATTCTTTCATAAGATTGAAGATCAAATCCAAGATTTTGTGCAATTTTATCTGCTGTTCTAAAACCTATCCCCCATATATCATCTGCCAACTGATAAGGATTTTCTTGCACTACTTTTATGCTGTCATTTCCATAAGTTTTATAAATTTTAACACCATAAGCAGTTGAAACCCCATGGGATTGTAGGAAGATCATTATATTCTTAACTTCCTTCTGCTCCTCCCATGCGCTTTTAATCATCTCAATTCGCTTTGGCCCAATTCCATCAACTTCTAACAAGCGCTCAGTCTTCTCTTCGATTACCCGAAGTGTATCTTCTTTAAATGCCTTTACTATTCGTCTAGCATTTACTGGCCCAATACCTTTGATCAGGCCGCTACCCAGGTATTTTTCAATTCCTGCTATTGTCGCTGGAAGCTTTTCCTCATAAATTTCGACTATAAACTGTTTTCCATACTTGGAATCCATCTTCCATTGTCCTCTAAGAGACACAACGGCACCTACTGTAACACCAGGTAAATTGCCCACAATGGTTACAAGATCATGATAACCTCTGCACTTCATCTTAGCTACTGTATATCCATTTTCTTCGTTTACAAAGGTAATCCGTTCAATTACACCGGATATACTTTGATTAGCCTGCATTTCTCGCACCTCGTCATTACTGCTGTTTTAATATTACCTTTAGCTGTCTAAAAAGTCTATCTCTGATTTTGATAGTATCTCGCTATCAACTTCATCTATGGTATCCCAAGAAGGCGCCATTATATATAAAACAATAGTAGCATGAAACTCTTCAAAATATCTAACATAGACCCTTCCATTAAGATTTATAACCGGAAAATCTTCCTTGTAATGGAACCTGCCAATTGGCTGGCCATATTGGAGGTAACCCATTTGAAAGCCTTGGTATTCATGAACAGGACTATTGGTTTCTATAGTTGAATCAACTCGGACCCAATTATCGTAGCCAGCATATTCTACCTGATAGTCCATAGTAACTATTTCTTCAGCAAAAACCCGTTGCTCAGCAGGACATCCCATTGAAGACAAAACTAAATATTTTTGATCATATTCAGTAACCTTTGCCAGCTCTTCTACGTTAATGGTGTTATTATCGTGAAAACCAATTTTTCTTTCTTCTTCAACAGGCTTGATAATGTAACCTCCATAAAAACTGCTGTAATAAGGTGAATTCAGATCATAATAAGAGGAAGTTCCTTCTCGTAAGTTAAAATGCCCAAAATTATAAAGAATCGTAAACTCTACAGGCTCTCCTAGGTGAGCAGACAATCCTTCACTAGAATTAAAGCTAATAACAAAGGGATACCAATCTGCTTTGCTAGTACTGTTTCCTCCGGGAATATGAAATGAAATCTTATTCTTAACTAAAACACTGTCCCTTTGATGCAAATAGCTATAAGGATACATAACCACATAGCTTCGAATGGATGCACACACAGGTGAGAGTAAGAAAATAGCGAGTAATAATATAAAGATGATTGTATTCCAAAGCCTATGTTGTTTCTTCTTCAATATATCACCCATTTCTGCTGCCAACGAAGCTGTTAATTGTAGAATACCCCAAATATATTCAACAAATTATTCTAGTTAACTAGTTCTATTGTTGTGTTTGCTATAAAACAGGCACAACGCTCCATAAATCAAAGGTATCCGGGGAATTACCCAAGATACCGAAAGGAAATAGTAAATTAATATTCAATGGTAAGACAAGTGATAGAAAAGATGCCAGGGTACTACTTACGTTATTTACTGAAGGGGAAAGCCTATAAACCTAAGCCTTCTTCTAGTCCAAGCATCAAATTCATATTTTGAACCGCAGCCCCTGATGCACCTTTTCCTAAGTTGTCAAAGCGTGCGATTAAAAGGGTCTGATCTTCATGCCCAAATGCAAAAATATCAACATTATTTGTGCCATTGCATGCTTCTATATTAAAGTAGTTGCCATCCTCAAGCAAGCTATCGTCCTCATAAGGCATGACATTAACAAACTTCTCACCTGCATAAAAATCAGATAATCGTTTTTGAATATCCTCTGCACTTGTCTCAGTTTCGAGCCTATTCGTAACCAAAGGCACAGAAACTGCCATGCCCTTATAATACTTGGAAACAACAGGTAGAAAAACAGGTGGATTATCCAATCCAGTTAATGCAGTCATCTCTGGAATATGCTTATGTTGAAGTTTAAGCCCATAAGGTTTTGGGCTGTCAATGTACTGTGAATTCTCACCTTGTTGATATTTTTCAATTAGCTTTCTTCCTCCACCGCTGTATCCAGTTATAGAGGTACAGCTTACAGGATAGTCTGTTGGTAGAATACCCATCTTAATCAATGGGTTGATTAGAAGAATAAATCCAGTGGCATGACAACCGGGGTTAGCCACTCGAGTAGAGCTTGCTATTCGTTCCCTCTGACCATTCCCTAGCTCAGGAAGCCCATAAACCCAATCCTTATTAGTTCGATGGGCAGTACTGGCATCTATCACCTTGGTATGTTTGTTTTCTATAAGAGAAACGGATTCCATAGCTGCAGCATCTGGCAGGCAAAGGAAAACCAAATCTGCTTCATTAATTAATTCTTTCCTAGCTGTAAGGTCCTTGCGTTTCTCAGCATCAATCTTTAGTAAATTCAAATCATTTCTTTGAGCTAAATAATCTTGAATTTGAAGACCTGTAGTTCCTTCTTGTCCATCAACATAAATTTTGAAAGCCATATTTATCCTCCTCGTGATTTGGTACTGAATACATTAGAGAATCCTTACTAGCTTCATTATACCTAATCTACTGTGATTGTACCACATAAAAAAAGTTAATCTAACTTTACTATTCTGATTCATGATCGCAACAGCAAGTGGAATACATTTGCTATTCAATTAGATTAGAGCTGCAGTAAGAATCTGAATCCAAAACCATATAAAAATCTGCCATTCTAAACATAAGTTCAAAATGGCAGATTAAGTAATTCTATATTGCTTATTGACTAAGATATAATTAGTCTTCTTTGTCTCCTGCAATTAGGCTATCCAAGTCTTCGAATACCCAATTTAGGCGATTTTTATATATTAGGAATTCAGCTTCCATATCACCATCTGAAACCAGGGAGTAAAAATCACGATCATAGGGGTATACAGCTACATTAGCTACTCCGCCCTCTACTTTGTGATAGGTAATTTTCAGATCAGGAGTCCCCTGAGCAGTATGAGGTTTTTCCATATCTACCACTATACCAATTAAGCTTTGGTAAAAGGCCTTAAAGGCTTTTTCTTCTACTTCCTTGCCATCAAGGAAAAAGGTTTCGATTACCTCATCTTCCTCGTCTTCATCTTCCGCTTTCTCTGTTTTGCGAGTGATACCAAGAGTATTTTTTCTGCCTCTGCCTTCTATGGTTACCTCGTCTACATCCTGTATATTCATAAGCAAAGCAAATTTATCGGTTATTGTCATAGGCTCAAATTCCATAAATTCCATTCGAGATTGATCCATTAGGTAAACTGCATCGGACTCTGGTGTCTTAAAGTAAATAGTTCCATCATCCAGTTTATTCCCGAAGGAAAGCTCCAGAGTGTTACCTTCTGAATCCTTTATTAGAAACTGTAGTTTAGGCTGATCCAGACCATATTTACTTAAGTCTGTTGGATGGTCCTCTACAAAGTCCTTAATACTAAGACCGGACATCTTCTCCAATCGCTCACCTAATTTTTCACTGTCTACACCTCTAGCCCTTTTGAAAGGCTTAGTCATAAAATACAAACCTATTCCATATGTGGCTTGTTCTTCTGTAATATCTTCGCTTAACTTAATCTCTATTTCCCGTCTGTCTTCACCGCTAATGTTGAGGTAAGACATCATAGTAGTATCCACTGTTGGCAGGGTCTTGTCCCTAAAGTCAGACAGAACAGAGTTAAGACGCTGGCCATGCTGGTTGTACACAGTGTAAACCTTGGGGTCTCCTTCTTTCATTAAATACCAGGTTGTTCCCTCTGCTGTTTTATTGCCAAGGTAGATTGCTACCTTGGTATTATCTTCTAAGGTAGCAATACCTGTTGCAGCAGGTTTATCCAAACCATATCGGGCTAAATCCTGGGGATCTTCTTCCACCACAACTTCAGCATTCAGAGATGAAAAGCTTCTGGATAATTCATCTACTTTGGATTGTATTAGTTTAACAGGATAAGGAGTGGTGTTCACCCAGTAGGTTTCTGTTTTCGGTTCCTTTTCCTTATCGTCACTTTTTATGGTTCTAGTTTCCTTTTCAAAGACCAAGGGTTCTTCCAAATTACCATTATCAATGCTAAGCTTTACTATTTTGTCACGGTCTACCTTGGAGATTTCAATAGCAGGCTCTCTATCTACCACCTCTGGTGTATCAGGTGGTCGATTTGACAGGTAAACATAAACGCCAATCAACAAAGCAAGTACGACGAGTATTGCAATGAAACTGCGCTTTCTCTTCATAGGTTACGCCTCCTCAGCCAGACCACCAATCCAGCTATCAAGCATCCTAGGGGAATGATGATCATTGATAAAGCACCATATACTTTCTGCTGTGTAGCAGTTATTGTAAGAGGTTGCACACCTAGAGCCTTCGGCCTTATGCTGATGGATTCTTCTCTTTCAAAGATCCAGTTCAAGCTATTCATAAATAAATTGCCTGCGCCTTCAAGTCCAGTATTTAAGAAACCAGAGTTTCCAATTACCACCATACGTGCTGTAAATGATTCATTAGCAGATAGATTGTATACCCTGTCTTCTATAGCAACTGCAAGAGTAAAGGGGCCGGAAAGATCGTCTGCTTGCTTTTCCAAACTGGTCTCGCTGCTGCTTGCACTTCTTGCAAAGGCTTTGTCAGATGTTGTCAACAAAGGCTCGATGGTTAGCGTGTTTCTTGTGCTGCCTGCTACTTGGATAGCTTGCGCACCAGGAATAATCAACGGTATGCTGTTACTTTTAATGGGGCTTACAATTTCATGACTACTTAGGGTTGGTAGTACATATAAAGGATTCCCGCCAATGTATTTACCTTGTTCACCCTCTACAACTAAGGAATTGGTTAATTCTATTCCATAGGTTTGGAATAGTGTTTGAAAATTAGGCAATTCCTGAATCAATAGCTCCATCATGAAAATGGCTTTACCATTATTGCTCAAATATTTTTCTAAAACTTCTAATTCTTCTTGGCTTAAGTCCCTCTGAGGTCCATTTATAATCAAAAGATCCGCATCTTCCGGAACCTCATCTAGCCCAAGTAAATTTAAGCTTTGGAGATCAAAGTTCTCCAGCTCCATTTGTTTTGTAGTGTTATAATTCAGGGCTGCTTCCCCATGGCCTTCCAATTGGTAAGCTACTGGCATTTCTGCACCGCTAACAAACAGGATTGCAGAAGTTAATCTCTGCTCAACTGCAAGGGATTCTACCTGTGATTGACCAGTATTCTGATTCTGAGAAAAATTGTACATATCATATTGGGAGATAATTCTAAAAACCTCTCCTTGCTCAACCAATAGGTTACCATATGACAGCTGTCCACCATCTTTGGTGTATTTCTGTGCTGTAATGGGATCACGTACCGGATCCATATAATCCGTAGAAATATGATTGCTGAGCCTAGAGTACCGCTGTACAATTTCCTCAATCATTACATTACCAGAGCCAGGTTCTCCAATAAAGTAAATTGTAACATCCTCCTCAAGATTTGCCAGTACATTCTCTGTCTGCTCCGACAGGGAATACATCTTGTTTGAGGTTAAGTCTATTCTCACTGGAATTAGATCTGCTACAAGATTTACTATTATAAGAGCGGCTATTACGATAAGTGTCATAACAGTAGCGTAACCGCCATACTTAAATTTTTTACTTTTAAAAGACTGTAATATATTTGTTTTGTTTTTACTGAATTTCATCCCTGTCCCCCCTTAGCTCCATCTCTTCTTCTCAAGCATCCGAACAGTCAGATAATTAAAAAAGCCAGAGAAGGTGATATAGTATACAATCGGGCTAATACTAAAGATGCCCAATGAAAAGTCCTGATAACGGCTTAGTAATGAAAACCAGCTTAATACCTTGCCTATTAAACCGACATAAAATGAAGGCTTTATAACATAACCCAATATAACAGCGGCTGCTCCTACTATTAAAATACCAGCGCTAATATACCAGTTCTTAGTGGACAAATAAAAAACAAGGACAACTGCTGCTACCAGCACTCCTGCAAAAATCAGGCCTGACATCATATCAGTTGGTAAACTGCTGATAAGACTGTCCATGAACCATATGAGCAAGAGGGCAGTAAAGGTAACTACAGCTGCAACTACCTGGTTGTCAGTAATAGAAGAAATAAATAGACCTACAGAAATCAAAGAACAACCAAGTAAAAAGAACCCGATGTAACCACCAAAAGTTTCTCCCCAGTTTAAGGTTCCCATTGTACTAATGATTATGGGATAAATAAAAGTAATTGCCAAAGCAATCAGCAGAACGCTGACAGCTCCAAAATATTTCCCTAAAACAATATCAATTACGCTAATGGGACTAGTAAGAAGCAACTGATCGGTTTTCTGTTTTGCTTCGTCCGCTAGAAGACGCATGGTTAAAATAGGGACTACCAGCATAAATACGAAGGTAATGTTGGAAAGCACATTGATGTATTGAGGGCTCATGCTCAAAAGATTGGTGAAATAGAAGAAAAGCCCAACAAAGAACAACATGGATGCCATGAAAATATAACCTATCATGGACTTAAAATATGTTAAAAATTCTTTTTTAATAATTGCCAGCATATCAGCGTACCCCCTTTTCCTCGGTAGTTACCTGAATGAAGATGTCCTCAAGGGTCATATCCTGAGACTTCATCATCAGAATAGGATAAGATGCTTTACTCATGGCATTAAATAAGGGCCGACGGATGTCTACCTTTGCATCTGCTTCTACTACCACATCTACAGTATTTGCTTCTCGAACTCCTTGAGCTTCCGCAAAATGAACCCCGGGCAGCTCTTGTATAATCTTTACTACTGACTTTTCAGGGCCGGCAATACGCAAGCTTAGCTTACTACCATCGTCCATTCCCTTGGTTAGGTTATCAGGTGTATCGCTGGCTACAATTTTGCCCTTATTGATGATAATTACCCGCTCACAGACCGCACTTACTTCTGGCAGTATGTGAGAACTGAGAATAATGGTATGATCCTTTCCAAGGTTTTTGATCAGATTGCGAATCTCAATGATTTGCTTGGGATCTAAACCTACAGTAGGCTCGTCCAAAATGAGGACCTTTGGATTGCCAACAAGAGCTTGTGCCAGGCCAACACGCTGTTTATACCCTTTTGACAAATTCTTGATTAAACGTCCCCTTACATCAGCAATCTTTACCAGATCCAAAATCTTTTCCATACTCTTCTTTCTTTCAGCTCCGGTGACTGATTTGATATCACTAACAAAGTCCAAATATTCGATGACGGTCATATCCCCGTATAACGGAGGAAACTCAGGCAAATAGCCTATCATTTTCTTAGCTTCCTCAGGCTGTTCTAAAATATCAACTCCGTTGATTAGAGCACGCCCTTCTGTTGCGGAAATATACCCTGTCAGGATATTCATCGTAGTGGTCTTACCTGCACCGTTGGGACCAAGAAAACCTAATACTTCACCCTCTTCTACAGTGAAGTTGATAGAATCTACAGCAATATGCTGCCCGTATCGCTTGGTCAGTTGTTCAACTTGGATCAAAAGTATCCCCCCCAATAAAATATGAAACCTGCTGAATTCTCGTCTTATCAGACAATCATTCATTATTATAACTCACGTCAGAAATTATAGCAAAAGATTTTAAACAAACTATGAATATTTTATTAATATTATCCTAATTGCATTAAAAAGGATTCTTCGCTA
>CAYFSR010000005.1:31135-33697 GCA_964345785.1 uncultured Eubacteriales bacterium | reverse complement strand
GCTATGCTCAGAATGACAGCTTGCGTCAAACTAGTTACGCTTCCAACGAGCTCCCTGTGGGGTGTCTTCAAGCACTATGCCCTGATCCTTTAATTCATCTCGTATCTTATCGGCCAATGCCCAATTCTTGTCCTTACGGGCTTGTTCTCTTTTGATGATTAGGTCCTCAATTTCTCCATCCAGCCTACCTTTTTGCTTGCTTAACAGTCCCAAAATATCGGTTAATTTCAGCAGGGTTTCTAGAGCACGACGGATCATCTCTGCTGATTGACCAGCTTTTACCTCTGTATTGATTTCTCGAACTAGATCAAAAATAACCCCGATAGCATCTGCTGTATTAATGTCATCGTCCATTGCTCTCTCAAAATCCTTGATATATTCAGGCAGACTATCCAGGAACTTATTCTCTTCTTCTGTAGCTGGATGGTCTGCCGCGTCTTTTAGCAGGTATTCCAGATTGTTCTTTGCGTTATAGAGTCTTTCTAACGCACTTTGAGCCTGCTCTAATAACTCCTTACTGAAATTTACTGGATTACGATAGTGAGCGGACAACATAAAGAGACGTACTACCTCTAGGTCAAATTCTTGAGAAATTTCTCTAACAGTAAAAAAGTTTCCAAGAGACTTAGACATCTTTTGGTTATCGATGTTGATGTAGCCGTTATGAAGCCAGTATCGCACAAACGGCTTACCTGAAGCGCCTTCACTTTGAGCTATTTCATTTTCATGATGTGGAAAAATCAAATCCTGTCCTCCTGAGTGAACATCAATAGTTTCCCCTAGATATTTAGTGGACATAACTGAGCATTCAATATGCCACCCAGGTCTTCCCATACCCCAGGGACTATCCCATGCAGGCTCGCCGGGCTTTTGGCCTTTCCAGAGAACAAAATCTATGGGGCTTTTCTTAGCGTCATTGATGTCAATACGAGCACCTAACTCAAGATCTTCCAGACTCTGTCCAGATAGCTTGCCATACTCTTCAAATGCTGCAGTATCATAATATACATCTTGATCTACCTGATAAGCTAGGCCTTTATCTACTAATTTCTGAATGAAAACGATAATTTCATCTATATGCTCAGTAGCCTTGGGGTGAACATCAGCTCGGCGGATACCCAATTCATCGGCATCCTTATAATATTCAGCAATAAAACGCTCACCCAGCTCTTTTACAGTGGTATCTTCCTCCTTGGCTCGTTGAATCATCTTATCATCTATATCAGTAAAGTTCTGAACAAAGGTAACCTTGTACCCCTTGTATTCCAGATATCGGCGAAACACATCAAACACGACAAAGGGACGTGCATTTCCTATATGGAAATAATTGTACACGGTAGGTCCGCAAGAATACATTCGTACTTCTCCCGGATTAATAGGTACAAACTCCTCTTTATTTTTCGTCATTGTATTATAAAGCTTCATTATTTATCTTATCCTCCATTTCTATAACCTTTTGTTCCAATTCTAATAAGCGGAATGTTAGTCTGCGAAGTGCATCATTTACTGGATCAGGAAGGGTAACATGATCTAAATCTGCTCGTTGAACTACCTTTTTATTATCTTTTTTCACCACTCTGCCAGGTATCCCAACTACAGTAGAATTTGGTGGTATCTCTCTTAGTACTACAGAGCCTGCACCTATTTTTGCATTATCTCCTACAGTAAAGGGGCCTAGAATCTTTGCTCCAGTACTGATAATTACATTGTTTCCAATGGTGGGGTGCCTCTTCCCTGTTTCCTTACCAGTGCCTCCCAGAGTAGCCCCCTGGTATATAGTGACATTATTTCCGATTACTGTTGTTTCACCAATGACCACACCCATTCCGTGATCAATAAATATCCCCTCTCCTATTATTGCAGCTGGATGAATTTCAATTCCTGTTAGAAATCGGTTAGCTTGGGACAGCATCCTCGCAAGCAGCTTCATATGATGGTTGTGCATCCAATGGGCAATACGGTGCATTATCATAGCATGAAACCCAGGATAGCATAATATGACTTCAAGTGCGTTGCGAGCGGCAGGATCCCTTTCCATCACTGCCCGGATGCCTGCTTTCACATGTTTGAACATGGTAAACCCCCTAATTATTGTGTACATCCTTTTTAGCTTGTAAAAAACCTCCTCCCCTGATTATCTCAGAGGCGGAGGTCCGCGGTTCCACTCTGCTTGACATTAAAATGTCCGGCTTTCTGCATATATCGCTGCAAACCGCCCTGCCCTATTAACTTCAGGCAGGAAGCTCCCAGGTGCACTTTGATATGTTCATTTCCGAAGTACCTTTCAGCCTATGAGTACTTCTCTCTGTGGCAATCCCATATCTACTCTTCCTGATCATAGCATTTTCCTTAATTTGTACATGGAATATTATAACATAAATGCATGTCGTGAATCGACTTGCTTCACACCGTTTCAATAAACACATCAGTGCAAAGGCCTAAGCCTTTGCTTCATTAATTGAGTTTATTATAACATAAGTGCAATCAGTGAATCTGATTGCTTCACTCCGTTTCAATAAACACATCAGTGCAAAGGCCTAAGCCTTTGCTTCATTAATTGAG
>CAYFSR010000005.1:0-31035 GCA_964345785.1 uncultured Eubacteriales bacterium | reverse complement strand
CCGTTTCAATAAACACATCAGTGCAAAGGCCTAAGCCTTTGCTTCATTAATTGAGTTTATTATATTATAGGCTCCGATTGCTGTCAATAAATTTAGAATTGGTCTTTAACCTCGTAAAGACTCCGCCAGCCATGCAAAGAAGCCCTTGAGAGCATCCAATATCCTCTGGAAAAACCCTTTGTTCTGGTTGATAGTATCTTTAACCTTTTCCAGGCCCTTGTTTATGTTTTCCAGCTGCTTAGATATGTTCTCTACGCTAAGATCCAGCTTACTGATACGCTCCATTAGATCCGCCAACTTATCAATATGTTCCTGAGTTATTGTAATGTTGAGCTCAGCTGCAATTTCAATGATGATTTTTCTTATCTGCTCCGGGTCAGTAACCTTTTCTTTTATAATGCGCTCTTTTATTTCCTGGACCAGAGAAGCGGCTTTATCTTGACCTATATCGTCACCAAGTTCTCCTGTGGTAACCATTTCTTCATTAGCAGTCTTTTTTGCTTCCTCCGAAAGCTCTTCTCCAGTAGCCTCTTCAAAAGCCTTCATGATTCCAGTCAAGGCAGCAGTACCCGAAACTTGGAATGGAGCAGCAGCAATTACTTTAGCGTTTTCTACTCCAGCAGTTACCATAGCATTGGCGTACATTTCCTTGGTTACCCAATTTATATTATGGGTTTCCACTGAGATTCCCTCACCGTCTTTCAATATCTCAACATACGCAGAGGACATAGCTCGTTTTCCAATCTTTTCATCGGAGACTAAGCCTCCAAGGTAATCTCGTTCTTCCTGGTTCGTTACTTCCAGCATGATAACCTCATCGCTGGTTACACCGAACAAGGCCATTATCTGATTTTTTTGATCTTCATTTAGATTAGCACCTAAACTAACCACTGTTGCAGCATCTGCCAAAGCAACTGTGGATAAACTCATAATATGCAATACGACTAATAAAATTACTATACCTTTTTTTATTTTAGCTTTCATGTAATTAACCTCCATAAGATTCCTCGTTGCACTCGGAATGACAAATTTCACATTAGATATTTCAATTATTAAATGTTACAACATACTTTACTACTTAGTTTCCAAGTCAGTTCTACTAATTAAAACTACTGCCTGTGCTGCAATTCCCTCCTCTCTTCCCACAAATCCCAAACCTTCCGTAGTGGTTGCTTTAATACTTATACTTAGTTTATCTATGCCCAGAGCACGGGAAATATGATTCACCATATCTGGGATGTGTGGCATCATCTTAGGCCTTTGAGCCATGATAACAGCATCTATATTAACTACCCGCCAAGCTTCTTGACGAAGTAATAGCTGAACTTGCTCCAATAGAGCAAGGCTGGAATAACCGCGATAGGTTTCATCGCTGTCTGGGAAATGAGTACCAATATCCCCTAGGCCAGCAGCACCTAACAGAGCATCCATAATAGCATGGACTAAAACATCTGCATCAGAATGTCCAAGCAAACCTTTTTCCCAAGGGATATCTACTCCCCCTATGATCAAGGGACGACCATCTACCAATCTATGCACATCATATCCCATTCCAACTCTTACACTCATAAGATGAACCCCCTTTCACTTTCCTCTAGCTTTCAAAATCTCGCTGGCAATTATCAAATCATCTGGTGTTGTAATTTTAATATTATCGTAACCGCCTTTAATAAGCTTTACAGGAAGGTCCATTCTCTCTAATAGAGAACTATCGTCTGTACCTATATAGCCATCCTTTTTTGCTTTTATGTGTCCTTCCTTAAGCAAGCTAAATTGAAATGTCTGAGGTGTTTGTATCGCCCACAATCGACTGCGGTCAGGAGTTTTTATGGAAAAGCCCTGATCATCTACTACCTTTATGGTATCCTTGGATGGCATTCCAGCAACAGCAGCACCGAATTGGCGGGCAACAGCAATGGACTCTTCAATAACTGGAACTTGAATTAGGGGACGAACCCCATCATGTATTACGATTATATCGCAATTTCCAATAGCATTAAGTGCCTTCCATACAGAATCCTGTCTTTCTGTACCGCCTTCTACAAAGCTAACAAACTTGCGTATAGGCCAGCACTTAAGAATATCTTCTTTGATGACCTCTTCATCAGTAGACACAATAACGATGGTATCTACAGAAGGAGCTGAATCAAAAGCTTCCAAAGTGTGAGCTAATATCGGGCGTCCCGCTAATTCCAGATACTGCTTGGGCACCAAGCCCCCCATTCTCAAGCCCTTACCGGCTGCCAGTATTACCCCTATAACTGGATATTTCATAAAACTCCCCTCAATTACAAAAAGGTTGGATTTTCACCCAACCTTTAACCTTGTCTTATTATATATTATATTGGAAATTCATTCAAAATCAAGTTAATTTTGAGACAGTGATCATTACGTAATCTTTACATTATCTTTAAGATACTACCTTGTCTGCTGTTTTAGGTTTGGCAAAAATCATCCGGCCAGCAGCTGTTTGAAGTACGCTGGTAACCATAACCTCTATGATTTCTCCAACGTGTTTTTTGCCTCCGTCAACTACAATCATTGTGCCGTCATCCAAATAGGCAACCCCTTGACCTGTTTCCTTACCATCCTTTATTACTTGAACCACCATTTCCTCACCAGGGAGTACAACAGGCTTTACTGCATTGGCCAGTTCATTGATATTTAGAACTGGAACCCCTTGAAACTCGGCTACCTTGTTTAGATTATAGTCATTGGTAATGACCTTACCTTTTAACATTTGGCCTAGCTTTAAAAGTTTGATATCCACTTCTGCTACATCATTGATATCACCTTCGTAGGTTTTGACTTCGATATCCAATTCCTTTTGGATACGGTTGAGTATATCCAAGCCTCGTCGACCACGATTGCGCTTCAGAGCGTCAGAGGAATCTGCAATATGCCTTAGCTCTTCTAAGACAAAGGAAGCTATGACCAAAGGTCCCTCTACAAAACCAGTTTTGCATATATCAAAAATACGTCCGTCTATAATGACACTGGTATCCAGTATTTTGGGAATAGCTGTTGATTCCTCTTTAACTGGCTTCTCTTTGCCAAAACGTCGGAATCTGGAGAATCCGGATAATTCGTCTCGTCTTTTGGTAGCAATGTTTATGCCCAGGTAACCAAATAGGATGTATAGCAAAATTCGTAGGATTACAGAAACCCAAGGCCACCTGAGTTGGCTTATAGGCTCGGATATTAGAAAAGCAATGATAAGCCCAATTATCAGCCCAAAGGAACCAAATAAAATATCGCCCATGGGAACTTCACTGAATCTTCCCTCAACCCATTTCAAAAATCCATGGGAATGACTTATGACACTGGGAGATATAAAAAAAAGGATGATTGCAAAAACTAATCCCGAAACGGCGTACAATATAACTTCCTGATATATGGGTACTAGAATAACATTAAAATGTTCTAGGCCTTGTTCTATGTAATAAGCAATAGCCATACCCATAACAAAGCCTGCCAAAGTAAGCAAAAAACGAAGTACTTTCCGCATTATATCACCTCCTGATATCTATTATAAACATTATAGCAGAATTTCATAAGTATAAATAGAAAATCAGAAAAATAAACAGCGTCATTCTGACGCTGTTTCATTTAAGGTAATATTGTCTATAAGCGAGGAAATTTCTTCTTCTTCTGTTGAAGTTGATAAACACAGTTCACTAATGAGGATTTGCCTTGCGTTGTTAAGCATTTTTTTCTCAGCGGAGGATAATCCCTTTTCGTGATCGCGGATCATAAGGTCCCTCACTACATTTGCAACCTCGTAAATGTCACCTGTTTTGATTTTTTCCAAGTTCGCGCGATATCTTTTGTTCCAATTATCGGGAAGAGTGTCATTGGGTTCTTTTAGTATGTCAACCACTTTATTGATATCTGCGTTGGAAATAATGTCTCGCATTCCCAGTTCTTCTACATTTTTGGTTGGAACCATGACCCGCATTCCGCCCATGGCAAAATTCAAAATATAATATTGCCGTTTTTCACCAAGGATTTCCTTTACTTCAATTCCCTCTATGATGCCGGCACCGTGCATCGGATAGACCACCTTGTCACCTATCTCATACATCCATGATGCCTCCTTTCAATAGAATCGATATTTTTAACAAAACATAAGGCAAGCGCAGGATCGGCTTGCTTCACAATTAATTTAATTATAGCACAAAAAAGTTCAAAAGTCAAAAACTGATTATTTTAACATAGTACAATCTTGCTTGTCAATGCTTTATCGATATATTTAACAATATATATATACCGTCCATTTTTCGAGCCCCATTTTACTCAAGTTTAGTTTAATTTCACCCCTCAGTGCCGGCTTGACAAATACAATCAATTCCAGCATAATAAAAATATAGCAATAGGCAGGAGTGTTCTGTATGAAAAATTTAACCTTTAGTGATTACCAAAATAAAATCGAAGGCCAATTGATACGACACCGTAGCATTCTTGATATTATGTCCAAAAATCAAGATGCTGTTGCAAGAGTCAATCGAGCAGTAGCCAAGGCCGTTACAAGCTGCGGTTGTATAGAGATTCACGCCAAAAAGCAGGAAATACCAGAGGATAGTTCTTTAGACAGCATGGGAAACTATATGGACAACCATCTCACTGGTGAGCTCTGTCCCCAATGTCGGTCCATTATTAAAGATGAATTAGGTAATCAGTTTTTCTATATGACCAGCTTGGCAAATACCCTAGGCATAAATCTGGATGATATCATTCTTCAAGAAGAAAAGAAAATGTCTGCTTTGGGGAAATATCACCTCCGTTAGGAAGTAGACTAGATATGGCTTTAAGTTTTTCTGCCAATTCCCCATTGTAATACTCCGTTTTTTGATCTACCGTTCTCAATCACAGTAAATCTCGATTCTGCAATTTCTTTATGAGACTCATTAAGCAGATTGCATCCACCTGCCACGTCATGCCAAACCCAGTTGAAAGATTGTACAACTGAGGCTAGTCGCTCTTTTTCTGGCTTTACATGGTCAATATAAATAAAAGTACCACCTGGCTTTAGTACTCTCCATATCTCACCGATTGCCGCTTTCGCGTCACCTACGCTACAAAAAACCAATGTTTCCACTACTGTATCGAAGGATTCATCTTCAAATGGCAACTCCTCTGCACTACCTTCAAAAATCTCAACAGAATATTTCATCTTTCTAGCATTTAATAAATGAACCTTTTTATCAAGTGCGTATATACGTTCTATTTTTGAAGGCTGATAATACTTAAAATTAACTCCCGTTCCATAGCCAATTTCAAGTACATTACCATAAGCCTTGGGTATGATTTCTTTCCGTATTCGCTTTAAAGCCATCTGCTCCAAGGGCAGCATAAAAATGTCGTATAAGCTCATTAATTAACTCCTGTTATTTTTTATTCTTGCCTATCCCCACCACTTGAAGCGCTTCTACAAGAGTGCGAACACCTGTCAAGGTGAAATCCGAATCTACCTTTACCCGACCGGCATTTGCTGGTACTATAGCTTTTCGGAAACCCATCTTTTGCGATTCTTTGATCCGATGCTCCAGCTGGGAAACTCCTCGAACCTCTCCTGCTAAGCCTACCTCCCCAATTACAACTGTATAAGGGTCCATTGGGCAGTCGCAGAAGCTAGAAGCCAATGCCATAGCCAAGCCTAAATCTACAGCTGGCTCATCTATCTTTATACCACTAGTTACTTTTACAAAAGCATCGCTATTGCTCATAGGTAAACCTACCCGCTTTTCCAATACAGCAATCAAAAGCTGAAGCCGGTTTACATCTACTCCTGTAGTGGTTCTGCGAGCATTCTGATAATAGCTCGCGCTTACCAAGGCTTGTACCTCTACTAAAACAGGCCTAGTGCCCTCCATAACAGGTACAACTACACTTCCACTGGCTCCTACAGGCCTTTCAGATAAAAACAATTCTGAAGCATTGGGAATATCAATTAAGCCTTCGTCTCCTATTTCATATACCCCTATTTCAAGGGCACCGAAACGATTTTTTACAGCTTGGAGAATACGATATTGAGTATGTCTCTCCCCTTCAAAATAAAGCACCGTATCTACCATGTGCTCTAATACCCGGGGACCTGCTATTGCGCCGTCCTTGGTTACATGACCCGCAATAAAAACAGCAGTTCCTGTGTTTTTCGCTACGCGTAAAAGCTGAGCAGCACATTCTCGGACCTGCACCACACTGCCTGGTGCAGATGGTATATCCGGCTTGTACACGGTCTGAATAGAGTCGATGATCAGCACCTTGGGATTCAAGCCTTTTCTATACTCATCTATTTTATCCATATCCGCTTCTGCCATTACGAGAAAGATATCAGCCATTGCACCTAATCGCTCTGCCCTAAGCCGAACCTGTTGAGGGCTTTCTTCCGAGCTGACATATAAAACCGGACCCCAACTATCAGCTACTCGGCTGGCTAAATGGGTTAGCAGGGTACTTTTACCTATTCCCGGATCTCCACCTACCAAAATGAAGGAACCAGGAACAATCCCTCCACCTAGTACTCTATCTAATTCCAGAGAACCACTGGGAAAACGGGGAGTCTCAGTAAAACTCACCTTTCCGATGGAAACAGGCTTGGAAGAGGCACCGGCTGCTGCGCCGATGCCTCGAGGAGGTTCTTGACTTTGAACGACTTCTTCTACTATGGTATTCCATTCACCACAACTGCCACAATAGCCAGCCCACTTAACTGAGCGTTGCCCGCAAGACTGACATATCCAGGCAGTATTTTTCTTTTTTGCCATTAGATTACATACCCCTCCCCAAACTATCTACATTTCTGTATCATCCTATATAGCCTGTCATCCTGAACGTAGTGAAGGATCTTAGGCCTAGGATTCCTCGCTACACTCGGAATGACACGCGCTTTATTTCTTGTTAAATACTAGTTTATCATCCTTTAGGTCAACTTGCACTGTGTCTCCTAAATGAATCCGTCCAGCCAGGATTTCTTCTGATAAATTATCTTCTATCATGCGCTGTATTACACGGCGTAAGGGTCTAGCGCCATAATTTACATCAAAGCCTTCCTTTGTCATAAAGTCTTGGGCAGCATCTGTAACTTCCAAATAAATCTCCTGTTCGGCCAGTCGCTTGGCTACATTGCCTATCATGAGGCGAACAATTTGCTTCAGATGTTCTTTCTCCAATGTGTGGAATACTATGATTTCGTCTATTCTATTCAGGAACTCAGGGCGGAAGGTTTTCTTTAGCTCCTCCATGATGTTATCCTTCATCTTTTCGTATTCCGTAGCTTTCATGTCATCAGAAGAAGTAAAGCCTATGGTCTCCTGCTTCTTTAAGGTACTAGCTCCAACATTCGAAGTCATTACCAGAACAGTATTACGCATATCAACAGTGCGTCCTTGAGAGTCTGTCAACCGGCCATCTTCTAATATCTGCAAGAGTATATTAAACACATCAGGATGGGCTTTTTCAATCTCGTCAAAGAGAACTACTGAGTAGGGCTTTCTTCTAACTGCTTCTGTTAACTGTCCGCCATCATCATAGCCAACATAACCTGGAGGTGAACCTACTAATCTGGAAACCGTATGACGTTCCATGTACTCTGACATATCTAGACGGATCATAGCCTCTTCATCCCCAAAAAGGGATTCTGCAAGAGCCTTACACAACTCAGTTTTTCCTACACCGGTAGGTCCTAAGAAGATAAAGGAGCCAACAGGCCTTTTGGGATCCTTCAGACCAGCACGGGCACGGCGAATAGCTCTCGAAACTGCCTTTACAGCCTCATCCTGTCCAATTACACGATTGTGGAGAATTTCCTCCATATTAAGTAATCTTTCAGTTTCTCCTTCAGTAAGCTTTTTAACAGGAACCCCTGTCCAACTGGCAACAATTTGGGCTATATCCTCTTCACCGACTATTTCAGAATGGGCAGTAGATTTCTTATTCCACTTGGTCTTTTTCTCCTCGATTTGATCCTTGATCTTCTGTTCCTCATCACGAATGCTAGCGGCTTTTTCATAATTTTGATTCATAACCGCTTCTTCTTTCTCCTTTAGTAGGTTTTCCAGCTGACCCTCCAACTCCTTCAAATCAGGAGGAGTGGTAAAGGATTTCAAGCGCACCCGAGATGCTGCCTCATCAATTAAATCTATGGCTTTGTCTGGCAGGAATCGGTCGCTTATATAGCGGTCTGACATCTCTACTGCTGCTTTTATCGCTTCATCTGTAATGCGCACCTTGTGGTGGGCCTCGTATTTATCTCTCAATCCATGAAGGATTTGAATTGCTTCTTCCAAACTAGGCTCGCCAACCATAACAGGTTGAAATCTGCGCTCTAAAGCGGGATCTTTCTCAACATGCTTTCTGTATTCATCCAATGTAGTAGCACCAATAGCGTGTATTTCGCCTCGGGCCAGGGCTGGCTTTAAGATATTGGAAGCATCAATAGCACCCTCTGCTGCACCTGCTCCAATTATCGTATGCATTTCATCAATAAAGAGAATGATGTCTCCGGTTTTTCGGATTTCATCCATCATAGTCTTTAGCCGTTCCTCAAATTCGCCCCTATATTTTGCACCAGCAACCATACCTGCAAGGTCCAAGGTTACGATTCGCTTGTCCTTTAGCAGTTCCGGGATATTGCCTTCTTGAATTTTTTGAGCAAGGCCTTCTGCCACTGCAGTTTTTCCAACTCCAGCTTCACCAATGAGAACCGGATTATTTTTGGTACGGCGGCTCAATATCTGAATAATTCTCTGGATTTCATTTTCTCTTCCGATAACCGGGTCTAACTTACCTTCAGCGGCCATTTCTGTTAAATCTCTTCCATACTGGTCAAGAGTAGGAGTTTGGGATTTTTTCTTGCTTCCGGGCTGATTGATTTCGGTACCTTCCTCCTTCAATAATTTGAGGATTTGCTCCCTAGCTTGCTGTAAATCAACACCAGAATCCTTAAGAACTCTAGCTGCTACTCCTTCCCCTTCTCTAATCAGGGCAAGCAACAAATGCTCGGTCCCTACATAATTATGACCAATATTCCTGGCCTCATAGAAGCTTAACTCCATTATCCTCTTGGTTCTCGGAGTGTAACCAAAGCCTTCCGTGAAATTAAAGTTGCCTTTTCCTACCAAGCTTTCTATCTGTTCTCGTATTTTTTCAATATCTATCCCCAGACCCTTTAGTACTTGAGCTGCAGCTCCTTCATCTTCTCTTAAAAGACCCAGAAGCAAGTGCTCAGTTCCTACGTAGTTATGGCCTAGATTTCTAGCCTCTTCCTGGGAATAAATCAGTGCTCTTTGAGCTCTTTCTGTAAACCTTGCAAAAAACGCCATATTATACCTCCTAGCTTTCCTTTGTTTCTAATCTATCAAATTTTTCTTTTAAAACATCCCTAATCACATTTGCTCTAGCAATATCTATTTCACTGACATCAAGTACTCTTCCTGACTTTTTTATTACCCCTGCAGGCTGGCCTATGGTCATTATGGCATCTATCTCCTCTACGGTAAAGCCTGGGATCAGGCCTAAGCTGACACCTATACGCACCTGGGATATCAATGCCATAAACTCCTTAAGCTCAAGCACACGAGCATTTTGTAGTATGCCTATACTTCGCCAGACCCCATCATCAAACTGTATTCCACTGGTTTTATATAAAGCCTTCCTTGCAATACGTTCTTTCTCTATAATTTGCCTACAGGCAATGGTTAGGTTACTTATGATATCTTCTTCCGTTGGGCCCAGGGTAATTTGATTGGAAATCTGATAAATGTTACCTAAAGCTTCACTGCCCTCACCATATATACCTCTTGCAGTAAGACCAATCTTAGATATGGTCTGAAGTATGACGTTCATCTGCTTGTTCAAGGTTAAAGCTGGCAGATGCATCATTACAGAGGCACGTAGTCCAGTACCTACATTGGTTGGGCAACAGGTTAAGTATCCCAACTTTTCATGGAAGGCATACTCCACCTGCTCTTCAATCACATCATCTACTTGACTTAGTATCTCCCAGGCTTGATTAAGCTGCAGCCCTGGTAATATACATTGCATACGAATGTGATCCTCTTCATTAATCATTATCGTTACTTTTTCTTTAGTGTCTAGTAAAAGAGCTGATACCTCAGATTTCTCCATAAGATCCTGACTTGCCAGGTGCCTTTCTACAAGAATCTGACGTTCCACTACAGGTACATCCCGCATATTCATAAAATCAAAGTGAGGCTCTTGAGGGGATTTAGCCTTTGAAAAACATCCTCTTATCTTTTGTACAACCTGCTCCCCATGCTCGGGCTTCATAATGGATGGGAAGGGAATATTGGCAACATTACGGGCAATACGAGTTCTACTGGAAAACACTACATCCCGTAGAGGGCCAGTTTCATTAATCCAACTCATTTTTAGCCTCTCCCTCCTGATCCTTAGCTTGCTCCAGTTCTTTAATTTTGTCTCGCAGCTGCGCAGCTCTTTCAAAAGCCTCAAGCTCAATTGCTCTAGACAGCTCTCCTCTGAGTTGAGCAATCTGCTTCTTTAGCTGCAAATCTGAACCTGCTCTCTTAGGCACCTTACCTATGTGTTGCGTGTTTCCATGTATACGACCTAGTACAGGTCCTAGTTCATTTCCAAAGTATTTATAGCACTCCTGACAACCGAGTCGTCCTATTTTCTTAAATCGATTGTACTCCATTCCGCATACTGCACATTTAGAAGATGCTGGCTTCTCATAAGCTCTTTGTGAATGTCCCATATCTATAAAGCCTGAGATTAAATCATTTAATGAAAAAGATGGAGCTTGAATAAAATCCTCATGTGATCGGGCACAATCTTCACATAGATGAGACTCAGTTTTTTGGTGGTTCACAATTTTTGTCATATGAACAGTTGCCTGTTTTTGTTTACATTCCTGACATAGCATACTCCTACCTCCTAACTATTGATACCCAAAAAGAATTGGTAATCACACTTACTTACTATTCCACGTTATGATAGCGGTTATCATAGATTTCAGAATACTTGCTCTAATATTGTCTTTTAAATTAGACGGTATCGAGATTGCCTTATCTGTTATGGCTGACTTCATCAGGTAGGCATTCTGTTCAGAAATATCTCCCTGCTCCAGCAAACGCTTGATAATCTGTAAGGAACCTTTTTCCGTTATTCGAGAACCAATTCCTTCGGACAGGAGATAATGCAGATAATCATTTTTTTCTACATCAAGGCGTATAATCCGGATATAGCCTCCACCACCTCGTCTACTTTCTATATAGTATCCCTGGTTAGGCGAAAATCTAGTTGAAAGGACATAGTTTATCTGTGAGGGGGCACACTCAAAATAGTCAGCCATTTCGTTACGTTGTAGTTCCAGCTGCCCCTCGCTTTCTTTTAGAAGGGTCTTAATAAATTCTTCTATGACATCACTTAAACGGGCCATGGTATCACTTCCTATCTACTTGGTTTTTGACCATCTTTGACCTTCAATATATATTATACCCTAAATTTGTAATAATGCAAATGGTTTTTAATACGGGATACTGGATATTGGATATTGGTAGTACGAAAGACAGGTTTGAGGTATCAGTCTTTAATCAGATGATTCATTGCTTGGCTTACAATATTCCAGTCGAATCCTCTACGCTGAATAGCTTGTGCTATTTTTGCCTTCTGTTCGTGCGTAGCAAAGTTCTTATATTTAGTATGATATTTTTCCGCTAGTTTTATAGCCTGCTTTAATTCCTCTTCTTCTGACAGTGTAGTCAGTGCTTCTTCAGATATCTCTTGAGAGATTCCTTTGCTCTTAAGTTCATAAGCGATTTTTCTTCGTCCTGCAGGTTGACCCGTTTTCTTACTTCGCACCCAGCTTTTAGCATACTCCTTATCATCTATAAAACGGTATTCTTCCATTTTATTAGCAGCTTCCTCAATTACATCTGGATCAAAGCCCTTCTTTTCCAGGTAGTCACTTAATTGCTTTCGAGTTCGCATTCGGTAGCCCAAGTAACTTAATGCCATATCTTGTGCTATTTTAACATTGGCTTCCCAAATCCAAGTTTTAAGCTGTTCTTCACTAATCTCCATACCAGACTTTAACTTGTACTTTATAATCACTTCATCATGAACAGAAAAATCTCTGCCATCATCTAAAATAAGAGTATAGTTCTTCTTTTTTCGTGGTTTAGGTTCTATAGCTATAATGGTAAACATCTATCTTCCCTTCTCCCCTTATAAGCTTGGACATAAATGGTATGAATCTAGAATTATAGATCTTTCATATTAAATCTGATTTTATCTTTGATTTCGTTAGCAATTTATAATAATTTCATTTATGTATTTATTACAAATTTGTAATGATGCGTGCATATTGAAAAAGAAGGCGTCCTTGGACGCCTTCTCATTATACTACTTCAAATATTTCTTCGAATTCTTCAGCTTCCAGTTTCTCTCGTTCCAGTAGGGCTTCAGCTACATTATGAAGCCTGTTGATATTTTCCTGGAGTAACTGCTTCGCCTGATTGTAACCTTCCTGAACCAGTCTTTTTACTTCCCCATCGATAAGTGAAGCAATTTCTTCACTATAGCTCTGGGTATGCCCATAATCCCTTCCAAGGAAAACCTCTCCGTTATTATTATAGGAAATTGGACCCAATTTATCACTCATGCCGTATTCAGTAACCATTTTTCTAGCAATCTGACTGGCACGTTGAATATCATTAGAAGCTCCAGTGCTTATATCGTCTAGAACTAAGTGTTCAGCCACGCGACCACCTAGGAGCATGGTAATTTCATCTTCCAACTCAGAGCGGGAGATATAGTTTTTATCTTCCTTCGGCAAGGTTAAGGTATAACCTCCTGCCTGACCTCGAGGAACAATGGACACCTGATGAACCGGGTCAGCATTGGGTAACAATTTTGCCACTACTGCATGACCTGCCTCATGATAGGCAACCAGCTTTTTGTCTTTCTCGGTAACAATTCGGCTCTTCTTCTCGGGACCAGCTAGAACACGAGTTATGGCCTCTTCCATTTCCGCCATGCCAATTTCCTTGGCATCTCGTCTGGCTGCTAGTATAGCCGCCTCATTAAGCATGTTTTCTATATCGGCCCCAGTGAAGCCTGGTGTTCGTTTGGCAAGTACTTTTAAGTCAACTTCCTTAGCAAGGGGCTTACCTCTGGAGTGAACCTTGATTATCTCTTCGCGGCCTTTTACATCGGGAACCCCTACTACTACTCGTCGGTCGAATCGACCGGGGCGAAGTAGAGCCGGATCCAAGATGTCGGGACGGTTGGTGGCTGCCAAGATTATGATACCTTCGTTAATGGCAAACCCATCCATCTCTACAAGCAGCTGATTTAAGGTCTGCTCTCTTTCGTCGTGACCTCCGCCCATACCTGCACCTCTGTGACGGCCTACAGCATCAATTTCATCAATGAAGACTATACAAGGTGAGCTTTTCTTGGCCTGTTCAAATAAGTCACGAACACGGGAAGCACCTACACCTACAAACATTTCAACAAAATCGGAACCGCTGATACTAAAAAACGGAACACCAGCTTCTCCGGATACAGCTTTGGCCAGCAAAGTTTTCCCTGTTCCTGGAGGGCCTACAAGGAGTACCCCCTTGGGAATTCGAGCCCCTAACTCTATAAACTTTCTGGGGTTTTTCAAAAACTCCACAATTTCCTTTAGTTCGTCTTTTTCCTCGTCGGCACCGGCCACGTTATCAAAGGTGACTCGGTTTTTATCATCTTGATGCAAGCGAGCCCGACTTTTTCCAAAAGACATAACCTTATTGCCGCCACCCTGAGCCTGCTGCATAAATACAAACCAGAAGATGACGAATATTATGATCATAAAGACAAACGGTAGGAAGGTAATCCACCAAGGTGTTTCTGGAATAGGTTGTGGATCCCATTGGAAACGAAATTGGTCAGAGGTGATTTCCTCCGGGGATACCCCTAGACGTTCTGATTCAATAATTCGCAAATCCCTTTCAAATATGGTGCTGTGGGGTGCGTAGGATTGAAAATCATATTTTTGTGGAAAGCTTTCCACCGGTATGGCTGACCCGCTTCGCAAGCCTACTATGGCGCGATCCGTAGTCATAAGATGGGTTACTTTCCCATCACGAATTTCCTGCAATAATTTTGGATAGGGCAAACGCTCTTGTTGTCCTCCTACATCGGACATGGCAACAACGAGTATAATCACTATCAATAATAATAAATAAAAGCCTGGGCCTCTTAAAAATTTTCTCAACCTCAGCCCTCCTTCTTTAGGTTTACACATTATTAAATTTTATCACAACTGGAGTACAAATGCAAAGGGGAAAACTATTACTTCGAATAAACTTTCTCGGACAAAACACCAATGTAAGGTAGGTTTCTATATTTCTCTGCATAGTCTAATCCATAACCAATTACAAATTCATCGGGGATATTGAAGCCTACATAGTCGACATGGATATCTGTCTTCCTTCGTTCGGGCTTGTCCAAACAGCAACAAACCTTTAACGAAGCTGGTTTTCTGGATAAAAGATTTTCAATCAAATAGTGGAGGGTCAAACCTGTATCTATAATATCTTCCACTATGAGCACGTCTTTTCCTTCGATTTCTTTATCCAAATCCTTTTGTATACGCACTACGCCTGAGGATTTGGTAGAGGAACCATAGCTTGACACCGCCATAAAATCAATAGCCAAGGGCAAATCAATCTGTTTCATTAAGTCTGAAGCAAACACCACTCCTCCTTTTAGGATGCAAATCATAAAAAGATCTTTGTTCAGGTAGTCTTCAGTAATCTGCTTGGCTAATTCACTGACTCGCTTCTGCAGTGTTTCCTCATCTATCAATACCTTCTTAACATCATCTAACATGTATATCCTCCATTTAAATTAAGATTTTTGTATGCTGATTTTAACAATATTCTCAGATAAATCCGTTAGTCTATAATTCTGGTTCAGTTGAAGACCAACTACCCAGATAATGTTTTCCTCATCTACTAACAAGGGAATGGAATCCCGCTGATCCGCTGGAATTTTCCTGTCAATAAAGAAATCCTTTAGTTTCTTTGTGCCTTCCATTCCCAATGGCTGAAAGCGATCCCCTTTTTTTCGATTCCTTAATCTTAGGGTCCCCTTTAATTTATCTTCATCTATATAAATACACTGTGGAGAGAATGCGAAACCCTTGTTTCTACTCCATCTTTCTGAAGTAATAATCATCGGAGGGGCTTCCCAAATTATCTGACCCGGCAGATCAAGGCTCTTCTCCATATAAATTAAAGGCATATCAAGCTCCACTATTTCAAATTGTAAAGCTCCATAACTTACCTTTACCCTAACCTCTGGCGCACCTTTAGCAGAGCCTGGGATTGTGGTTTGGGAACCTGTCCGGCTACCCGCAGCAAGCTTTATTACCGCTTCCACATGGGATGAGCTTACATCATCCAAATCTCCTCTAAGCTCCCTTAACGCAACCCGCACCAATCGCTTTTGTATTGCAAGATGACAGGAATCAAAGGACTTCAAATCAATAACAAGCTTATTTAAGTAAGACTTAGAATATTTCTGATACAAATTCCAAGTGTAATTACTTAAGAAGTCTTCCTCTTCTCGAAGTATTCCAGACATCCTCACCAGCCCATCTACAATATCCGGGTTGAAATCGCTCTCCAAGTCTGGAATTAACTGGTTTCTTATCCGATTTCGGGTATAAGTTGAGTCCTTATTTGTAGCATCCTCCTGATAGGATAGACTATGCAAATCTAAATATTCCATAATTTGCTGTTTGGTAACCTCCAAGAGAGGCCGAATAAGTATCCCATCACTTATAGCCGGCATGCCGGTAAGGCCTTGCATTCCGGTACCCCGAATAAGGTTGTGAAGTATAGTTTCTGCCTGGTCATTTTTATGATGGGCAGTGGCAATTTTGTTGCCATTTACTTTCACTGCTACCTCACGGAAAAATCCATAGCGAATTTGTCTGCCTACTTCCTCCTCACTTTGGCTCATACTGCGAGCAAGCGCAGGGATATCAACTTCTTCAAGAAAAAAAGGAATTCCCCATTTATTGCACAAATCCTGAGCAAAGCTGGCATCCTCTCTTGCATGCTCACCTCGAATCCCATGGTTGATGTGAGCTGCAAATAAGCGAATATTCAAAGGTCCATCTTGGAGCTCCTTCAATATGTGCAAGAGAGCAACAGAATCTGCCCCACCTGATAAACCCACAACGACTTTATCTCCCGGTGAAAGCATCCGATAGGTTTGGATAGTTTGTAGAACTCTTTGCAACATATATACCCCACCCTTAGTCTTCCTAAAAAGTGAATTTTTGTCCACAATGAAAGAGTAGCTTTATTGTAGCCTCTTTGTCGATATAATTCAAGACATGTGTAAAAAAGAGTGTAAAAAAGAGCCAAAAACATCTCTTTGGCTCTACAGAAGCGGAGGAAACCGTCTCCTCGACTCAGTCAAAAGGGTTGCCAGACTCTGCCTGCCATTACGGTCATATCGTCCTTAGCGTCTCCATCTGAATGATAGAGCGCTTCTTCCATTATTAATTCTGCCAACTCCTGTGGATTGGTGGTTTCCAGGGTAGCGATGAAATCTGCCAAACCTTGTTCTTCATCCTCCATAGCTGAGAAAGCATCCAGTATTCCATCGGTTACCATAATCACCATATCTTCATCGTGAATAGGCACAACAATGTTTTCCGGGTCTACATCATCCAATATACCCATGGGCAACGCTGGCTGCCGAATAATATCTATGGCGTCTCGTCTACGTATAAAGCTAGATACTCCACCAATTTTAATGAATTCTGCTTCTCCCTTTACCAGATCCATTATGCATAAATCAGCAGTGGCAAACATTTCTTCTCTAGAGCGCAGCATAAGAATGGAATTGATGGTTCTAATTGTTATATTCTGGTCAAAACCAGCTTCTAGGAAATTTTCCAGAAGAGAAATTACAGCACTGCTCTCTTCTGCTGCCCTGGCACCAAATCCCATCCCGTCACTTAGTGCAAGCATATATTTACCATCTTTAACTGATGTAAAGGAATAGCTGTCACCGCAGGTAGAACTTTCTTTTTTAGGCTTTCGTGCCACCCCTGTAATAATTTCAAACTGCTTCGCTTCGGCTATATGTATTACACAATCTTTTTTTCCGCCTCGTGTACATTCCTTACACTGGCGACTCATAGGCTTGCCAACAATTTTGCTGACAATTGGTTCTATCTGCCTTAGGCATTCACGTTTGCCATTGCAACCAGGCTTATGAATACTAATTTCCAGTTTACCTCCTGGTTTTTCTAGAGCTAAAATCTCATTTGCCTGTATGCCTTTTTTATCCATTTCAAGTCGAATAGTATCTTCCAAGCTCCCACGGAACCTAATGTCCATATCCAGCTCAGCTGCCAGCTCAGTTACTACCTTCCCAACACCTTCTAACTGTTCTGCAACCAATTGTCGGCAATCATTCATCTTCTGATGCCATATCATATTGTTACGATAAGTGTGGTAAATTCGGTTTAGGCCCTCTATCAAATCATTAACATTTAAGCAACGTCTTTCCATATTAGCAGGAACATCTTTTCGTTCAATTACTCCCTTTTCTTCGCAAGTTGACAACAGCTCAAATATGCCAGTATAAGTATGATAAAAGTCCCGTTCCCAGCAGCTGCGGTATAAGGGACAGCCTGAACAAACCTGCTCAGCAACCATATCGAAGAGCTTCGACAGTTCTTCCTGCCCTATTGATGAACTGCGATCTGAGATCCTGCCAAAAACCTTGGATAAGTGACGAAACACTTGAGCAAACTCGCTTAGCCTTCCCACTGTCAGCTCTTGTACTCTCTTCCCGTAATAATGCTGGTCATATCCTCTAGCTGTACCAGCATGTAAAAAACGCTTCATGAATTCCATGGATTTTTTCGGAACAAGTAATAGTAAAATTGCCGCACCTGCAATTTCTCCAAAGGAGAGTATGACATAGGTGGAACGATTAATATAGAAGGTCATCAGAATATTAGCCAAAAGGAAGGCTATACCCGAACCTGGACGACCCAGTTCCCTGAAAACACCAGCTAACAAGCCGCAGATCGCGAGATTACCCATGAGAGCGGGATCTGGTGTAGACGCCAGTGAAAGCATGAATCCAGCTGTAATACCTACAGTTGCACCGATACCTGCTCCGCCTACATAAGCAAAGAGCAGGGTTAAAAATATCATAAGAATATTACGCAGCGAAATGCCCAGAATCTGAATCTCCCAAAATCCTATTATTAACAATGATAGGAAGATGCACAGACAAATCATCTCTTCTCCAGATAAAAGCTGCCTCTTCTTGATATCCCAGAGCACATCAACAGATAAAGAAAAAATGTAAACCGTAACAAAGCCTACGATACTTTCAAATATACCCATCAGCATTTCATACATAAGAAATCCATTAAACATTAGAAATACAATATCCGCAATCAGCAAACTAACTGACACTGTTAGAGCAGATCGAAAAGCAGACCAGTTAGCTGATTTTCTGCCAAATAGGTTCCATATTAGGGTAAATAACAGCATAGCCAACATGGTGGTCCCCCCATGCAGCCTTAGGACCCCACTATCTGTTAAACCAAAGCTAATTGCACCAGCAGTCACTGCAAGAAATGCAGTGAGTCCTCCCTTTTTCTTAGAAAGTAGTACAGCAAAAATACTAATGCCAAAAGGAGCCATCTGATCAAAGAGTACAGCTCGTCCCATTAAAAAGCAGGTCAAAACCATGAGTAATTCTCGGGCAAGAAAGCCCAGGGATAAAGGAACAGCCTTCTTATCGCTTATATTACGACTAAGCCACCCATTAAGAGGAAACAGAACACCTTTGTTAATCAATCCAAACACCACCTCAGTATAATAAAGACCCTTTTTAAAGAGAGTGATGCTATTATAGCAAGGCCTGTCCAAAATATTTGTCAATATACGAAGAGCCAATAAAAAAACTTTACGACAAAAACCCAAGCAAAAGCGGAAAAATTAATGAATCTGACAAGAGTGTCTAAGGCAGATAAGGAGCAAAGCTACAGATTCTGTAGAAAATACCAAAACATTGTGAAACGAAAATAGGAATAAAAAAAGACTCTTACGAATAAAGAGTCTCTTTTTTGGTGGGAACAATTGGGCTCGAACCAATGACCCCCTGCTTGTAAGGCAGGTGCTCTCCCAGCTGAGCTATGCTCCCATTACTGACGCTTTTTAGCGACAAATAAGATTATAATATAAGTTTCTGATAAAGTCAACAATTGATTTATCTTCTTTTTCGTAATTCAGAATAAATTTCTTCTAAGCTAACACCCTGCTCTACCAATAGCACAATTATATGATAAAAAAGGTCCGATACCTCGTAGGTTACTTCCTCTCTTGAACGATTCTTCGAAGCGATTATAACCTCTGCGGATTCCTCTCCAACCTTCTTTAGTATCTTATCCAGGCCTTTTTCAAATAGATAGTTGGTATAAGAACCTTCTTTCGGGTTCTCTTTTCTACCAACCACCACTTGATACAATTCTTGCAGGATGGCTGCATCATTCGAATAAACCTCTTCTGGTGAAAAAACCTGATTGTTCTCTTCTATGATACCATAATTCTCATCTATTTTGTTAAAGAAACAAGAATAATTTCCAGTATGACAAGCAGCTGTTGTCTGCTTAACCTTCAATAAAAGAGCATCCTTGTCACAATCAAAATAAGCTTCCTGGATAACCTGAATGTGTCCGGAGCTTTCCCCTTTCATCCAAAGCTTTTGACGGCTGCGGCTCCAGAAATGGGTTCTTCCTGTTTCCAAACTTTTTTCCACTGCATCTTTATTCATATATGCTAACATGAGAACTTCACCTGATTCTACATCCTGAACAATAGCCGGCAGAAGCCCCTTTTCATCAAATTTTAGTTGTTCTAACAAATCCATGATTATTTTTCTCCTTTGACTGGTATTCCATTTTCCTTCAAATATTTCTTAACATCTGCCACTATCAACTCTCCATAGTGAAACAGTGAAGCAACTAATAAAGCATCTGCTCCTCCTTGTCGAATAACGTCTACGAAGTGTTCTAACTTACCTGCACCCCCAGAAGCTATTACCGGGATCTTAACTGCGTCTGTAACAGCTTTCATCAACCGAATATCATAACCATCTCTAGTTCCATCTGTATCCATGCTGGTTAGCAAAATCTCACCTGCACCTAGTCCTTCAACTTCTTCAGCCCATTTCACTGCATCCCGCCCGGTGTTTACTCTGCCACCATTTAGATAGACATCAAAGCCTCCATCTGCCCTTCCCTTTGCATCAATAGCAACAATAACACTCTGGCTTCCAAACTTACTTGCAGCTTCAGAAATCAACTCAGGACGTTTCAAAGCTGATGAATTTACAGAAATTTTTTCTGCACCAGCCTCCAGAACTCTGCTTATATCAGACAGTGTTCGTATGCCGCCGCCTACCGATAATGGAATGGAAATTTGCTCTGCCACTTTTTTTACTACATCAACTAATGTATCTCTGCCTTGTGACGTCGCGTTGATATCAAGAAAAACTAATTCATCGGCTCCTGCTGCGTCGTAGGAACGAGCAATTTCAACCGGGTCGCCTATATCCTTTAAATCAACAAAATTAATACCTTTAGTGACTCGGCCTTCACTTATATCCAAACATGGAATTATTCTTACTTCTCTCATGTGTCGACTCCTCTTATGTTATCTACTATCTATTCACATATTCTTTTTTCTACTTTACCAGCTGCGACTCGTAACAAATATTTATACTACCTCATCTATTATGGATTTTTGGCATCGAGAAATCTTTTGCCTTAAATCCCACTATCTCCAATGCTCTTTCAACTTCTTTGCGCTGATCTTTGTATGGAGAATGATGGACATCAGACCCAAAAACCAATTTTACGCCTTCCTCGTACATAAATCTTAGAAATTCATTATATTGCCTGTAAAACTTCTGAGGAAGGGCATCTCCAAATATCATTGATGGATTTGCTTCTATACAAACATCATTTTCTACTAGTGCTGCTGCTAGCTCATTATGCATAGAGCGCGGAACCGCGTTAAAATCTGTCAGGTCACCTTCTGTCCATTTTTTGCTGCGCCAACACCACCAGGGATGTGCTAAAACATCTACTCTAGGATCTTGTGCTATATACATTTGTTGCCTGTGCCACTCCCTTATTACCTTACCCTGCTCGGGATCTATGTTCCAGGTTGAGTGAGCAGCAGCTACACTATACATGATTCCCAGGTTCTCCATATCTTCTAGTGTGAGCATGAACTCGCAAGGTTCTCCAGTAGAAGGGTATATGTATCCTTCATTTGTGCCATGTTTAGCGCAATACTCGTATAGAGATTTTGGGATAGTTGTAAGCTCTACTCCATAATAAAAGCCCTTCCGTTTATACTTTTCATACAGTCTCTTGGACTCATGCATATTCGTCCAAAACGATGGAATGTTAATATTTGCATGATCTGTAATACCAAACTTTTCAAGTCCCATTTTCTCAGCTGAATCAATCAACTCTTCAACAGAAAGACTTGCATCATACGATGCCTCAGAATGTATATGCCAATCAGTATTATACATGGAAACAAACCTCCTAAGCTTTATAATATTGCGGTGAAATGTATAACTGCATTTTCTATAGAATCTCGTCTGGTTACTTTATATGTGGTAAATTCTTCTTTCTCTTCATATTTGGATATCTCTAGTGAGTTATCCGATTGAGGGACGAATCCATTTTTAACGTTAATATAAAATGTTAAATCTAGATCCCTAACACCCTGGCTATCTACTTCCTTAAAATCAAGCGACATACTCTGGTTTTCTATAGCTACTCCAGTAAATCTCTTGTACAATGCTTGCGTCGAACCCATAGCATTATCTCTAGCAGGTAATATATCGAAGTTATTCTTATACTGCGCAAAGTAATCTACCCAACGGTCTACCACTTCCATGTTTCTCTCGGGATCATGGCTGAGGAAATTTGGCCAGTGCATACCATAATAGCTCTTTTTTACTACATTAGGTGTGTCGGCTCCAACAGCATACCAAGCTGTTAAGTCTGATGTTCTGTCAACAGTTATGATCCCATTTTCAACCCCTACATCAACGGGTTTCTCTGCAGTAGTATACTGCATGCTTCTAAAAGGTGTTGAAATATACTTGATCCCGTATTCAGCAAGGATAGTCGATAACTTATCATCATCTGGAGAAAATGTATAATTAAAACATGGTGGAATAAAGCTTTTTATCTCAGTGGGAAACTCGTTTTGGTATAAGATTTCAAAGTATGAATCTAAATGCTCTCTTATAATATCAGGCGGCGTCATCCTATAAATGCCTGTATCATCTACATTAGCCTGAAAGAATTCGGCTCTTTCCATAGCTCCATCATCATTCCAATACATGTGAACTAATCCATGCAGCGCGAGCTCCATGAAATCTTGTCCAGAATTAATGATGTCTCTAACCTTATCAATGGACGGATCCAGTCTTGATGCATTATCCCAATCAGAACCGTGCTTGTTGGAGTTCCTTACATTAGCTAATAAGTTAGTTCTATCCCATTCGCCAACGACAAACCCGCATTTGATACGCATATTAAGCCTGCGCCCTAGTTCAATCAAAGCTAGATAATCTTCAGCACAATGCCTTCGTCCAATACCTGATCGTGAAGGTCCATTCTTGTACATGTGGTCATCTCCGCACCACCAACCTACATCATCTATAACTACCAAAAAACTATGGGGTAAACATGCAAAATCTTTAATACTCACTGAAATTCCCCCTATCCTAATTTTCTGTATTAGAAAGCCTAATCTCTCGGTAGATATGGACAAGCTGAGTGCATAGGGATTAGCCTATTGCTAAAGCGTCAGAAAGCCGAATTGCTCCAGTATATAGAGCCTTTCCTACTATTGAACCAGCTGCTCCAATCTCCTTCATCTGCCGTAAATCCTCTAAATCAGTTATACCACCAGAGGCAATGATATTCAAGCCAGTTTGGTCTATCATTTCTTTGGTTTCCTGCTTGTTTGGTCCGCTAAGCATCCCATCTTTCGCTATATCTGTGTAAATAACAGTGCTAACGCCTATATCCTTAACCTTGCGTCCCAAACTCACTGCTGAAATATTTGTTTTCTGAACCCAACCTTTAATGGCTGCCTTTCCTTTGCTAGCATCTATTCCTACTACAATTCTATCACCATACTTGTCGACTGCTCGTTGTAATAATTCTGTATTCTCAATTGCAGCAGTTCCTAGAATAACTCTTTGAATACCATAGTCCTCAAGTAGGCGTTGAATTTTATCCAAGGAACGGATACCGCCCCCTAATTGAATGGGTATGGTAACAGCCCTTGCCATATTCTTAATAATATCTTCATTGGGGGACTTTCCATCAAAAGCACCATCAAGATCTACAACATGCAGGTACTCACTGCCTTGTTTCTCCCAACTTAGAGCCATTTCTACTGGGTCATTTCCGTATATGGTTTCATCCTCCGCCCGGCCTTGTATAAGCCGTACACATTTACCGTTCTTTATATCAATTGCTGGAAATATTATCATTTGCTTTTCCTTTCTTCTCAAGATCCTTCACTGCGGAACACATCATTCAGAGCGTAGCGAAGAATCTTATAAACTAATCAGGGTCAAGATCCTTCACTGTGTTCAGGATGACATAATTAATCCAATAAGCCCTTTGTTGAGGGAACTCCACCCCATTGGCTATTTACTTCAACTGCCTGCCGTAAAGCTTGTCCAAGAGCTTTGAACGCTGCTTCTATCATATGGTGAGTATTTCTTCCATACAATACTCTAACATGAAGGGTAATTCCACCATGAATAGAGAATGCACGGAAGAACTCCTCAAGCAATTGAGTATCAAAATCCCCTGCCATAGGAGCAAGTGCTGGGAACTCCATATGAAGGTAGGGTCGCCCGCTAATGTCCAGGCTGACTGTAGCAAGAGATTCATCCATAGGAACGAAAGCTGTTCCATATCTCTGTATATCTTTTTTGATCCCTAATGCCTGATTAAAGGCCTTACCTAGTACTATTCCAACATCCTCAACAGTATGATGTCCGTCTACCTCAAGATCGCCCTTAGAGTCTATGTTCAAATCAAACCTGCCATGAGCAGCAAGTAATGTCAACATATGATCAAAAAACCCAATACCTGTTATGCAGTTCACTTCACCATTTCCATCTAGCTTGATGCTAACAACTACCTGGGTTTCTGTTGTATTCCGCTCTACTTTTCCTAGTCGTTCCATTACCAGCCCTCCATTTCAGATAGTATCTCCGCAAGACTATGAAGAATATATTTGTTATCCTCTGCCCTGCCTACGGTAATTCGTATATGATTCTTAAGCACAGGGTTTCCTTCAAAGTGCCTTACCAGGATGCCCTTTTCTAGAAGCCCCCGGAATAGAGCACTGGAATTTTTAACCTTAGCCAGAATAAAGTTAGCTTGTGAAGGGTAGGGTTCTACTCCACGCAAGCCATCCAATGCTTGAAATAGCCATTCACGTGACTTAATAATCTCCTTTACTCTTTCTTCCCGGATTTCAGGATGTTTCAACAGTAACTCAGCAGCCCTTTGTGAAAAGCTGTTAACATTATAAGGTGGTTTTACCAGATAAATTTCGTTGGCAAGAGACTTACTGCATATCAAATAACCAACCCGTAAACCTGCCATTCCCATAGCCTTGGAGAATGTCCGAAGTACAACAATATTAGGATATTTATTAATAAGCGGAAGCATAGATTCTCCATGGAACTCATAGTAAGCCTCATCTACAACCACAACTCCATCAAACCATCGTGCAACTGTAGCAATGTCGGAAACCGACATAGTGCTTCCTGCAGGGTTGTTAGGTGTGCAAATATGAAGGATCTTTGGCTTATGAGTTATTATGGCTTGCTCTATAACTGATAGAGAATACTGAAGTCTTTCGTTCAAAGGATAATCAATTGGTATCGCCCCTGCCAAACGAGTATAATAGTTAACCATACTAAAACCTGGTAAAGGACATAACACCTTGTCACCTGGATTAGCGAAGGCCGTTGTTACAATATTGATTAGCTCATCGGATCCATTGCCTATAAGTATATTATCCCGCTCTACCCCTAATTGCTCAGCCAATGCATCCCTAAGTGAATTTGCATCGGAATCGGGATAAAGCTGAAAGTCGTTGCCATTAAGTAGTTCAGCTGCTAATTGCGCCCTGATTTCCAAAGGAATTGGATAGGGACTTTCATTTGCATTTAATTTTAGTGTGTAATTTTGCTGGTCTGCCTCGTAGGCTTTAAGGCCTCTTAGATCATCACGCAGGTACTCAAATGTCATCTTTTTCAAACCTCACTTCCATGGCATTTGCATGTGCTGTTAACCCTTCCATATTTGCAAAATCAGCCACATCCCTATAAATCTGTCTCAGGGCTTCTCTGCCAAAGGATAGAATGCTGGACTTTTTAACAAAGTCTTCAACTCCTAAAGGAGAGAAGAAACGTGCTGTTCCACTGGTAGGGAGCACATGATTAGGGCCTGCCATATAATCTCCGACCGGTTCTGGTGAATAGTGTCCCAGGAAAATGGCCCCGGCATGTTTTATCTGCCCCAGTCTGTCCATTGGATTTTCAATGGACAGTTCCAAATGCTCTGGAGCTATGGCATTTGAAAGATTGATTGCTTCCTCTATGGAATCCACAAGGATGCATGCACCGTAATTTTTCAAAGAAGAGCGAATCGTGTCTTTTAATGTTAGTTTCTCTACCTGGTCTTCCAGTTCCTGCATTACTCCAAAAATTATTTTATCGGAATCCGTAATTAAAATGGAAGAAGCCATGGAGTCGTGTTCAGCTTGAGACATGAGATCTGCCGCTATATATGATGGCTTGGCAGATTTATCTGCCACAATTAAAACTTCACTGGGACCAGCTATCATATCTATATCTACATGACCGTATACCTCTTTTTTCGCAAGTGCAACGTAAATATTCCCTGGTCCGACGATTTTATCTACCTTTGGAATGGTTTCGGTACCATAAGCCAAAGCTGCAATAGCTTGGGCTCCGCCTACCCTATAGATCTGGTTAACACCTGCTACCTTAGCAGCAGCAAGTATGGAAGGATGTATATCACCATTCTTTCCAGGTGGAGATACCATGATAATTTCCTTTACCCCTGCAATTTGAGCTGGCATTACATTCATCAGAACAGAAGAAGGATAAGCTGCTTTTCCTCCAGGAACATAAACTCCAACCCTCTCCATAGGTGTAACCTTCTGGCCTAAGATGATGTCTTCTTCATCAAAGGAAATCCAAGTTTCTAGTTTTTGCTTTTCATGATAACGCTTAATTCTCGCTGCTGCCTTCTCTAATATGGCAATAAGTCTTGAATCTGTATTATTATAGGCAGCTTGGATTTCCGCTTCTGTTACTCTCATTTTCTCTGGCTGAGATATATCGACCTTATCAAAATTTCTAGTATATTTTAATAGAGCGCTGTCTCCTTCGTCCCGCACAGATTTTAGTATTGAAAGCACTGTTTCTCTTTCTTCATTTGCTTCTAGCTGAGAAGGGCGGTTTAACTTATTTATAATCCAATTTGCATTCTTTTCTCTCCCATCAATTCTTTGAATCATTGGCTTTTCCCCTCTACTAGTTCCCGTAATCCATCAATAATTACTTTAATTTCATTCTGCCTAGTCTTCAGGCTGACTTGATTTACAACAAGTCTTGCACTAACAGGACATACATCTTCTAACACTTCCAGTCCATTTTCAACCAGCGTTCTGCCACTTTCCACTATATCTACAATAAAATCTGATAAACCAGTGAGAGGTCCCAATTCGACAGATCCATTTAACTTGATAATTTCAACTGTTTCTCCTCGACTGGAAAAGAAGTTGCGGGTTACGTTAGGATATTTCGTGGCTACTCTAATGTGTGAGCGAGTGATACCAGGATTTTTCCTTTCTGGATAACCAGCTACTGCCAGCTTGCATTTCCCAAACTTTAGGTCCAGCATTTCATAAAGAGGCCTGCCTTCTTCAAGGAGAGTATCCTTTCCAGCAATACCGATATCAGCTGTGCCGTACTCAACATAGGCTGGTACATCGCTAGGTTTAACCATTATAAATCGGATTGAACCGTCAGGAGTGGTGAAAATAAGTTTACGGGACTCTGATCTGACCTCACTGCAATCTATCCCTAACTGTTCAAGTAAATCCAAAGTTTTATCTGCTAAACGCCCCTTAGCTAAGGCTATCGTAATCATTCTAGTCCCTCCTATTTTTCATCACCACATTTAATAATCTTAGGTATGCCTTTTAACTTAGCATATTGCTCTGCTGTCTGGTTGTTATCAACAGGCAGATAAACTTCAACTCTATTTCCTTCTGTTTTCAACTTTTGTATTCTTTGATAGTCTTCTTGATTAGTTTTTCGATTACAAACATATAGAATATCAATTCCCGGAAGTCTCTCTAGCTCACTTTGCCTTTCCAATGCAATTAGGATTCTATTTACCTCAAGAGCAAAGCCGGTAGCTGGTACATCTATACCAAATTCTGATATCAAAGTGTCATACCGTCCTCCACCGCAGATTGGGTATCCCATTTCCCTAGTCATGCCTTGAAATATAATGCCGGTATAATAGTTCAGGCTCTGCACCATTCCTAAATCTATAGCAATATACTCAGACAATCCATAATTTTTTAGAATCTGGTATACCTGGTTAATATTATCCAACGCCTTGACACAACGCTGATTTTGAGTCATAGCTCGCGCTGATTTCAATACCTCTCCATTTCCATACAGCATGGGTAATTGTAGAAGATTATTTCTAGTTTCAGAAGAAATAGCCAGATCCTTCATTTGCAATTCCAGGGCCAGTGTATTCTTCTGATGGATAAGCAATCTCAACTTTTCAGAATCCGTTTCTGCTAAGCCCGCCTCTTCAACTAAACCCTTAAAAAACTCTACTTGGCCGATATCAATCTGAAACTCGGTTAAACCTAAATTCAACAATGATTCCACTGCCAGAGCTATAACCTCGGCATCTGCCTCAGCTTCTCGGGAACCCAGTAATTCTACACCAGCTTGCGCAATCTCTCTTTGTCCTGTTTGACCTTGTTCTCCATATCGATAAACATTTCCGATATAGGACAAACGTAAAGGCAAGAGAAGATTTTTCATCTTTGTGGCTGCAATACGGGCGATAGGCATAGTATAATCAGGCTTAAGTACCATAATTCGGCTGCCAGGCTCGAAGAATTTGTACATCTGCTCCTGTTGGATAGATGCGGTTTCTCCTTCAAACAAATCCAGGTATTCGAATATTGGTGTGTCTATCTCATTGTATCCACTAAGATGAAACATCCGCCGCAATTTGTTCTCTATCTTTCTTCTGTTGTAGCACTGGTCTGGAAGAGAATCCTGCACGCCTTCGGGTACCTGTTGTATCCATTTGTTCACGGAATCACTCATTTCTTTCTAAATCTTATACTCATTTTCGGCTGATAGTTGGCTGATAATACAAATTTTCTCGCAAACTGCTTTTAATTATATATTTTAGTGTTTTAACGCTTTAACTCGCTAAATTATTTACTAGTATATATTACCTGTTTATTCTTGTCAATGGCGATTTCGATAAGTTGTAAACCTAACCTTGGATTGTTACTATTCATATGTCAAGTATAATCTTGTTGCTTGACTTAAGGTAATAGCGATTATAATATGATGTGTGTAGAAAATAATTGCGGTCTCTTCACTAGCTTGAATGTATGAGATAGAGACAGTATTAAAATAATTTGAAAAAGGTGATTACTTGCTGGACTATCATATGCACTCGACCTACTCCCCTGATGGGACAATGACCATGGAAGAAGCCTGCCGCCAGGCAATAAAGGTGGGTTTGAAGGAAATTGCCATTACCGATCATATGGATATTGATTTACCAGATAACCAGGACGCTTTTCAGATAAAGGATTTAAATCAATATTTTAAAGAGCTGGCACAGGTAAAAGATCAGTTTCACGATAGGCTTAAGGTGAAGGCTGGAATCGAATTTGGGCTGCAGGATTGGACTTTAGCACAGGCCACTGCCATAACTAAGGATTATCCCTTGGACTTTGTTATTGGCTCAATCCATCTGGTAAACGGTGAAGATCCCTATTTTGGAGTTTATTTTAATTCCAGGGATAAGGTGAAAAGTTACACGGACTATTATGAAACAATTTACAAGTTGCTAAAGGATTATGATGATTTCAATGTTTTAGGTCACTTGGATTATTTTAGACGTTATTCTCCATATGAATACGAAGCATCTGATCATAAAATCGGAGAAGAAATCATAGAAAGCATTCTCAAGTTGATTGTAGAAAAAGGTAAGGGAATAGAACTGAATACTGCCGGCTATAAACATCCTTCAAAACAGCCCCACCCTCATCCGGATATTATAAAGTGGTTCCGAGAGTTGGGTGGAGAAATTGTGGCAATTGGTTCTGACGCCCATTCTACTGAGTTTGTGGGTTATGAAATTAATCGTGCACTGGAATGGCTTAAATATGCCGGCTTTGATTATGTTACTTCTTTTACTGACATGAAACCAAGTTTTATTAAAATTTAATGTTAAAGGATCTTACGCTATATCATGGAACTGCTTTAATCAATTCTTGATATAGCGTTTTTGTTTTCTCGCTATCTCTATAACTTATGTAAATATCCTTATTATTTTCACGTTCTATATGTATTGTAAAAGGCGAGCCGGCACTAACAAAGAGCAAATAATTACCCCTTCCTTCAGCACGAAAGTTACCCTTAAAAGTGTCGCCGAAGCCGCCATAACCATTATACCTGTGTCCAAGACCAATTTCCCTCATACTGCTTTCAATCAGTGTAATTTCTTTTACTCCTGACAAATTAACATCCAATCCATACATACCATCGATTTTAATTACATCATTTGCAATCGTAACTGCTGGATCACTCTCTCCATAAAAAAACATAATCCCTACACCAATTAACACTACGACGGTAATAATAGCTGAAAGTTTTGTTCCAGCTTGAGAAGACGGCTTTTGAGAAGATGACTTTATTGGAATGTTACGGTTAAGCTTGATTAAAGTGATGGTGGTATCAACTATAGTCACTGTAATTAGTATAATTGTAGCCCATTTCAATTTAAAGTGTATTGCAGCACCTAGTAACATTATTTCTATAGCCATTCTTATTAGCAAGTTTCCAACAGACCTGGATAGCTCCTCTTTATCTACCTTGTCCCGATCTTCTTTTGACATGGTGTTATATCCTGCAATAAGCATTAAGCCTTTACCTTTTCTAATGAATAGACCAAGTATAAAAAGCGGCACAGTAGTAATCCCAAATATTATAATAAATAACAAAGATTCCAAACCCTCTTCTCCTTTCAACAATCTCACAACTCATTATTTAGCTATGAGAAATACCTTGCACTATGAATATACCTCATCTCCATTATATATTGAAGTATTAATAAAGTGAATGAAAAATTCACAGCGATCATAAGTCACATAAGGAATTAAAGGACATTCTAGCAAGTCAATGACCCTTCACAAGAAGATGAAAAAATACTAATGCAGATTGTTTTTGTCAAAAAGATCCTGATGGAGCATGACCATGGCGCCTGCTGTTGTTTTTTGACATAGAGGGAGATTGCACTTTGAAATAAGGTAATATCGTTCTTCATCGTCTCGAACGGATTTAAAACGTTTGTGTATCTTCAAGGCTATTCTAGCATTGAATTTTATATACTCCTCTATGGTGTCCATCAAATATGCACCTTTTTCTGCACGAAACTCTTGAACATATTTATAGGAACGTTTGACAAAAGTTTCATATTGTCTATGATCGTTCAGTAGTCTGATATTAGCGTGCTGTGGAATGCTCATATCATGAATGAGATGCAGTGCAGCACCAAAATAAAACATAGACTTGTTAAAATCTCCA
>CAYFSR010000004.1:44866-46130 GCA_964345785.1 uncultured Eubacteriales bacterium | reverse complement strand
AATCCTACACCTTCTAACTGGGAATGTCAGCTTTGTTCGGCTGTGTCAGCTTTCTCTATAACTTTCTTTACCCTTTTTAGAAATGTCTCTCTATCTAGCATGACAATACGACTGCATTTAAGGCATTTGATCTTAAAGTCAGCTCCTATGCGGATAACTTTCCATTGATCGTTGCCACAAGGATGTGGTTTTCTGGTTTGTATAACATCTCCGGGGTTATATTCGATTGTCATACTATACACCCTTTCTACTTCTAAATGTATATCTATTTTTTAACATACATTTTAATACATAGAAAACTTTTTAATTAATTATAATGATAAGTCATGTATTTAGATTATCAACTAATGTTAGTTGGTTACAGCACTATAGTGTTTTCTCCACTATTCATGCGTCGTACTATTTCTTTCATGCTTATAGCCCTACCTACTGCCAGGCTGCTGCTTAGCCCGTAGAAGTTTAAGCAGGTATCGGAAGAAAATATCTCCACTCCCTTTTCTGCTAAAGTACGAAGATCCTTCAACACCTCTGAATCTTCTACAGTCAAGGCGACGCCGCCATTGATAAAGATAATACTTTTTGGGCATGGCTTACACTGCCTCAAATGGTAAAAATAGCTTTTCATAAGGGCCTTTCCTAGCTCCTGCTCACCTCGCCCTATAGTACAACCGCTAATTACTACAACTGAAATATTTGGCAAGCTATTCTTTTCTCCATCCTGTAATACAGTTTGGCTAAAATGAATTAAGTATTCACCACTGGATTCCTCCAAGAAGGAATTTATCTTACTTTCCTGGGCCATGTTTTGGATTTCTCTAGCCCTATCCAAGCTATCCGTTACAGTAATTATGGAGCTAAAGCCCATTTCATTCATGGTCTTTTGTATGAGGGGCCATGATTGGTTAGCTTTCATGCCTCGGACATCAATTTTGTAATCCATAAGAAGCTCCTTTCAGATTTTGTATGCTCCGGCTGCTTCAACAAAAGCTTCAAACAGTCGGATCATATGAGGATCCTCCAGCATCCGCTCCGGGTGCCATTGTACCCCTATTAAAAAGGTATGGCTTTTAGACTCAGTTGCTTCAATTACTCCATCAGCAGCCCATGCCACAGCCTCCATGCTAGAGGCAAGAGTTCGAACAGCCTGGTGGTGAAAGCTGTTAGTGTCTATTTGATGAGTGCCCAATATCTGATGCAGACGCGATTCTTCTTTTATACTTACATGGTGAAAAGGAGCCCATTTGGGAGCGGAGGGGCCATGGCA
>CAYFSR010000004.1:0-44856 GCA_964345785.1 uncultured Eubacteriales bacterium | reverse complement strand
TCCCCATCTTTATACTGAGTACTCAAGTCTTGATAAACATCTCCACCAAGAGCAATGTTCATCAGCTGTGCTCCCCTGCAAATACCCAACACCGGCATATTTACTTCTACAGCTGCCTGACATATTGGCAATTCCAAATCATCCCTGGGAGGATTAACTCTCCCAATGGCTGCATGAGGCTCTTCTCCAAAGTATCGGGGATGTACATCTTGACCCCCTGTCAACAATAGACCTTGTATCTGAGAAATAATAACTGAAATACCCTTCTCTGTAGCGTTAGCAGATGTAGGGGGTATTAGCAGGGGGAATCCGCCTGCCTGGCAAACACCTTCCACATAACCTGATGGTAATAGAAAATTGCGTGCTTCCCAATCATAATCGCAGGTAATTCCAATTATCGGCCTCATCAGCTCCAACTCCTATCACTAGAACTTATTCAAATATTGATCTAATTCCCATTGATGAACCTGCATTTTATAATCATTCCATTCAATTAGCTTGGCTTCGCGGAATCTATTATATGTGTGTTCCGACAAGGTTTCTTGAATTACTGAGTCTTTGCTCAAGGCCTCAAGTGCACTGTGAAGATTATTAGGCAGGCATCTGATGCAATGATTATCTCTTTCTTCGGCAGTCATTTCATAGATATTCCGATTAACTGGCGGTGGAGGTGCAATCTGATTGCGAATACCTTCCAAACCTGCTTTCAAGGTTACCGCTAATGCCAGGTATGGGTTACATGAGGGATCAGGACTTCTAAGCTCTATCCTGGTTGCACTGCCTCTTTTAGATGGAATACGGATTAATGGACTGCGGTTTTGTGCAGACCAGGCTATATATACCGGGGCTTCATAACCTGCTACCAGTCGCTTATAGGAGTTAACAAGAGGATTGGTAATAGCAGTGATGGCGGGTGCATGCATTAATAAGCCGCCCATATAATTATAGGCTTCCCGGCTGAGCTGAAGCTCACCATCGGGTTCATAAAAAACATTTTCACCGTTTTTAAACAAAGATTGGTTTAGATGCATACCGGAACCTGCCACCTCATAAATAGGTTTGGGCATAAACGTGGCATGAAGGCCATGTTGTTTGGCGATATACCGAACTACCATTTTAAAGGTCATAACATTGTCGGCAGTGGTTAAAGCATCGTTGTATTTAAAATCAATTTCATGCTGCCCCGGGGCTGTTTCATGATGCGAGGCTTCAATTTCAAAGCCCATTTCCTCTAAAACCAGGCACATCTCTCTTCGGGCACCTTCACCTCTATCAACAGGGCCAAGATCAAAATAACCGGCCTGGTCGTGGGTAGTCATGGTGGACTTGCCCTCAGAATCAGTATGGAACAAGAAAAACTCGGCTTCAGGACCGACCTGCATGGTATAGCCCATTTCCTCAGCTTCCTTTAATACCCGTTTTAATGTGTTTCGGGGACAACCCGCAAATGGAGTGCCATCGGAATTGTAAACATCGCATATTAACCTGGCTACATGTCCTTCCTCTTTCGTCCAGGGATATATAACAAAGGAACTGGGGTCGGGATAAAGAATCATATCGGATTCCTCTATACGTACAAAGCCTTCGATGGACGAGCCATCAAACATGATTTCGTTGTCTAGAGCTCTGCCCAATTGCTTGACTGTAATTGCTACATTTTTTAAAGTACCGAAGATATCAGTAAATTGTAAACGAACAAATTGAACCTGTTGCTCTTCACATATCCTTAGAATATCCTGTTTTGTATACTTTGCCATATTACACGCTCCCAGCTATCAAATTGAGTTAGGTGAATCATTCTAATTATACCAAACATTGCTTGAATTGCAATCAGATAATTAAAACGAATTATCAATTGAGAATGGTTTTAATCTATAGTAATAATAAAATAGGTACATACTTTGCTTATAAATACGTTGATTTTCTTATTCATAAGGAGTATTATATAATCTAATCTATTATTAATTGATAAGGAGAAGTAGGTATGAAAGTCTTTTCTCAAGTAAAACGTATTCTATGGATCATTTTATTTCTCAATCTAGCCGTTGCTGCCGTTAAAATTGTTGTAGGGGCCCTCTTTATCCACAGTAGCAGCTTGACTGCTGATGGATATCACTCCCTTACTGACGGTGCTTCTAATATAGTAGGCCTGATTGGAATCCAGTTGGCTTCACGTCCAGTGGATGACGATCATCCCTATGGTCACAGGAAATTCGAGACTCTGGCGGGCCTGCTGATTTCTGGCGTCCTCTTTTTGCTCGGATTTAACGTTATAATTGAATCGGTGCAAAAATTTATCAACCCGGTGGCCCCTAAAGTAACCATAGAAAGCCTAATTGCTCTGGTAGTTACTTTAGTGATTAATATTTTTGTAAGTAGACTGGAATATAAGAAAGGTGTGGAGCTAAACAGCCAGATTCTTATATCTGACTCACTTCATACACGAAGTGATGTCTTTATCTCTCTGGGAGTTTTAGTTACCTTGACGGGGATTATGCTGGGGCTCCCTCCGATGCTTGATCCCCTGGTCTCCCTGGTAGTCGCCGGGTTTATTTTCCATGCCGCCTATGAAATTTTTGTAATGAATCGAGATATTTTGGTAGATAAGGCTGTTATTCAAGAAGAAAGGATCAAGAAAATCACCATGAGCTTCGATGAAGTAAAGGACACCCATTCCATACGAAGCCGAGGAAGCAAGAGTGCCCTTTTTATTGATATGCACATTATGACCAAACCGGATTTAAGTGTAGAGGAATCCCATCAACTAATTCATAAAATTGAGGATCAAATTCGGCAGGATATAGATGAGAATGCGCAAATTACCGCCCATCTGGAGCCTTACCAAGATAATGCAGTGTAAATGGTTCCTTTAAGAGATCTATCAGCTGTTGTTATGGTTGTTGTCATGGAGTACTTGGTCTATGACAATAACCAGAGCGAGCATGAATACCGGATCCTCCTCATCTGAAACGTCTACCCCATAGGTATCAGACCATGAAAACCAGCGTTTGGAAACCTGAGCCACTGGCAGCCCATTTCGAAGAACAGAAAAGTCCATAGCCCAAACATTACCTTCAGCACGATAATCAGCATGAACTCCAAATATCTGAAATCTCGGGCGCAATAAGGTAAATTCCTTTTTTACAGTAGCATAAAGCTGGCCCATATAGTAGATACTGTACTCCGGTAGAAAGCGAAGTAGCTTCTGCTCAATATAGATTAGCTCATTGCCATTCATATCATAAATACGAAGCTTGTCTCCGAAAGAAAACACCTTTCCCTTAACCTGATAACAGTCATATCCATTTTCATCACGGATGGTAAATTTGTCACCAAAAGAAAAAACTTTCTGTTTTATGGCATACCTCATTGGCTTTCCCTACTAATTTCCTTTTTATTTAAGATATCGTTTCTAAGTTTATCTACCTGTGCGTCCTTAATGGGATCTTCCCCGTACCTGGCCTCTCCATATAGATTTTCCATTAGTGCTGCTGTATCTTGATTCAACTTATCTAGATCAACCAGCTCATGTATGGTTTCCTTTGGCGTACGGTAACTGCTGAAACGGAAACCAGAGTCAATGGCCTGCAAAATCAACTGTCTGTATAGAAATCTTACCCTTTGTCGGTTATCTGTTAATTGGCTCCACTTGGGCTCCGAGCTTCGAATTCCTTCCCACCAGTTACGAAGAGAGTCAGCATAATTTTGTCTAATGCTCTTCCAATCCAGAAGGCTTTCCTTTTCATCATCATATCCATCTGATGGTCCACCTGACCAACGACCACTTTCCATTAGCTTCTTAATTTGTGCGATAATAAAACGCCATAGCTTAATTAATTGCTTAGTGAAAAAGTAAATAGCGAACAAGAGTAGGGCTATCAGAAATATGGTTCCTATAATCTGCACCACTGCATCCCAGAAAGGTGATGAGGGCCTTGCTTCTGCCGGCGGCAGCTCAAGAGCACCATCTCCGGATGGGCCTCCCTGTCCTCCACCAGTGGATTGCCTTAATTCCATCAATTTTTGAAGTACATACATAATAAAACGGGCAATTACCTTTAGGACGTATAAAAAGCCATCTTTTATTTTGTCAAAGCCAGCAATTATTAAGCCAATCACAATGGTTATAGTTATAAGGATTCTGTTGTTCTTACGTACCATAGGCATGGAGGTAGAATCCTTCAATTCTTCTCGAGATGCTTCATTAATCAATTCGGAATTGGTTAAGAGAAAAATAGTAGGTATTGTGATTAAACCTGCTATAAGGAGATAATGCTGGAAGCTTTGAGCAGCTACAATTTTTCCATACATATAATAGAATATAAAATAAAGCACTAAGGATGAATAGCAATAAAGCTTGGGAAAAGAGCTAATAAGAGGCCGCTCAGCTGCAAAAACTCCTCTGCCTCCTGACACAGTTATAAGTAAACCGTATAATACTGCAGATAAAGTATTAAGTTCAGTGAAGAGAAGCATTGATAGAATGGCAAAAGCTACGCTTATAAATAGTGCTAAGAGTAAAGAAACGATCCTATTACGCTGGATGAGCAACTTTCTTACAACTGTTCCAATAAGGTAAGCAGCTGCTAATAACCCGCCAAAGAAAACAAATGGCAAGGATGTAAAAGCATATAAATATAATGAAAGAGCGATTGGAAATAATATAGATGTATCCATCCAAAGGGCTAATATGGGAGTAAGAAATACATGAAGCTTATTCTTCATACAGCCACCTCACTTTGGGACTCAGGCTCCAGTATGATAAGGTCTACAGAATGACCTTTCCCACGAAGCCTTTGGATTTGCTGCTCCATACGATCCCCTACATAGGGCGTTAATAGGAGAATATCCATCGGGCTGCTATCATGTTCCAGTACATCTTCTAAATATGTAAAGAATGTACAGCTTCTGGCTACTACCATTTTGGCCAGTACTTCAAATATATAGTTCAGCTGCTCTTGCCCTGGTCGTGGTTCAACATAAATAGCTTGTTCTTTCTTATCTATTTCATAGGCATTGCTTCCAAAACCAACAGGAATTCCATTTTCGATTGCATTTTGTGCAATAGTGGCGCTGTAGCAAATTCCTCGTTCTATGAGATCCAAATCAGTAACAGCACCCCACATAGAATCACTTAAGTCAATGTTAAGAAGTATCAATATTTTAGGATCGGCAGTATGGTCCAATTGAAATACTTGAAACTCCCCTGTTCGGGCGGATGCTTTCCAGTTAATCCGATTTAAAGGATCGCCGTATTTGTATTCCCGTACCCCAGAAATTAAGAAAGGGTCTTCTAATATCCATCTACGGACGGTGACCTCTCCCATCCAGCTATGGGATGGAAAGGGGATGTCCTCAAGAGGTAAAAGCTTAGGATAGACCAAAATGTCGGAATCTACATGAAAATCCCGATACAATTCCTGGGCTCCAAAGGCGTCACCACAGGTCATAGCAGCTGTAGACAACTGATAAAAGCCTCGCTTTAAACAATAAATCTTATGTCTTCGAGTAATACCCGTAAATGGCATTAAGCTGAAAAAACTCTTATGAAATTCATCATGCTTAATAGTCATATCGGACTGTTGGGTAAACTTTAAATAAGGACTCATCTTAGCCTCTATACGGAGCCACGGAATAGGCAGCAGCTTTCGATTCTGTATCCGCTCTACCATTTCCACCTCTTCACCTTCAAAAACAGCCGGCATATTAAAGGAGCGAGTATAGCTAAGGCCAGAAAGACCCCACTTCCTGTATATTTGAGACTGTAATATAATAATAACTACAATTATAAATATGAACCAGGACAGGGACATTATAAATCCATTCCTCTTTTCATCAGATTCTCTTCAGAGGGAACCGGAGTATCCCGGACAATCTGATCTAAAATTTGTTCGTTGTAATTTTCCTTCAGCCTTGAAGTATTCTTCAAAATTATACGATGGCCTAAGGTAGGCTTAACCATGGCTTTCACATCATCGGGAGTTACATAGGAGCGCCCTTTAAGAATGGCATGTGCTTGAATGCATTTGAGTAATGCTTGGCTGCCACGAGGGCTGACACCTAAAACAACATCCGTATGCTTTCGCGTTCTTTCTACTATATCCATGATATATTGTATAATATCGTCACTAACATAGGTATTGGAGTAGCTTCGTTGAGCTTGCAAAATCTCCGCCTTAGAGGCAACGGGCTCAATTTCCTCTAATGGCTGATTCCCCTTAAATCGTTTTAAGACTTCCATACCCTCCTCGGTAGATGGATAACCCATTTTCATCTTTAGCAAAAAGCGATCCAATTGAGCTTCTGGCAATGGAAAGGTACCTTGGATTTCTACGGGATTTTGGGTTGCGATTACCAAAAATGGTCTATCCAGGGGCCTGGTCTCTCCATCTATGGTCACCTGATACTCTTCCATACATTCTAAAAGACTAGACTGAGTTCTAGGTGTTGCACGATTAATTTCATCCGCCAACAAAATATTGCTAAATACCGGACCTGGCCGAAAGACAAATTCCTCAGCTTTTTGATTGTAATAGTTTAGGCCGCTGATATCTGTTGGAAGCAGGTCTGGTGTGAATTGAATTCTCTTAAACTCCATATTCAAGGACCGGGCTACAGACTTGGCCAGTAAAGTCTTTCCTGTACCTGGAACATCTTCCAGAAGGATGTGACCCGATACAATTAAGGCAATCATCAAGTGATCAATAACCTCTGACTTACCTACGATTACTTTCTGTACATTTGCTTTTAACCTTTCCGACAAGCTTTGTATTTCATGAAAGTCCATCCACAGAACCCCTTTATTTTATTGTAACTTCTACTATGGCAGTAATTCACCTGTTCAAAGCTTACTTAAATAATTATATTCTACACTACAGCCCTCTTTCCTTCCCTCATTTTCTCTTAACTAATACTAATAGTTTGACTGTTACTGTACTGTCCTAATGCAGTGAATTAGGAAGAAGTAGCATTTTCAGGCAATGCCTAAGCTGTTTCACGATGAAAAAGCTACAGCACTATAGCTGTAGCTGGTTAATTATATTCATCTAGCATTACTCCTATGCTTACCTGATACTCAAATAAACAGCTAAATGTCTCTTCATATCATCAGACTGGTGTGGCTCTTCTGATTCAACATCAATTCTATCACCCTCGAGCTTTACTCCAAAATCTTGAAATCCTCTGGACTGTAAATAATCATGGATGACTGATGTACCTTCTTCTCCTTGACTAATCAGTTCCTTATCTCATACATAATCTCCGTTAACATACACATGATAGGAGTCATTGCTATTTTTTGTGTTGTTTTCGTCACCATCAGGTCGAATTATACCAAAAGGTAAAAATGAGCTATTGCCAAAGCCGTTCCATGGATCCCACCACATTGTTTTTCCTCCTTTTCATTGTGATGGTATTAGTATTTATTAATAAAGCTCATTTCATGCTTTTTTTTATAACAATGTTTTATTGTCATTATATGGTTTTTAATAAATGGTGTTATTATACCTCCTGGCTGACTAGTTCCTGAGAAATAATACGTTTGTCTAAAATGCCTTTAACAGGCTTACCCGAGTCCAAGTGGTTTAATAAAATACTGGTATTTGATAGGGATTGGGTTTTTATGACTTCCAGATAATCAAGGTTTTCCAGATATGTGCACAACATATTAGCGATCATAGTGAACATAACAGCGTCTCCATTGGTTATCTCACGTTTATTCCAATAGCTAAAATATAGAATTCCATCAGTTCGATTACCACGAATAAGAGGAATAACCAGCGCTTTTTCACGAAAAACAAAATCATTTTTTGATTCTTTAGTACTTTTATTCCTTTGTTCTAGAATCATTTGGTAAATGCCCTCTTTTTCCTCAGCAGTAGGGGGTGTTCCAAATATTTCTACTTCCCCGCTGCGAATTAAGAATATACACACCCCTTCTGAAGAAAATAATTCGCTACAAAAAGGAAAGAACCTATTCATATTCTGAGTAATACCCTTATCCAATCGAAAACGTCCAGCCATTTCAAACAAGGCTAACAGCTTATGATTCATCTTATCCAATTCGCAATGCTCTTTTTGTAAGTTTTGTAGTTGATCTGTGTTCTTTACTCCTCGGCTTAGCAATGTATAAGGAATGACATAGAATAGAATCAATCCAATTCCATTGATCATGAGCATGTCCCATATATTTAGTATGGCATCTGGCATATTTGTTATAGCAGGTATCATTGCAGAAAAACCTACTAGAACTCCAACAGTTCCTCCAATCAGACCTCTGACTCCGTAAAGAAAATGCATAGTAAACACAGGTATACATAAGCATATCAGAAAAGGGCTGTCCAATCCTCCACTAATAAGAATAAATATCTGGGTTATCAGCATGTCAGCTGTAGAGAGCAGGATACAGGCTGCTGAAATTTTCATAAGAAACCAGTACATGCCTAGCACTATAATTTGATATAATCCATAGCTTAGTAGAATAACACTCATGGGAAAATATCCTCGTGCATCTGTCTGCAAAGCAAGAACTGTACAGAAAAGCAGCAGGCAGACCCGAATAAGTAACATGGTTGAAACAGGTGATTTTTTCAAAATAACTCCTCCCTAGATTTAAAGGCTTTATGGGCTATTTTAGTATTCGATTGTAACTTGCTAAATGCCTACATTTCCCGAATTATTTCCCATTATTTTCAATCGGCACCATATTGTAACATTCGTTATATCCTGACAAATATACTGTTAAAATGGGAGCAGTATAGGTCGCTTATTGTCATATTTCCCCTGCAAGGCCGTAAGCAGTCAGAAATAGGCTTGTTTGGTAACAATATAGTCTGCGCTAATCTTGTTCTTTCTATTTGAATATGATAAAATTTAGTTTATATTATTAATGCTTGTACTAGTGTTTTATATATCAACATAGTTAGTCACTCAAAGGCGCTATTAAGCGAAAGGTAGGTTGGATTTTGAAAAAATTTTGCATGCTGTTACTATCTTTAATTATCTTGGCTGCACCCTTATCCGCACATGCCATGATTTCTCCATTATCAAGGGTAAATTCTAATGTCAGGTTATTTGAAGACAGCACTATTCAAGTTGTATCCTATGAATCTTACCATAGGGTTGAATCCAATCTTACAAAAACCAATGCAAAATTGATATTGAAGAATACCGGTGAAGAAGCCCTGTCCAGATTCACAATTGGCATACCTTCGCACTTATCAGAGAGCTCAATCCCAGTGAATGATATAGTAGTTTATATGGACGGAGTTCAACAACGGCTTACTTCACGTAGAAACAGGCCTGCAGACGACAGCTCTATAGGTGATCAGCCTAGAAATTGGTTGACCTGGAGGTTAGATATTGAGCCAGGAGAGCACAAGTTAATTGAGTTCTCCTACGAGACTGAAAACCAAATGGATGATAGTGGAAGCCATATGGCTTTCCTTTCCTTTGAATATTTAAAGGCATGGTCTAATACGCCTCTAAATATACGATTTACTTTGGACTTCGGTAATGCTATGCCATATATGTTTTACCCAAATTCACCTTTACTTCCCCATGATTATGACGGAAAAGGCCGGTTAACCTGGCAATACAACAATGGTTACCCTCAATCACCTATCAAAGTCTATTATCAATCCCTGGATCAGATAGCAGGTGAATACTTAAATACACAAGCCGGCAATGATCGCTTAATCGAAAATATAGTTGAAGCCTTTACCAATAAGTCTTATGACAAAGCCATCAAGCTAATTGATGAATACTTGACGACTAATACTGAGACTCCATGGAAAAATGAGCTTATATATTTACAAGCTATTTCCCATCAAGGTTTGTACCAACATAGTGAGGCAATTACTCTCTTTGACCGATTAGATGAACAATTTATTTTTGGTCAGTTCGAGGAAAGCTTCAGGAATCGAATTATATACGATAAGTATGCATATATGAAGTCTAGCCAGGCTTCCGATGCTGATATGCATGCTTATTTGGATTCTGCTAAGAACAATGTTATGAATAATGCCTTATTTATGATGTGGATGGAAGAAGAAATACATTCAATAGAGCCTCCTCCTACCCCAGAACCTACTCCTGCTCCAACAGAGACAGAGCCACTCGAAAATAAATCGAGCTCAGATAATAAAGGTGAAGAGCTCATTACTTCAGTCAACATCGGAGGATATGAAATAGCAGTAGAGATTATCTTCATCGGAATTTTAGTTTTACTACTTATACTTATACTGATATTCCGTAGAAAAAAGAGAAGAAGAAATAGAGGCTACTTATTCAGGTAAGCCAGGGGGACATCATATCTATGAAATTACTATTTATAATAAACCCTATTGCTGGAAAAGGGAAAACTAAGGATGCCATTCCAGTCATAAGAAACTTTTGTCATCAAAGAGGAATACAATGTACCATCATGGAAACCTTAGGGCCTAGAGATGCTACACGTATTGTGAAGGAGCATTGCTCTGCTTACTCTGCTGTAGTAGCAGTTGGTGGTGATGGAACTGTCTTAGAGGTAAGCAATGGCTTGATGGACACGGATATTCCCTTGGGCATCTTACCTTTGGGCAAAGGTAATGACTTTGCCAGAGCAATGAAAATACCTGTTGAATTTTCCCAAGTGGAAAATGCCCTGAAAATCATTGCTGAAAACACAGCACAAAACGTGGATCTCGTCGCTTTTAACGGCAGGGTTTTTCTTAATATTGCAAGCGTTGGTTTTGACGCAGAAATTATACAGGACCTTCATAAGATTAAGCGTTTTATAAAGGGTAAGGGAGCATATTTGATATCGGTATTTTTGAAATTTCTCACTTACAAACCAAAGGATGTTGAATTATTAATAGACGGTGAGAAGAAAGCAGCAAAGGTTTTTTTGGCTGCTGTTTGTAATGGCATATGTTACGGTGGAGGTATGATGATCAATCCTAAGGGCTCTGTTACAGATGGCCTATTGGACGTTATCATGATCAGTCCGGTGCCACGATATAAAATACCATTTTTATTAATGAAGTTTATAAAAGGAGACCATCTCAGCTTACCCTATGTAACAAGCTATCAATGTAAAGAGGTTCAGATTTCGTCTAAAGAGCCTCTTGCAGTCAATGTAGATGGAGAATCACCCATGAAGACACCAATAACATTGCTAATTAAACCATTATCCATGCGCGTATTTGGAAATACCTAAAAGGAGGAGAATTCAATGGAGCAACTGCTAAATTTCTTACGTAATTACAGCCCTGAGATAACATTAGCTGCAGCTATCCTGTCTATAATCTCCTTTATATTGCTAGCATACAACATTATCCGAACTACTAAGATAATGCGTAAATATAAACGCCTAATGAGAGGCGCAGATAACAAAAATCTGGAGATCATGCTCTACAAACATCTTGATGCTTTGGATGCAGGTATGAATCGGATAAAAGAGCTTGATGAGTCATACTTAGCATTGAACAGACGGTTAAGACGAAGTATACAAAATGTTGGGGTTGTTCGATACAATGCCTTTGATGGTATGGGAAGCGATCAAAGCTTTTCTCTGGCCCTTTTAGATGAAAACGGAGATGGTTTTGTTTTAACCAGCCTCTACGGACGCAACGCCTCAACCACCTTTGCAAAGCCCATAAAAGCTATGCAGTCTAGCTATCCCCTGTCTGATGAAGAGAAGAAAGCCATTGAACAAGCTTTTTAATCAGTCTTGAAAATAAGTATAAAAGAAACACCTACCCGGCATAATATCAATAGTATGTTATGGGAGGTGTTTTTTTGAAAACCATTGCCTTGGAAAGAGGTTTAGAACCACTTAAGCAGATACTTGAAGAGAACGGGTACCACACAGTATTTGCAGATGAAATGGATGCATGGGTGTCGGCATACATATACCAAGATAATAATGCCTTAGGTCAGCATAGTTTACACAGCTCATTGAACAATAGCTTTATGTCCAGTACCACTGAAGTAAATACAGGAATATTGTTGATACAAGCCAGGGACAAAACTCCCGAACAAATTATTTATATGATAGAGAACCGAGTCTACAGCCCCCTGTTTGATTACTAGTTTCCGCTTAATCCTTCCTCATTATTTCCTTCAAGCTTTGTTAAAACACCAATGTATGGCTTTTGTTTTGGCAAAGCTTTTATGCTGCCGTCCTTTACGTATTTCCATATAATAAAATGAATTCCACTGCTAATTGTATCAGCCATTCTCATTACCAAATTTAATCTGGTATTTTGTAAAACCAGGTACTCCATGAAACCACTCATATTAACTACACCAATTATATGCATATGGCCTACCTCTGGTAAAGACTTATTTACCCCTGCACCAGGACGCAAAGGGCCCTCTCCCATGCATATTTTACCTACCCTTTCAGCCTTGCCCAAGCAGGCATCAATAGCAATGATGAAAAGCTTTGTATGATTAACTTCTATATCTTGTATTACATTTGCCAGGTTTTTAGCATGAACCGTATGGTCCAAAGTGCCATATATAGTAATCTTATTGTAGGGAATTAACTTAAGCTTATGCCCCACTAATGGACCTAGGCAATCGCCTGTAGATCTATCCGTGCCGATACATAGTATAACTACGTCATGATAGTGACCAGTAAATAATTGACTAAACAGTTTTTCAAAACCTCTGCTGAAGAGGGTTAAAGCATGTGCTTGATTTACGTCTATAGATATTTCGTCGTGATTCCTCTCCATACATACCTCCTAATTAGCCTGCATTTCCTATTATTTTGCCTGCTTACTCCTATTTTATGTACAGGAATCGTCCACTTATGACTGCCAGGGCTTGTGACCCCTGTACCCATTATTTCAAAGATGTACTTCCTTGGAGGTATTAATGATCCAGGCAGGAATTTGCTGATTAATATCGAATTTATAAAGATATCTAATTTAGAGAAAAAGGATGAGGAAAACAGTCATGCATAGAAAAACAAAATTAATTCTTACAACGATGCTTATTATAGCCATAGCTGCCGTTTATCTCCTCATTTCAACTTTGCATAATCAATCCGAGATATATCCAGTTGTATCAGCAGATCCTATTAAAATTAGCGGACAAGAGGATCTACACTTTTTTAGTGATGGTTGGATAGTATGTGGTTCCCCATCACGGTTTTACTATTGGGATGAAACTAGTATGGATCCACCATTTAGTCAAGATGACCTTATAGCAGAAAACAATCAGGTCCATATTACAGCCCATACTGATAATTATATTGTTACGGCAAATAATCGGATTTATAATACGGAAACTGTGCCATTTACCTTAGTATACGAGAATGATGATTTTACCATCTGGGATTTGAAAGAATTTTCTGACTTCCTGTTAGTATTGCGTTTAGACGAGAATGAAGTAGCGCAGCCATACATTCTTGCTAACAATAGCGACTTTTTAATTTCCTTGGATGGAACGGGCGACATGCAGTATATAGCTGCAGATTCTTACAACAAGGAACTATCTCTATTAACTATGAGCATAAATTCTCCAGTCCCTATGTCACGGATTTTCCATTATGTAAATCAAGATGAGTTGTATGGTGTTCTGTCGTTGGACAACCAGTTAATATACAATATATACCGATTGAAAAACTCAGTAGTTTTAATAGGAATCAAGGATGTATTGTGTTACAATATGGAAGGAGAACTAATTTGGTCTCTGCCCCATGATTCTGAAGGGCAATACGAAGTAGATTTTAGCAGTGAAAGCTTGTTTCTCTACTTCCCTGAAAAAAACAGAATTGGGGATGAACTTGGCAATACTATAATTGTCAATGATAAAGAATATGATGTTAAAATATTTCCAAAGTATCTTTCTAATTTAAAAGCTTTTAAAAAGGGATATATTGCTTTAGAATCTGATCATAGTATTGTTGTACTAAATAAACAAGGAAAGATTACTAGTAAGCAGAAGCTAAAGGAGCCGGTGCATTGGTTTACATTTGACACCCAGCGACTAGGAACTTTGTTTGTAAGAACAAAAGAAAATATCCTACAATTGTACACAAGCGAGAAACAGGAGGACATTACTAAATGAATATAGTAGATATAATAATATTTTTGATTATGAGCGTAAGTATAATATTTGGTATGTATAATGGGCTAATTCTTTCTGCCTTACACACTGTAAGTTTTTTTCTATCCTGGCTATTATCTTTGTTTTTGTATCCTACACTAACCAATACATTATTGGAGAGGTTTCCTAAGCTATTAAACGCTGTCACACTCTATACAGAAGGCAGCGCACAGATACCTACAGTGGAAGAACGGATGATGAAGCTCAGCAGCGTTACTGTGGACAAGCTCACTGATATTTTAGAAAAGATACAACTCCCTAACCCTTTTAGCAGAATTTTGTTAAATGACTTTTCACAGAGTTTAGAAGGGGTACAAACACTAGGTGAGTATTTTGATTCTGCAATGGCTATTACGGTGGTCAATATATTTAGCTTTTTAATTTTATTTATAATGATTAAAATAGCTTTTACTGTGATAATTTCTATTGGAAAGACTGTTGTAGAATTACCTGTGTTGAAGAAATGTGACAGTTTGGCTGGCGGTGGATTCGGCATAATTCGAGGAGTCTTTATGGTTTATCTGGTTTTTGCTATAGTTCCCATAGTACTAGTGCTAGCACCTGTAGATCTAATTAAAGAATTTTTAGACGGATCAAAATTCGCAGACTTTTTCCTAAGCTCTAATATATTTTCAAACTTTGTTAAAGGAAGATGAAAAAATGTTTCACGTGAAACATTGTGCTAAATTGTTTCACGTGAAACATTTTCTATTAAATCAAAATAACTTTGAACACCTCTAGCTATACTAAATATATCTTACTTATTTACTCTCTCCATGATTCTTTCCAAGTCCTCATTGCTGTAATATTCGATCTCTATAATACCCTTCTTAGCCCCAGGTTTGATTTGAACTCTGGTTCCTAAAGACTCTTCAAGCTCTGATTCTATTTCTATAATATAACTTGGCTTTTCTTTGACTCTATTTTTCTTTTCTTTCTTGTTTAAATTCTGAATCAAGCTCTCTGTTTCTCTTACACTTAGATCCTTTTCTACTATTGTATTGGCTATTGCTTCTCTCAATGAATCATCAGACAAAGCCAATAAAGCCCTGGCATGACCAGCAGATAATTTGTTTTCTGTTAGGAGATTTTGTATCTTTTCCGAAAGCTGTAAGAGACGTAAAGCGTTTGCTACTGCAGGCCGGCTCTTTCCTAAGCGTTTGGCAGCATCTTCTTGTGTAAGCTTCAGTCTGTCAACCAAAACCTGTACACCCTTTGCTTCTTCTATAGGATTTAAATCTTCTCTTTGAAGATTTTCAATTAAGCCTATCTCAATGGATTGCTTCTCATCAATTTCCACGACTATTGCAGGGATTGTATCTCTATTAGCTACCCTAGAAGCACGCCATCTGCGTTCTCCAGCAACAATTTGATATCGGTTTCCTTTAGAGGTGACAATTATGGGTTGTACTACTCCATGAATCCGTATGGAATCAGCTAATTCCTTAATCTTTTCATCATCAAACTTTGATCTTGCTTGATTAGGATTTGGGTCTATACTAGTTATTGATATTTCCTGTACTTTTGAGTGATCGTCATTAGCCTGGTCTGATTCATCTTTATAGCTTTCAAATAAAGCATCTAAGCCCCTGCCTAAGCCCTTTTTTACATTAGCCAATCGTCATCTTCCTCCTCATTGTCTATAATTTCTTGTGCTAAATCCATGTACGCCTCTGCACCTGCACACTTAGGATCATAGGCGATAACAGGCATACCATGACTTGGCGCTTCTCCAAGCCTAACATTTCTAGGGATGATAGTTGTATACACCTTATTCCTAAAATGTCGCTTTACCTCATCAACTACTTGTATGGCCAAGTTAGTTCTGGAATCAAACATTGTAAGTACTACGCCTACAATTTCCAGCTTAGGGTTAAGGTTCTTTCTAACTAAATCAAATGTGCTGAGTAATTGAGTCAGCCCTTCCAATGCATAATATTCACATTGTATTGGTACAAGAAGCTTGTCGGCTGCCGTAAGCGAGTTAATGGTTATTAACCCAAGAGAAGGTGGACAATCGATAAAAATATAATCATAATCATCTCTAATATCTTCTAAAGCTCGCTTTAATATGGTTTCTCTAGCCATCATTGGAACTAACTCTATTTCAGCTCCGGCTAGCTCTATTTTAGACACGATAATATCCAAGTTATCATAATCAGTATGTATGATTGTGTCCTTCGCAGGTACACCATTAATGATTACATCATAGATGGATTTATCCACCTTGTTTTTATCAACTCCTAGGCCACTTGTTGTATTACCCTGTGGATCGATATCAATTGTTAGAACCTTCTTACCAAGTGCAGCTAAACATGCACTTAAATTTACATTTGTTGTTGTTTTGCCAACACCGCCCTTCTGATTGGCAATGGCAATTATACTGGACATATATCGCACCCCTTTTTTTGTGTTACTTCTATTATAGTGGATATAGTCATTTCATGAAAGGCCTAAGTTATACTTTGTGGTGAAATATAGTGTATATGTATTACTATTAACAGTTATTCGGATATTTTTATTAAATAATCTCCTCTTTGTTACGATAATGAAATGATTCTGCTGTGATTTTCTATTATTTGCAAGTATTATATTGTATGGATAGTTATATCTAAATAATATTATAATTTTATTATTTAGATATGAAAATGAAGATTAAGTAAAAAATGAGAAACTAAATAATGTCTCCTATTTGATCTTACTCAAAAGTGACATTATTTGATTTTATATAAACATCAACATTTTAATGGAGATAATTTTACTGTAATTCTTATATAGTTTACTGGTTGGGCTGTTTATATTTACTTTGTATTAGCTCTTTGGTATTGTAATTACAATTTCAATATTGTCCCCTTTATCATTTTGGTAGTATTGTACCGCCATACCGTAGGTCTTTAACAAATTAACTGCATTCTTTATCGTATTAATGAAAATTCTTATATCCTTAGTACGTTTGAAGATCTTGTTTTGTGTCTTTTTTAATGTATCTTCCATTTTATTACTGATTTTTTTTGTTTTTTTGTTGCTTCTTGTATAAAATAATCTACAACTTCTTCTGTATCTCTAACATTTAATTTGTTATCTATAACCTGTCTTACTGCCTGCATCCTAGATTCATCATCAGGCAGTTTCAATAGAGCCCTGGCATGACGCTCAGTAAGCTTTTCTCTGATTAAAACATCCTTTATTTCATTGGACAGTTTTAATATTCTAAGCTTATTGGCTATTGTGGATTGATTCTTACCTAATTTTATAGCCAGCTCCTCTTGTGTAAAATCGTGGTCTTCAATCAGGCTGGCATAGCCTTTAGCTTCTTCCAGGTAATGAAGATTTTCTCTCTGTAGATGCTCAATCATGGCCATAATTGCAGAATCCTGCTCGTATGTGTTCATTATGATAGCAGGTATATAGTCGAAGCCTGCAAGCTTTGCTGCACGAAGCCTTCTTTCACCTGCAATTAACTCATAACTATCTTGAGTAGATTTCCTTACAGCTATAGGTTGAATTACTCCATATTGTCGAATGGACTGAGCTAATTCCTCTAATCCGTTTACTGAAAAACTTTTCCTTGGTTGGTAGGGATTAGGCTTAATCCTATGAATAGGGATATTTTCGATTCGCTTTGATTGGTAGTCTTCTTCTCTTGGATTGCTTCCGTTTATACTAATTATTTTTCGCATAAGTATCCCTCCAAACTGTTATAGATACAATTCGCTGTATTTTATCATATTCCTTCTTTTTACTGTATTATATTTACTTACCTGCTTCTACATTATTTTTACGTTGCATTACTTGGTTTTTCATCGTTTTTCCTATTTCTTCTATATTTTTCCCTATTAAATAACAAAAACCGCTAACTTCTTAGCGGTTTTCTTCTCTATAAGGGTTCTTTTTTCGGTTTACCTGGACTTCGTGGATATTTTACTGGAGTAAAGTGAATTTTTTTGATGACTATTAATTTGTGAGTTCTTTCTGAAAAAGGGATATCTGCTTCAACAGTCTTCAACCATGTTCCACCTAATAATATGATAGCCTTGTTAGCTAGCTCCAGCTCTTCTGTTGCACCTGGTCCTTTATGAGATATAAAGTAACCGCCTTTTCTTATAAAGGGTAAACAAAATTCTGCTAAAACCCGGAGCTCAGCTACCGCCCTTGAAACTACTATGTCATATGCTTCTCGTTGTTCTTCCATATTTGCTAAATCTTCTGCTCTGGCATGGATAGCAACCGTATCTTCCAGCCCCAACTGCTCAATTACTTCATTTAAGAAACCAACCTTTTTTTTAACAGAATCCACTAAGCTTAATCTTAGCTGTGGTTTCATAATCTTAAGAGGAATACCAGGAAAACCAGCGCCGGATCCCATATCTAAAGCCTTGAATTGGTCTTCCATTTCATTTAGCTTAATAGTGGAAATAGAATCTAAAAAGTGTTGAACTATAATTTCCTTAGGCTCTTTAATGGCTGTTAAGTTAAACTTTTGATTCCACTCAAGTAACAGCTCTAGATACCTACTGAATAGGGATAGTTGTTTTTCATTAAGCTCAATTCCCATTTGTGAGCATCCATCTATTAAGAACTGCATATCAAACATTACTCTTTTTCTCCCGTCTGCGCTTTTCCAGGAACACCATCAAAACTGATATGTCGGCAGGAGATACGCCACTGATTCGGGAAGCTTGACCCATATTTTCAGGCTGTGTATTATGCAGCTTCTGCATAGATTCAGTTTTCAATCCCGTTACCTGACTGTAATCCATATCTTTAGGTATTCTCAAGTTTTCGGTCTTCTTAAATCGCTCTACCTGGTTTAGTTGTTTCTTTATATAACCCTCGTATTTAATATGAATCTCTATTTGTTCCTGTACCTCAGGAGATTCTTCTTCACTCTGCACCTCATTACCCTTATTAAGGGCGCTTATCCTAACTATGTCTGAGTATTTTAATTCTGGACGTTTTAGAAGGTCATACAGGGCTATCCCTGTCTGTAATACAGAGGAATCTATGCTCTCTAAATACTCATTGGTTTGCTTGGTAGGCGGAATTATTATTTCCTGCAATCTTTTCAAACCTTTATCAATTGCTTCTTCCTTTTTCATCAAATTGCTATATCGAACATCACCAGTTAGCCCCATGTTATGTCCTTTTTCTGTTAATCGCATATCCGCATTATCTTGTCGCAGCAACAATCGGTATTCTGCCCGAGATGTCATCATTCTATAAGGCTCAGGTGTACCTTTTGTTACAAGATCATCGATTAATACTCCTATATAGGCATCTGACCTATCCAATACAAGTGGCTCTTCCTGCTTTATAAATTGTACAGCATTTATACCAGCAATCAAGCCTTGGGCCGCAGCCTCCTCATATCCAGAACTGCCATTAATCTGGCCGGCAAAAAACAATCCTTGGATATCCTTGGACTCAAGTGACAGTTTTAACTGTGTAGAATCTATACAGTCATACTCTATGGCATAAGCAGGCCTCATAATCTCAACATTTTCCATTCCAGGAATGGTGCGATAAACTGCCCTTTGTACCTCTACAGGTAGGCTGGAAGACAATCCCTGTACATACATTTCATTTGTATGAAGCCCTTCAGGCTCGATAAAAATCTGATGACTATTCTTCTCGTGGAAACGAACTACCTTATCTTCAATAGAAGGGCAATAACGAGCACCTACACCCTTTATATTTCCCGAATAGAGGGGAGATCGGTGAAGATTTTCACGTATTATCTGGTGGGTATTATCATTAGTATAAGTCAACCAACAAGGAACTTGCTCCCGATTAATTGGCTTATTCAAAAATGAAAAAGCATAATCTTTTGTGTCACCAGGCTGAATAGTCATTTTGCTAAAATCTAGGGACTTCTTATTGACCCGGGCAGGTGTGCCCGTCTTAAATCGTCTTAAAGGAAAGCCTAAACCTATTAGGTTTTCAGACAATTTATTAGCCGGAAACAGGCCGTTTGGCCCGCTATCAGCAGTGTATTCTCCTATGATAATGCGGCTTTTCAAATATACACCAGAAGCAATTATAGCAGCATTACATTCGTATATTTCCCCAGTAGCCAGTCGAACACTAGTTATTCTTCCTCCGCTAGTACGAATCTCTTCTACTTCACCTTGACTTAGGGTAAGATTTTCCTGGTTTTCCAAGGTCAGCTTCATTTCTCTTTGATATTGAATTTTATCTGCCTGAGCTCTAAGAGAATGTACTGCTGGCCCCTTGCCTGTATTCAGCATTCGAATTTGGATAAAGGATTTATCTATATTTAAGCCCATTTCCCCCCCTAATGCATCCACTTCTCTTACAAGATGACCTTTTGAAGTGCCGCCAATAGAGGGGTTACAAGCCATAAGTGCAACTGCTTCTAAGTTTAGAGCAACCACCAGGGTTTTCATACCCAGTCTAGCTGAAGCCAAAGCTGCTTCACATCCTGCATGGCCTGCTCCTACTACAATTATATCGTATCTTCCTGCTTGAAACTCCATTTTCCCCCTACTTTCCTAAGCAGAATTCCATAAATATTTTATCAACTAAATTTTCTGTAAGGCTTTCTCCGGTTATTTCACCTAAGGCCTCCCAAGCATCCCTTATATCTATAGTAACTATGTCTAAGGGCATAAAAGCATCCATAGTCTTCAAAGCCTCTCCCAGATGGTTTTGCCCACGAATTAAGGCTTCCTTATGCCGGTTGTTTGTAATCATGGCTGAATTTTTAGGTCCTACACTACCCGAATAAACCATATTATAAATATAATCTTCTACTTCTTCTAATCCAGTGCCCTCCATCATAGAGGTCCAAATGATGGTGTTGTTTGTTAGGCTTCGGATTTCATCTTCCTCTATAACTGAAGGCCTGTCTGCCTTATTTAACAGTATTAAAACTCGTCTATCAGCTAACCATTGCAGAATTTCCCTATCCTCTTTTTCTAAAGGACTAGAGGCATCTAGTAATAATAATATCAGATCTGCATCTTGGGTAAGTTCTTTTGACTTTTCTACACCAATTTTTTCTACCTGATCCATGGTCTCTCTAATTCCCGCTGTATCAATTATTCGAACCAGGACACCTCTAATATTTATATAATCTTCAATTACATCCCTAGTAGTACCCGGTATATCAGTCACTATTGCCCTATTTTCTCTAACCAAAGCATTTAATAAAGATGATTTTCCTACGTTTGGTTTTCCTATAATAACTACTTTTAAGCCTTCGCGAACTAAACGCCCCTGATGTGCAGTTTTCAGCAGGTGAAGACAATCATTTCTAGCCTTTATCAATCGTTCTTCGATGGGACTCCTAAGCATTTCCTCTATGTCTTCTTCTGGATAATCAACTGTAACTTCTATTCTGGCCATTAAGTTAAGTAAGTCATCCCTAAGGGCCTTAATCTTTCTTGATAAGCTGCCTTCCATTTGACTAAGTGAAGCCCTCGCAGCATCTTCCGACTTTGATGAAATCAGGTCCATAACAGCTTCTGCTTGTGCCAGGTCAACTCGTCCGTTAAGAAAGGCTCTTTTCGTAAACTCGCCTGGTTGTGCCAGTCTGGCACCTTCCTCCAAGGTCAGATCTATTATCTTTTGAACGGGAATCATACCGCCATGACAATGAATTTCAACAACATCTTCCCTTGTATAAGTTCTTGGTGCCTTCATATACACCATTAAAACTTCATCCACTATATTTTGAGTTTTGTCCAGAATATAACCATATTGCAGATACCTATCATTAAACTGGTTTTGCTTTTCTCGTTTAGCATTAACATATAACTTTTTGGCGATCTGTAAGGAGTCTGAACCGCTTAATCGAATTACAGCAATTCCGCCTTCTCCGGGAGGAGTTGCCAGAGCTACGATTGTATCTTCAGTAATCATTCGTTTCATCCTTCTAATTTAGTATCCTGATTAACACCTGTTTGTAATAGTTATAACTATAGCCATAAAATAATAAATAATATGAATATTTATCATTTTAATCTCCTATCTTTTAATAGTAACTACCAGGCAAAAATTTAAAAACCCAGTATTGCCACTGGGTTCTCTAAGCTTAAAACCTATTAGTATGTCACTAAACGGGGGATTGTTGTATGCTCGAATAAAGCTTACTTCAAACTTATAACGACCTTACGATAAGGCTCGTCCCCTTCACTATGTGTGACAACACGTGGATCTTTTTGTAGAGTTGAATGAATCACCCTTCTCTCAAAAGGATTCATAGGTTCCAGTACAACTTTTTTTCTAGTTTTTTGCACCTTATTTGATAAGCGTTTAGCTAACTTAACAAGGGTTTCTTCCCGCTTTCTTCGATAATTTTCTGTATCCATAACTACACGTTTATATTTTTCTGAATCTCGATTTACAGCTAAATTGGTTAGATATTGAACTGCGTCAAGAGTTTCACCTCTGTGACCAATTAAAATACCCATTTTAGGGCCACTCACTTCGACCACGATTGAATCATCAGTTTCAGTCAAATCTATCTTGGCTTCTAGACCCATTTTGTCAAATAGAGACTCTAAAAAGTAATAGGTGTTGTCCCCCATGGTTTGTATAACAGATGCTTTGATTTTAGCATCCTTGTTACCAAATAACCCAAATAGCCCTTTAACCGGCTCTTCAAGCACTTCTATTTCCAGCTTGTCTCTATGGACTGCCAACTGGATCGCTGCCGCCAGAATCGCATCCTCTACGGTTTTTCCTGTGGTTTCTACGGATCTCACTTCTGGTCACCATCCCTTTCTTCCAGTTCTTTCGCTTCTGATCTCTTCTTCAATATTAACGATTGTGCTATTTGAAATATATTGGCAGTTACCCAATAAATAGCGAATGACGCTGTATACATAGTACAGAACCATACAGACATTAAAGGCATAATAGCAGTAAAGCCCTTCATTTGTTGATTACCACCCTTAGGCTGTGTTAGCTGCATTTGGTAATATGAGGTTACCCCAGCTAAAAGAGGTAATATAAACAAGCCATTAAAGCCTTGGCTAAATAAACCAATTGGAGCACCGGTAATGCTCTTTAGAGGAGAATCTGGTTGCCAAATGTTCTTAATCCAAAGGAAAGCATTAACAGATCCCATGGCCACTTCTCTGTCTGAAATAGATCTAAGAGCCGCAAACATGGCAAAGAATAAAGGCATCTGTATCAACATAGGTAAACACCCTCCCATAGGGTTAACCTGATGTTTTTGATACAGTTCCATAGTTTTCTTGTTTAATTTATCAGGATCATTCTTATATTTTTGGTTTACTTCATTCAGCAAAGGCTGAATTTCTTGCATTTTCATATTGGCTTTTCTAGACTTTATGTCTAAGGGCAGCAAAACAAAACGCATTAGTATTGTAAACAAGATAACAGCTAGACCATAGCCACCAAAGGGCTCGGGAATTTGTCCGCTTAATTTGTTTAGTCCTTCTAGGATACTGCTTAAGAAATTAACAAAGGACGCCCATAAACCGGTTTTTTGAGTTTCTTGAGCAACATTCATCAGGATCATCGGTAAATTCATTTCTAAATTACCCCCGTCTTTTATTTTAATGGGTCATATCCACCAGGGTGCAGGGGATTGCATTTTAATACCCTTATTAGGGAAAGATACAGTCCTTTTATTGACCCATACTTATCAATTGCCTGCATTGAGTATTGTGAACATGTTGGATAGAAGCGACAGCTTGGTGGGAATATTGGTGAAATCCATTTTCGGTAGCCACGGATCAAAGCCAGTAAAAATTTTTTCATTAAAGCGCTTCACCTTACTTAAGCTAAATTGCTTCTCTTCAAAAGCTGATTTACTGCATCCTCCAAGCTTTTATAAGAAGCTCCCTTCGCCTCACGGCGTACGATGAAAATTACATCGTAGCCTTGCTTCAACCTAGGCAGCTGAAGCCGCAAAATCTCTCGTAATTGTCTTTTGATTCGGTTTCTTTGTACTGCATTTCCAAACTTTTTGGTAACGGAATAACCTATCCTGATTTCTGCATTTCTAGTCTTCCGATAAATTAAAACCAGAAGGGGGTGCCCCAAGGATCGTCCTTTTTTATATGCGTATTGAAAATCTTTATTTTTTCTAAGTCGATATTTCTTTTCCACCCCGTGCCTCCAAAAAGCTAGTTCATGGTAGAAAAAGCCACTAAATAGTGGCTTTATGCTGAAAGTTTCTTTCTACCCTTTAGCCTTCTTCTCTTAAGCACCAATCTGCCGTTCTTTGTGCTCATTCTTTTTCGGAAACCATGTTCCTTACTTCTCTGCCGTTTTTTCGGCTGATACGTACGTAACATAATGTACAGCCTCCTTTCCCATTTCAATTCAAACAATTATTTATTTTACCATAATCCCTTATCAATGAAAAGGGAATCGGCATTCTGCTACGTATAGTATTATAAGTCATACTTATTCTTAATGTCAAGAAAATCAAACAGGATTATGAACGGATTACGACTGAGAAAGCAACAATCCACAGATTTCTAGTAAATTCTCCTTTACTGTTGATAACTTCTACACTATAATAATAGTAGGTTCTTTTGGAAAGTTATTCACAGCTGTGGATATGATTGTGTATAACTAGCCAATAATTTAAGCTCTTAATTGTTTTTTGAGTCTTTACATCCTGTTGACATTGTTAATTTTAATCGATAAACTTGTGTATAAGTATTCCATAAGGTTGATCTTTTTATCCCAGCCTTATGTATTTTTTAATGCTGTGCAAAGCCAGTCTACTGTACAGCAATTTTATTCTATTATTTTGGTTTTTTCTTTGTAGGAGGTTTGTAATGGATAGTTATCTAATGGATCTATGGCAGAAAACTCTTCAGCTGGTGCGGAATGAAATCACTGATGTCAGTTTCGACACCTGGATTAAGGCTATAGAACCGGTGTCAATTAAAGGAGATCAATTTTATCTTTGTGTTCCTAACGATTTTACAAAAAGCATTTTAGAGGGGAGGTATACCAGCCTCATTTCAAATGCAGTAAAGCAGATTTCTTCAAAGCCTTACTACATATCTTTTGTTCTGACTAATGAAGCTGACAAATATATGGATAAGCCAGAGAAAGCTGAGGGAGAGGAAGCTAGAGTATATGGCCATTTGAATCCAAAATACACCTTTGACACCTTTGTTATTGGAAATAGCAATCGATTTGCTCATGCGGCCTCATTAGCAGTATCAGAATCTCCTGCTAAGGCATACAACCCTCTTTTTATATATGGAGGAGTTGGGCTGGGGAAAACTCACTTAATGCATGCTATTGGACATGCCATACTTTCCCGCAACAAAAAATCAAAGGTCCTATATGTAACATCTGAGAAGTTTACTAATGAGCTTATCAACTCCATTCAAACCAACAAGAATGTAGAATTTCGCAACCGCTATCGAAATGTAGATGTTCTACTCATTGACGATATACAGTTTATTGCTGGTAAGGAAAGTACTCAGGAAGAGTTTTTCCACACATTTAATGCTCTACATGAAGCCAATAAACAAATTATTATTTCCAGTGACCGCCCTCCTAAGGAAATACCTACATTGGAAGACCGACTGCGTTCCCGATTTGAATGGGGCTTAATTACGGATATTCAGCCTCCGGATTTGGAAACTCGTATAGCCATTTTAAAAAAGAAAGCTGATTTGGAAAACCTTGAAGTGGATGATGAGGTTCTAGCCTTTGTAGCCAAGAGGATTGAATCCAATATCCGTGAGCTTGAAGGCGCTTTAACCCGCATTATGGCCTATTCATCCTTGACTGGTAGCAACTTGGATGTAGCTACAGCTGACGAAGCCCTGAAAGATATTATCTCAAATCACAGGCCTCGAAAAATTACACCTGAGTTAATACAAAAGGTTGTAGCTGAACATTTTCAGATGAAAATTGAGGATATGAAGTCCAAGAAACGTAACCGTCCCATAGCTTATCCTAGGCAAATTGCAATGTATCTTTGCCGGGAGCTTACAGATATGTCTCTTCCTAAAATTGGTGAGGTATTTGGCGGTCGTGATCACACTACTGTAATTCATGCCTGCGACAAGATTTCCACTTCCATGGAGTCTGATTTACAGGTAAAGCGTGCTATAAACGAACTCACTAAAAGAATCAACGAACAATAAACAATTATTGTGGATAGTTTATCTATCAGAAATACAAAACATCCACAAAGTATCCACATGGGGAACGGGAGTGTTACTTCTTTCGACACCAAAATACACATTTCCACAGCCCCTACTACTATTACTACTAACTTATTAGTATATGCAATAATAACAGGAGGTATACCATGAAATTCACATGTTCCCAAAATATTTTTTTGGAAGTCATCCTTACCGTACAAAAAGCAGTGTCCACCAGAACCAGCATGCCCATACTAGAAGGCATCCTTATAGAGACCCAAAAAGATGTCATCCGATTATTGGGCAACAATCTTGATTTAGCCATTGAAAGCCATATGGAGGCTAACATCATTCAAGAAGGTAGTGTCGTTGTACCTTCACGTTTGCTCTCTGAAGTAGTACGTCGCTTGCCTAATGCTGAAATGGAAGTAACTGTACAAGCTAATAATAGCGTAAAATTCTCCTGCTTGAATTCTATTGTAACCCTTCAGGGTTTTGCTTCAGATGAATTTCCTTCATTACCTGACATAAGTGAAAACCAGCCTATAGAAATAAGCAAAATGCTTCTTAGTAAAATGATTCGGGAGACCATCTTTGCAGTAGCTGTAGATGAGGCTCGTCCTATTCTTACCGGTGCTCTTATGGAAGTAGAAGATAATCAAGTTACTATGGTATGTCTTGATGGTTATCGCCTTGGCTTAAGAAAAGGTAAGTTGGATACTCCTCATGAAAACAGAAAAGTTATTATTCCTGGTAAGTCACTTCAGGAAGTTGGCAAGATCATGGATGAAGATGATCAAAAGATTAGCATTACAGTATCTGATCGACATGTTTTATTTGACATGGGATATACCCGAATAGTTTCTCGAGTACTGGAAGGGGAGTATATCAATTACAAGCAGATTATTCCTGAAGATTATAAGACAAGGGTCAAAGTAGATATGAAAATTTTAGCAGACAGTATTGATAGAGCCTCTCTCATAGCTAGGGAAGGTAAAAATAATCTAATCAAATTATCACTACAAGATCAGAAAATGGTCATTACCTCTAATTCAGAATCGGGTCAGGTTTATGAAGAAATTCCAATTATACAGGAAGGTAAGGATCTTGAGATTGCTTTTAATGCCCGTTATTTTATGGATATGCTTAAGGTATTAGAGGATCAGGAAATATGTCTAGATTTTACCACTAGTGTAAGTCCTTGTGTAATTAGACCTATTAAAGGAAATGACTATACCTATCTACTCCTTCCTGTGAGGATTTTTGTCTAGTGAACTCGTTTTGCTTCTAGCAAAACATCGGGGATTCAGATGGAAACTCTACTCCACCTGAATTAATAAGAGTGAGCGCGCCACTTATAGAAGTGGGCGTCTTAACGTAGTGCGACTTATATATTTGTTATAAGGTGGAAATAACTATGGAAAAAATTAAAATTAATACGGAATATATAAAGCTAAACCAGCTTTTGAAATGGATGAATGTAGTAGAGTCTGGTGGTGCAGCCAATCACTTTATTACAGAAGGATTGGTAAAGGTAAACGGTGAAACCGAGCTAAGAAAAGGAAGGAAGATTCATGCCGGGGATATGGTAGAAGTAGAGCAGGTGGGAAGCTTTCTTATAGAATAGGAGAGGGTGCTTGCTTTGCAGCTTACGGAATTATTTCTCAGCAATTATAGAAATTATGATCATCTTGCACTTTCCTTTAATGGGGACCTAATATGCTTTATAGGCTCCAATGCCCAGGGTAAAACAAACATCTTAGAGTCCATATTTTTATCTTGCACAGGTCGTTCTCATCGTACGCCTAGGGATAGAGAACTTATACAGTGGGGTAAAGAAGAGGCACTGATTCGAACTAAGGTAAATAAACAATTAGGGGCCAGTGAAATTGCCATTGGACTTTCTAATACTGACAAAAAAAAGATCCTCATCAACCAAAGCCCTGCTGAAAGAATGGGAGAATTGATGGGGCACTTAAATTCAGTAATGTTTTCTCCTGAGGACTTAAAACTTGTCCGTGAAGGGCCCCAAGAGCGGAGGCGCTTTATGGACATGGAATTGTCTCAGGTGAAACCGAAATACTTTTACCATTTACAGCAATATAATAGGGTTTTAACCCAAAGAAATCGTTTGCTTAAAGAGATTCCATATAAACCGTCTCTTACGGATACCTTGCCTGTTTGGGATAAACAGTTAGTAGCAGCTGGCAGCTATATCATAATGCAAAGACGATTATTTTGTGATGCGCTGCAAATTATTGCAGAAGAAATACATAAGCAAATTACCCACGGTGCAGAAGAATTATCTGTTGTATATAAATCGTCAATTCCTTCTAACAAAGAGGCAGCAAGCCAGGAAGAAATACAGGAGAGTTTCCTTAAAGAATTAGAGCGTAAGCATGAGGATGATATAGAAAGAGGGACTACCAGCCGTGGTTGTCATAGAGATGATATAGTTTTTCAGATAAATGGAATAGATGTCAGAACTTTTGGTTCACAAGGGCAAAAAAGGACAACTGTACTATCACTAAAATTGTCTGAATTAGAGTTTATGGCTCAGGAAACAGGGGAATATCCCTTGCTTTTATTAGATGATGCTATGTCCGAGCTGGATTCCTCAAGACAAAAAATGATACTAAAATATATCGATAAGGTACAAACCTTTATAACTTTAACGGATCTGGATCAAATTCCTGATCTTAAAGGCAAAAGCAGACAGGTTTTTCATATTAATTCAGGAAGGGCACTTCCAATTGAAAGCAATCCTTTTAACTAAACCAAAAATAGGATATAATAAGAGTGTTATAATGTTAGGGAGGATTGGACGGTATGATATTGCACATAGGAGAAAATGAAGTTGTTCCCATGAAGGATATTATTGCGATTATGGATATAAAGAAAACGGAAAAAGCCCCTATTAATCTAGAATTTTTTAGTATAGCTACAGAAGAAGGCTTTGTTAGAAAGATTTCAAATGACCCGCCCAAATCCTATATATTGGCTGAAGTTGATAAGAAAACTATAATGTATTTGTCTCCGATATCCTCCGCTACGCTATTAAAACGAAGCAGACTGGTAACGGACTTTTCAGTAGACAAGGAATAGAACAAGGGGGATACCAAGTGACCAATCAAAACAATAACAATAATCATAATTACGATGAATCGGATATCCAAGTATTAGAAGGCCTGGAGGCTGTCCGGAAACGACCGGGAATGTACATAGGTACTACCAGTATACGAGGTCTTCATCACTTAGTATATGAGATTGTCGATAACAGCATAGATGAAGCATTGGCAGGTTTTTGTGATCGAATTCATATTACCATTCACAAGGACTTGTCAGTTACTGTTACCGATAATGGAAGGGGAATTCCAGTAGGAGTCAATCCAAAATATGGAATCCCAGCCGTAGAAATTGTATTTACCATGCTTCATGCAGGGGGTAAATTCGGTGGTGGAGGATATAAGGTATCAGGTGGTTTACACGGTGTAGGTGCATCAGTTGTAAATGCATTATCTGAATGGATGGTTGTTAATGTACGTACAGACGGAAAAGAATATCAGATGGAGTTTGAAAGAGGGGTTACTACATCACCTCTTAAAGCTATAGGTGAAACCAATGAAACAGGATCATGTGTCCACTTTAAGCCAGATCACCAAATTTTTGATGAAGTGGATTTTAGCTATGATGTACTGAAAGGGCGTCTAAGAGAGATGGCATTTCTCAACAAGGGAATAACCATCATTTTAGAAGATCAACGTGAAGAAGACCTATATAGCGAATTTCATTATGAAGGCGGCATTATGTCCTTTGTTGAGTATCTTAATATAAATAAGACACCTTTACACAGCCCGCCAATTTACATTGTAAATGAAAGAGAAAATGCTACTTTGGAAATTGCTTTGCAATATAATAGTTCCTTTATAGAAAATATATATTCTTTTGCTAATAATATTTCCACTCCTGAGGGCGGCACCCATTTATCAGGGTTTCGCTCCGGTTTAACTAGAGTGGTTAATGACTATGCCAGAAAAACCAATGTACTAAAAGCTGGCGACGAAAATTTTTCAGGTGAAGACACTCGAGAAGGCTTAACTGCTATTGTAAGTGTTAAGCTAATGGAACCTCAATTCGAAGGACAGACCAAGACAAAGTTAGGTAATAGTTATATCAGAAGCTTTGTAGAAAATTCTATGGTAGAAAAACTTACTTATTTTCTAGAGGAAAATCCTTCAGTAGGAAAAATCATTGTAGAGAAAGCTCTAAATGCCTCTAGAGCAAGGGAAGCAGCCAAAAAAGCTCGAGATCTCACTAGGAGAAAGAGTGTACTAGAAAGTGCAGCACTACCTGGAAAGCTAGCAGACTGTTCAGAAAAGGATCCAGCTTTATCTGAAATTTTCATAGTTGAGGGTAACTCTGCCGGTGGCTCCGCTAAGCAAGGAAGAGAGCGGAAGTATCAAGCTATCTTGCCTTTACGGGGTAAAATACTAAACGTGGAGAAAACTCGATTAGACAGGATTTTAGATAATGAAGAAATAAAGTCCATGATAACTGCTTTTGGTGCAGGTATCGGGGATGATTTCAACGAAGAAAAGCTTCGTTATCATAAGATTATCTGTATGACTGATGCCGATGTAGACGGCAGCCATATACGTACTTTGCTCCTTACTTTTTTCTACAGGTTCATGCGGCCGCTGATTGAAAACGGTTATGTTTATATAGCTCAACCGCCCCTTTATAAGGTTAGTAAAAATAAAAAGGAAAGCTATATATACAGCGATAATGAATTGGAAGCATTATTAGGAGAAATTGGAAGGGAAGGTGTCGAGCTTCAAAGATACAAGGGTCTAGGTGAAATGAATCCTGAGCAGTTATGGGACACCACCATGAATCCGGAAACCCGTACTCTTTTGAAGGTAGAACTTGAGGACGCCATTACTGCGGATGAAACCTTCAATATCTTAATGGGAGACAAGGTGGAACCCAGACGGGAATTTATTAAAGAAAATGCAAAATTAGTCAAGAATTTGGATATATAAAGGGGAATAAGGATAAATGGATTCTGTGAATCAAACAATATTAAATGTTAATCTGGAAGAGGAAATGAAAAAGTCTTATATAGACTACGCTATGAGTGTTATTGTAGGACGAGCCCTTCCTGATGTTCGTGACGGTTTAAAGCCTGTACATAGACGAATCTTGTATTCCATGCATGAATTGGGAATGACTTCCGATAAACCTTATCGAAAGTCTGCCAGAATCGTCGGTGACGTTTTAGGTAAATACCATCCTCACGGAGATACAGCGGTTTATGATGCTATGGTGCGTATGGCACAGGATTTCTCAATCCGATACCCATTAATCGACGGCCATGGAAATTTTGGTTCTGTTGACGGTGATTCTCCCGCAGCTATGCGTTACACTGAGGCTCGCATGGCAAAAATTACAGGAGAAATAATGGCGGATCTCGGAAAAGATACAGTAGATTTCATGCCTAACTTTGATGAGTCCTTAAAGGAGCCAGTTGTTTTACCTGCACGCTTTCCAAATTTACTGGTAAACGGCTCGTCGGGTATCGCCGTCGGTATGGCTACAAATATACCTCCCCACAATATGGGAGAGGTTATTGATGGTACCATTGCAATTATAGATAATCCAGAGGTTAATTTAGATGAGTTGATTCGTATTATAACTGGTCCAGATTTCCCAACAGGTGCATTAATACTTGGTAGATCAGGTATTCGAGAAGCTTATCGAACTGGTAGAGGCCGCATCCTAATGAGGGCGAGAACAGATATTCAAGAGATGTCTAATAATCGATCTCGAATCGTCGTTACTGAAATTCCCTATCAGGTTAATAAGGCTAAATTAATAGAAAATATTGCAGAATTAGTTAAAGATAAGAGATTAGAAGGTATTTCTGATATTCGTGATGAATCAGATAGAAGCGGAATGTCCATTGTTATAGAGCTAAAAAGGGATGTAAACCCAAATGTAGTGCTCAACTATCTATATAAGCATACCCAGTTACAGGATACCTTTGGGGTAATTATGATTGCTCTTCATAATAACGAGCCTAAAATAATGAACATCAAGGAGATGCTGGTTCATTATATCAACCATCAGAAGGATGTTCTTACCAGGCGGACTCGATATGAGTTGGAAAGAGCAGAAGCTAGAGCACATATTTTAGAAGGTTTGTTAATTGCACTTGATAAAATAGATGCAGTTATCAGTTTAATTCGCGGCTCACGTACCACAGCAGAGGCTAAAGAAGGCCTAATGACCCAATTTAATTTGTCTGATAAGCAAGCTCAGGCGATTTTAGATATGCGTTTACAAAGGCTTACAGGTCTTGAAAGAGAAAAGATTCAAAATGAGTATGATGAGCTGCAAGACACCATCCAGTACCTCAATGATATTTTGCAGAATGAGTCCATGCTCATGGGCATCATTAAAGATGAGCTTCTTGCTATTAAAAATAGATACAACGACGAAAGACGAACTGAGATCATCCCATATGAAGGTGAAATTGATGTGGAAGATCTTATTGATGAGCATGATGTTGTGGTTACATTAACCCATTACGGCTATGTTAAGCGTACTCCTTTAAGCACTTATAAGACTCAACACCGAGGGGGAAGAGGAATTACAGGCCTGCAAACCCGTGAGGAAGATTTCATTGAAGACTTATTTGTAACTTCTACTCACCAGCGCTTGCTATTCTTCTCTTCGAAGGGTAAGGCTTACGAGCTTAAGGCATATGAAATTCCAGAGGCCAGTAGACAAGGAAAAGGAACTGCTATTATCAATCTGCTGCAATTGGAGTCAGGTGAAAAAATAGAAGCCTTTATTCCTGTCAAAGATGAACACTTTGATATGGATATGTACTTGTTTATGGGCACTAGAAATGGTTTGATAAAGAAAACTCCATTGAAAGATTTTGCAAACATACGTAAAGGTGGACTCATAGCAATTACTCTCCGTGAAGAAGATGAGCTAATTGGCGCCATACTGACCGACGGAAAACAAGAAGTCATCATGGCTTCTCATAATGGTATGTCCATACGCTTCCACGAAGGTGACGTAAGGTCAATGGGGCGCACAGCTATGGGTGTAAAGAGCATGAATCTTAGAGATGGCGACTATGTAATAGAAATGGAACGAGTTATAGAAGGCTCAGACATACTAACCATCAGTGAAAATGGTTTTGGGAAGCGTACTCATGAAGAAGAATATCGTGTCCAAACTCGTGGCGGTGTTGGAATTAAGACCATGAACATTACTCCTAAAACTGGTGACTTAGCTGCTTTGAAGGTGGTAAATGGAGAAGAGGATTTGATAATAATCAATTCTAATGGAGTAATAATTAGAATTGATGTTCAAAGCATATCCAAACAAAGTCGTAATACTCAAGGTGTAACCCTAATGAGAATGGAAAATGGTAACCATATTGTTTCTGTTGCAAAGGCTAAAAAAGAAGAAGAATTAGAAGACAAAGGGGTAGTATCAGAAGTGACCACTGAAGAAACAAGCGATGGTATTGTGTTACCCTTTAGCAATGAAGCTTCAAAACAGGACTCAGATGATACGGATATGACAGGTGATACATCGCTTGATAGATTGTTAGAACGGGCTGAGGCGGAAGACGGGGAAGAAATCTTAGGTGAAAATGAGGAAGACGAAGATATTTAAGAGAAAAAATTAACTGCCTTTAGCATTACTACTGTAAGAGAAATTTTATAATTTGGCAGTTATGATAAATATTTATGGAGGAATGCAGCATGGATATTAGAGTGGAAAAAATTAAAAACCCAAAATCCAAACCCAATGATAATGAACTGGGATTTGGTAAATATTTTACAGATCATATGTTTGTTGTAGACTATGATGTGGACAAAGGATGGTACGATCCCCGAATTATTCCTTATGGACCTTTTGAAGTAGAGCCATCTTGCATGGTATTCCACTATGGACAGGCTATTTTCGAAGGTATGAAAGCTTATCTGAATAAGGATGGAGAAGCGGTAGCTTACCGACCCTTTGCCAATATTAAGAGACTAAACCGTTCTGCTGAAAGGTTATGTATCCCACAATTAGATGAAAATCTAGTATGGGAAGCATTACGAAAGCTAATTGAAATCGATAAAGAGTGGATTCCTAAAACAGAAGGTACTTCTTTATATATCAGGCCTTTCGTTATAGCTACTGACCCCCATTTAGGGGTACGTCCTTCTCATACTTATAAGTTTTTTATAATTCTATCTCCTGTAGGTGCATATTATAAAGAAGGTCTAAAGCCTGTTAAAATTTATGTTACTGACAAATATGTACGTGCATCTGAAGGTGGAGTAGGGTTTACAAAAACCGCAGGGAACTATGCGGTTAGCCTGTACGCAGCAGAGGAAGCTCAGAAAAAGGGCTATACTCAGGTATTATGGCTTGATGCCAAGGAGCGTAAATATGTTGAGGAAGTTGGCACAATGAATATCTTCTTCAAAATAAATAATAAGCTGATTACAGCTCCATTGGACAGTGGGACGATATTAGGTGGTGTTACCAGGGATTCAGTTATTGAATTGGCTGAAGAAATGGGCTACACAGTTGAAGAAAGACATCTGGCTATTCAGGAAGTATATGATGCCCACGAAGCTGGAGAATTAGAAGAAGTATTTGGCACCGGCACTGCAGCTGTAATTTCACCAGTAGGGGTAATGAACTGGAATGATAATATTATAGAGATAAACGGTGGCGAAATGGGTGAACTATCCCAGAAGCTGTATGATAGAGTAACTGGTATCCAATATGGAAAAGAAGCAGATAAATTTGGATGGATTGAGAAAATATAATTACTGTTCACAGCTAGTCAGGTCGAAATAATAAATATATTCCACTCACTGTTGCGCTCACGAATCACTCTAAAGCTCATCTCATCAGAAAATCCTACACCTTCCGAACTCACTGCGTTCAAACAGGCGGAAGTTGCTTAACGGATTTTCTGCTGATATTCGCTAAGATTGATAGTCGTTCCCGCAAAGGCTCGTTACATATATTTATTATTTCTTGGGCTGTGGACAGTAAAATTAATAAAAGGGGTGGGTGTTTGTCTATGAAAAACTATGGAACTGATATACCACGGCCGGAATATCCTAGGCCTCAAATGGTAAGGGAAGATTGGATTAATCTGAATGGCAGCTGGGAATTTGAGATGGATTTTGGAAAAAGCGGAAAGGAAAGAGAGCTTTTTCTAAAAGACAAATTAAAGAGTACGATTCTAGTTCCTTTTTGCCCTGAAAGTAAGCTGTCAGGTATAGAATACATAGACTTTATACCTGCTGTATGGTATAGACGAAGTTTTATCATTCCCGATGATTGGGCTGGTAGTAAGGTGTTAATCCACTTTGGTGCAGTCGATTATGAGTCAGAAGTTTGGGTTAATGGTACTTCAGTTGGCACACACGCAGGGGGATACTCATCCTTTTCGTTTGATATTACCGATTATGTACGTTCTGGTGAAAATATAGTTACTGTATATGCAGAAGATGATGTACGGTCCGGCTTACAGCCAAGGGGCAAACAAAGGGCTGAGCATCACTTTATCAAGGCAGGGTGTGATTATACCAGGACTACTGGTATTTGGCAGACAGTATGGCTAGAGCGCGTTCCTAGAGAATATATTTCATCCTTCAAAGTTATTCCTGATCCTAATAATCAATCTGTTTATATTGAATCTCTGCTAAAAGGAAATACCGATGGCTTGGCATTTAAGGTTCAAGCTGCATATGACGGCAGGAAAGTAGGGCAAGCAAATGCCATTATTACAGGCAACCGGGTCAGTCTTACTATTGACTTAGAGGAAAAGCATTTATGGGAGCCTGGAGTTCCAAACTTGTATGATCTTATTTTGAGAGTAGAAAACGACAACAAAGTTATTGACAAGGTTACAAGTTATTTTGGCTTGCGGTCTGTATCATTGGGCAAGGATGTTATCAATATTAATGGAAAGCCTGTATTTCAGAGACTGGTATTAGACCAGGGCTTCTACCCTGATGGTATTTATACTGCTCCAAGTGATGAAGATTTGCGCAAAGACATAGAAATCTCCTTAGCTTTAGGTTTTAATGGAGCCAGATTACACGAGAAGGTGTTTGAACCAAGGTTCTTATACTGGGCAGATAAAATGGGATATCTGGTATGGGGAGAGCATGCCAACTGGGGCTTGAATATTCACACTCCAATGGGGTTGAGACAGTTTCTACCTGAATGGATGGAAGTATTGGAAAGAGACTTTAATCATCCTTCTATTGTTGGTTGGTGCCCTTTTAATGAAACATGGGACATAGATGGTAAAAAGCAGGATAATGAAGTCCTGAGAATTGTATACAATATTACGAAAGCAATTGATACTACTCGTCCTGTAATAGACACCAGCGGTAATTACCATGTTGCTACAGATATATTTGATGTACATGACTACGATCAGAATCCTGAATCGTTAGCCAAAAAACTTGAACCTATGAGAACCAGCGATGGTGCATATGTTACCTTTGAGAATAGGCAGAAATATGAGGGACAGCCATACTTCGTAAGTGAATACGGTGGCATATGGTGGAATCCCGGTGATGAAAAAGGCTGGGGCTATGGCACAAGACCAAAAAGTGAAGAAGAATTCCTGGCCCGTTATAAAGGATTGACAGAGCTCTTATTAAATCATCCACGGGTATGTGCATTTTGCTATACTCAGTTATACGATATAGAGCAGGAAGTAAATGGTCTATACACCTATGACAGGAAGCCTAAGTTTGATCCGGAAATTATAAAAGCAATCAATAGTCAAAAAGCAGCTATTGAGGAATAAAATAAGTTTATGCTATGAAACTCCTTTTTGGGGTAAGTATATGATAATACTTAACAGAGAGGAGTATTCTTTTTATGAATAGAAGAAATAATTTAGTTACAATGAAGGGTGACCCGGTTACTTTGCTGGGAGATGAAGTTAAACCTGGCGATAAAGCTCCTGACTTCACAGTTTTAACAGGAGATAGTGAATCTTATTCCCTTAAGGATGCTGGAAATCAGGTTAAGATTATTAGTGTAGTGCCTTCCTTAGATACTGGTGTTTGCGAAATGCAAACTATACGCTTTAATCAGGAAGCTCAGAATCTTAAAGATACCGTAATCTTGACTATTAGTGTAGATTTGCCCTTTGCACAAAGTAGATTTTGCAGTGCACATTCCATAGGAAATGTAGTTGTTTTGTCAGACCACAAGGATTTGTCATTTGGCCTGAATTACGGTTTTGTAATGGAAGAGAGCCGGCTATTAAGTAGGGGAATTGTAGTTCTGGATAGAGACAACAAGGTCCGTTATGTAGAGTATGTGAAGGAAGTTACTGACCATCCAGATTATGAAAAAGCTTTAGAAGAAGCAGCTAAGCTGGTATAAGAATAAGTAAGCACAAAACATAAGAGAGCTGAGAGAATATAATGCAGGATGCATCCGTTATTAGTACAGACAATAAAACAGACTTTTATAAAGAATTAAATACTTTGTTGACAGGCCTGATATCTGATGAAACTGATTGGCTTGCCAATGCTTCAAATGCAGCTGCACTTTTGTTTCAAATGCTTCCAAATATCAATTGGTCAGGTTTTTATTTACTTAAGGAGGGGGAGCTTGTTCTAGGACCCTTTCAAGGAAAACCTGCCTGTGTTCGCATTCAGATGGGCAGGGGAGTATGCGGAACAGCCGCCTTAACTAGGGAAGTACAGGTAGTTGAGGATGTAGAGAAATTTCCTGGCCACATCGCTTGTGATGCTGCTTCTCAATCGGAAATAGTAATACCAATAATTAAGAAGGACAAGCTGATAGGTGTTCTGGATATCGACAGCCCCATTAAGGGACGGTTTGATAACCAGGATGCCCATGGCTTGTCCGCTTTTGTTGATATTTTAAATCAGTATATTAACTGGCCACACTTAAGTGTCATATAGGCACCCCTAGCGTCATTAACTTAGCCGGATTCTCTATAATACCCAGGAATAAGGGTGCTATAGCTTGACGAGTGTCACCATCAGCTCCGTTGTAAGTCATTCCCAGGGCTAGATAAACGGAGGCAGGTGAAATCAAAACATTTCCAATGTTTTTAGAGCTGCCCTGGAACAAATCCCATGAAAATTCGAGAATGGAATTACGAAACTTATCGTCTATTTTGTCTGGTGCAGTCGGCCAGTTGATGTTACTGTCTAATGTTAAGTCTCTGATTTTGTTTTTGCTGTCATTATTGTCTATTTTATTTATAGGAACGCATGCTGTGGATAACAGAGTTAGTAATAGGAAAACAACTATGATGTTTACATTTTTTTTTAGCATAGTGATCACTCCTTTATACTATATGATGATTAAAATGCGTCTTAGTTTCACATTAATGCATGCTTATTCTATTTTATGTAAAATATTTGTTGTTACTGGATAAAATTATCCATAGTATGTGGAAAACGCCTGAGAAAACCTGTGGATAATGTTGATAAGAATGGGGATTAAAATACTGGGACTTTAGTTAACTAAAGTAAAAATGTGGACAATTGCATTAATTGTCCACATTATCCACAGAGTTGTTAACATAATTCAGTTTATTTTAAAGATTGAGCCTCAATTAACTCCAAAACCTTGTCAATCCCATTTCCTGTATCGCTTTTTTCCATAGCGTCTATGTATTTCTGCCGGGTATGATAAAGCTCAATAATATGATCATACAAGCTATCTTCTGTCATATTCTCCTGTTCTAGGACCATACTAAAACCTTGTTGATTAAAAGATTTCGCATTTAAGATCTGGTCCCCGCGACTAGCGCTCAAAGGCAGAGGAATCAATAGTGCTGGTTTTTTCAATGCAAGAAATTCAAATATAGAGTTGGCACCAGCACGGGTCACCATTATGTCTGCCATGGACATAATGTCTGGCAGTTCTTCTTTTACATATTCGAATTGCTTGTAGCCCTGGTAGCTTTCCAGCTGTGCATCAAAATTTCCTTTTCCACAAACGTGGACAACTTGGAATCGTCTTGTCAGTTTAGGGAGCAAGCTGCGAATGGCGTTATTGATAGCTACTGCACCAAGGCTGCCACCCATTACCATAATAACCGGCTTTTCATCCGTAAAGCCGCAGAAAATTCTTCCTCGTTCAGGGTCACCAAGGAATAACTCTCTACGAATAGGACTACCAGTATGGACAGCTTTGCCCTCGGCAAAGTGAGTTAATGTTTCTGGGAAGGTGGTACAGACTGTTTTGGCGAATCGGGTGGCGATCTTATTAGCCAGCCCTGGAGTTATATCGGATTCATGTACAATTACTGGAATCCGATTCAGCCAGCCGCCTAAGACAACAGGTACAGTAACAAATCCACCTTTGGAGAAGATAATTTGAGGCTTAATCTTACGAATTAAGCTGACTGACTGACCCACCCCTGCTATAACACGAAAAGGGTCTGTTAGGTTTTTGACATCAAAATATCGTCTTAATCTACCTGATTGTATGCTGTGATAGATAATATCAGGTATTTCTGATATCAGGTTTTTTTCAATCCCTGTTTTAGTACCTATATAGTGTATCTCCCAACCTCGGCTTTTAAGCTCAGGGATTAGGGCAATGTTGGAGGTAACATGGCCGGCGGTTCCGCCTCCGGTTAATACAATCTTTTTCAAAGTGGCACCTCCTGATGCTTCTCAATAACTATTTTAAACTTGCTCTGGAGCATGAAGCCCTATTAAATATAAGCCATTTGCCAAGGTTAATTTTGTGGCTTGAACCAATGCTAGTCGAGAGTTCCTAATACCTAGATCATCTACTAAGATGGAATGCTCATGATAGAAACGGTTGAAGTCTTGGGCTACATCCACTAAATAGCGAGTTAAGATGGAAGGCTCAAGATCCTTTTGCGCCTGCTTAACCTTATCCGGGAAGTCAGCCAAAGTTTTCGTCAACTGGAATTCTTCCTTTGATAGTAAATGCTTACTGTCTAATTCGTACTTTTCTAGATCGCTTGCATTATTGGCTTTTCGGAGTACTGAGCAAGCTCGTGCATAGGTATATTGAACATAAGGACCGGTTTCGCCATCGAAATTTAATATTTCATCCCATGAGAAGGAAACATCCTTAATACGATTACTGGACAGGTCACTGAGTATGACAGCACGTACACCCAGTTGTTGTGCTATTTTATGTTTATTTTCCATATTTGGATTTTTAGACTCAATAGTCTCTAAGGTTTTTTCTATAGCCTTAGATAGTATATCCTCAAGAAGAACAACATTACCTGTTCGGGTAGCCAGTTTTTCTCCTCCAATACTAACTGTGCCAAAGGGAACATGATGTAAGTCTTTATGCCAGCTATAGCCCATTTTTTCTATAACCTTAAACCATTGCTTAAAATGCAGACTCTGTGATACACCAGTAACATATATGCATTTTTCAAAATCATAAGTATCTTTTCGGTAGATGGCTGCTGTAATATCCCGGGTGGCATATAAGGTACTGCCATCTGTTTTTAGAATAAGACATGGTGGCATGCTTTCTTCTTCCAAGTCAACAATCTTAGCCCCTTCACTTTCAGTAAGCAGCCCCTTGTCTTCCAATTCTTTTATAACAGGATCCATCTTATCATTAAAGTAGGATTCCCCTTTATAAGAGTCAAAGCTTACATCAAGCAAATCATAAACCTTTTGGTATTCTTCCAGACTAATGTCAACAAACCACTTCCATAGTTTATGTGCTTCCTCGTCTCCTTGTTCCAAACGAACAAACCACTGTCTCGCTTCATCATCCAGGGAAGGATCCTTTTCTGCCTCTTGATGGAATTTTACATAGAGGGCAACTAGTTCTTTAATCAGCCTTTCTTTTACAGCTTCTTCGTTACCCCAATGCTTGTATGCTGCAATTAGCTTTCCAAACTGTGTTCCCCAATCTCCGATATAGTTGATACCAACGCTGTTATACCCCATAAATTCAAAAATTCTGTACAGGGAATTTCCGATGGATGTAGAACGAAGATGCCCTACGTGGAAAGGCTTTGCGATATTGGGTGAGGAATAATCGATGACAATATTTTTTCCCTGGCCAATATCTGAGGAACCATACTCCTTACCAGCTTCTAGTATATGACTGAGTATTTCCTGGATATAGTGGCTTTGATTAAGGAAGATATTCAAATAACCAGACAGGTTTTCGATACGACTGATGTTTTCATTTGGAGGAATAGCTTGAGATAGTTCTTCTGCTATTTTAACGGGGGATTTCCTTAACACTTTGCTCAGCTTAAAGCAGGGCAAGGCTAAATCACCCATTTCAGGATTAGGTGGTACCTCAAGCATTTCAATTATTTGTTGTGGTTCCAGTTCTGGAATATGAGGAGCTAAAAGCTCGGAAACCACTGATTTTGCATTATACATCAAACTTACCTCATTTCATACTATTGGATTACATGTTTAGAAATATAATATCACATAAAAGGGAATAGATACCAGATATATCCCTATTTATTTTTAGTATTTGTTAAGATTCCTCATTGCATTCGGAATGACAGCAGTTATGGTGTGACCGTAGTTGTGGTGTCATCCAGAGCGTTAGCGAAGGATCATCTTCAGGTGTTTAAAAACCGCTTTAAGAGTGCAGGCCCTGAATCTTGGTGAATACCACTATGTTTCGCAGATACTTCATCATAGCCAGTGTTTCCACTCAATCTCTGTTCATCCTTTTGAATCATTACATAAGGTACTGGATCACTGGAGTGGGTTTTAGTTGATAGTGGTGTTGCATGATCGGGCAGCACCATAAGCTTGTAGTCATGATAACGTTCCAAGCCTTTTAGCAATGGACTTATAACTTTTTCATCGATTAACTCAATGGCCCGTACCTTGTTATCAACTTCACCTCGGTGGCCGCACTCATCTGGTGCTTCTATATGTATATAAACAAAGTCTTTTCCATCTTTAAGAGCTAGTAGTGCAGCTTCAACTTTACCAGCATAATTTGTATCAAGAGTACCTGTTGCACCTTCTACATCAATGGACACCATGCCTGCAGACAAGCCTAACCCCTTAACAAGGTCTACAGCAGAAACAACAGCACTTTTCAAACCATGTAGATCAAAGAAGGAAGGTAGGGCTGGTTTTTTTCCTTGTCCCCAAATCCAAATAGAATTAGCTGGATTTAGACCTCTTCGAACCCTTTCTCTGTTAATAGGATGGTTAGACAGGAAATGAGTGCTTTCCTGCATCATCTGAAGAATTACATCTGAGTTTTTTCCCTTGGGCAGATAAGGAGTAATTTTTTTATCTCTAATATCATGAGGAGGTGTTAGCTCAAAGTCTAGGGATCCGTTTTTCCATAACAGACAATGCCGGTAACTGACACCTTTATAAAAACTCAAAAAATCATTTTTAAAATGTCGGTTCACTTCTTCTATAAGAGGAACAGATTCCTCAGTTGTGATTTCATCGCAGCTGTGATCCAGCATTATCCGATCTTCGTAGTTTTTCGCCTCTGATAAGGTTACCAAATTGGTTCGAAAGGTAACATCCTCAGCTGCCATTGGCACTCCCATACTGATTGCTTCCAAGGGGGATCGACCAGTATAATATTTAACAGGATCATAACCTAGGACTGAAAGATTGGCTACATCGCTCCCTGGTGAATGGGTAGGAGGAATGGTGCTTACTAAACCGACTTCACCATGCTTAGCAAAGTAGTCCATATTTGGTTTATGTGCAGCTTGCAGCGGTGTTTTGTTCCCTAATTGAGATATGGGATAATCGGCCATACCATCTCCTAGGACAATTATGTATTTCATTTAAAACATTTCCTTTTAACGTATTTTTAAAGATGTTTTTATTATAACAGTTCTCGTCCTATGGAACAAGAGAAGGCTAACACCTTGACAGGCATTGTCTAAAAATATTATACTTAACGGGACAGATTCTAAATAGAAGCAGCCTTTCATCAACAAACATGGGAAGGGCTTTTTGTCATAAGGCATTTTCAACAAAGGCTGCATAAAATTGCTTCGATAGAAGCCTTTGTTCTAAGCAGGGAGGAAGATTTATGAACGAAGTAAGAACCCGATTTGCACCAAGTCCCACGGGCTACCTACATATAGGAGGGCTGCGAACTGCCCTTTATACTTATTTGATTGCCAAGAAGAACAATGGGAAGTTTCTATTACGTATTGAAGATACGGATCAGGACCGCTTTGTTGAAGGCGCTACTGACGTCATTTACAATACGTTGAAGCTAGTTGGCTTGCAGCATGACGAAGGCCCAGATATTGGCGGACCTTATGGCCCTTATATCCAATCTGAAAGAAAGCCCATTTACCTAAAATATGCTAAAGAATTGATAGAAAAAGATGGAGCTTATTACTGCTTCTGTACCAAAGACCGTCTTGACAAGCTACGCGCTGAGGCTGTAGAGACGAAGACTGATTTTGGTTATGATGGACATTGCAGACACCTTAGCCAGGAAGAGATAGATGAAAAGCTGAACACAGGGATACCGTATGTAATCCGTCAAAAGGTGCCAAAAACTGGAACTACTAGTTTCGAGGATGAACTGTTTGGCACCATCACCGTAGAGAATAATACCTTAGAAGATGGAATTCTGCTAAAATCCGATGGTATGCCAACTTATAACCTGGCTAATGTTATTGACGATCATTTAATGAAAATCAATCCAGTGGTAAGGGGCAGCGAATATCTCTCTTCTACTCCTAGATATAATTTGGTTTATGAATCCTTCGGCTGGGAAATACCTCAATACATTCATTTATCTCCTGTAATGAAGGAACCCGGAAAGAAGCTGAGCAAGCGTGATGGAGATGCTTCCTTTGAAGATTTCTATAACAAAGGTTACTTAAAGGATGCCATTTTAAACTATGTGGCTTTGCTAGGCTGGAGCCCCGGTGGTGATGAGGAGTTTTTCACTTTAGAAGAACTGGAACAAGCCTTTGACATAAAGGGTCTAAGTAAATCTCCCGCTGTTTTTGATGTTAATAAGCTTCGCTGGATGAATGGCGAATATATTAAGAAGCTAAGCCTTGATGAATTCCATGAGATGGCTCTTCCTTATTATAAGGAAGCGGAATTGCCTGGTGGAATGAATCTTAAGAGAATTAGTTCCTTAATTCAAGGCCGCACGGATGTGCTTAATGAGATACCTGAAATGGTGGCTTTCCTGAATGTTTTGCCGGAATATGAATCCGATATATTTATTCATAAAAAGAGCAAGACAAATCTTGAAAATTCCTACGAGAACCTGACTAAGGCAATTGAAGTCCTAATTGATGTGGAGGATTGGAACGAGGAAACACTACATCAGGCCTTATTTGATTTGATTGGCCAATTGGGGGTTAAAAATAGTTTAGTACTATGGCCAGTTCGCATAGCAGCTGCTGGTAAGCTTGTTACACCAGGAGGTGCGATTGAAATCCTTGGTCTATTAGGTAAGGATGAAGCCATGAGGAGATTGCATATTGGACTAGATAAACTGACATCAGTTCAGTCATTCAAGGCGTAGCTAAGAACCTGTTACCGTTCACACCGTAATAATAAATCATATGGAAGGAGCCTTTGCGGGAACGACTAAC
>CAYFSR010000003.1:24444-49455 GCA_964345785.1 uncultured Eubacteriales bacterium | reverse complement strand
TCTCTTAATAAAGCCTCCTGGAAGGCGACCAACAGCGTACATCTTTTCTTCAAAATCGACGCTGAGTGGAAAGAAATCAATTCCTTCTCGTGGGGCGTCTGAAGCGGTAGCTGCTACAAAAACCACAGTGTCACCAAATCGTACTGTGCAGGCTCCGTTGGCCTGCTCTGCCAGCTTTCCCACTTCGATATTAAGTGGTTGTCCAGCTAATTCTGTCGTATAAATTTTATGTTCCAAATAGTGAACCTCCTTTCGCATCGTTTCAATGCGATATCAACAAATTGTTGATTCAAAATGTATTATTTCCACAATGTCGCTTGTTAATCAAAGCCATTGTGATTTACAGATATTACCACGCTAAGTATGTAATAAAAGGGAGCGGAAATTCCGCTCCTAAGCTTACTTTCTTAAATTTAGTTTTTCGATAATATCTCTGTATCTATTGATATTTTTCTTAGCTAGATAATTCAATAAGCCTCTTCTACGACCAACCATCATAAGAAGACCTCGTCTTGAATGGTGATCTTTCTTGTGTACTTTCAAATGCTCATTCAGGTGATTGATTCGGTCGGTTAAAATTGCAATTTGAACCTCGGCGGAACCTGTATCACCATCATGGAGTTTGTAAGTTTCAATAATTTCGTTCTTTCTCTTCTGATCCATGAATGTCACCTCCTTAATATAAATCCCCAGCATCCCAGTAAAGCGTCGGAGATTCGCAGAACCGGGAAATTGGTTTGCTAAGCAATGTTAGCTTCAAAAACATTCTATCATGACTTGGTTTTTTTGTAAATCAACTTTTTCGCTTTTATCACATCTTGCTCCATTTGAAGGATCAAATCTCTTGGATTATCGAACTTAACTTCCTTACGCAACCAATGGCAGAATTGGATTTGCAATTTTTCATCGTATATGTTCTCATGGATATCCATCAAATATGTTTCGATATGAATAGCTCCATTGGAAAAGGTAGGATTTGTACCTACATTGGTTAATCCCCAGTATTGATTATCCTTAAATTTGCACTTAGTTAAATATACTCCTTTTTTGGGTATCACCTTTTTAGAAGAATAACAAAGATTGGCAGTGGGAAAGCCCAGATCTTTTCCTCGTCCATAACCGTGAATCACTTTGCCCTTGATTGTATATGGCCTTGCCAGCAAATCTGCTGCATCTGCAACTCGACCATCCATGATCAGCTTTCGAATCAATGAGCTGCTTATTACCTCGTTACCCTTATTTACTGAGGGAACACATGTAAGATCCCAAGCGTTTTTTTTCGCTTCCCGTTCTAAGTAGCTGTGATCCCCTGCGCCTTTATGTCCAAATCTATAATCAAAACCCACAACCAGGCCTTTTATATTAAAGTTGCTGGCTAACTGAGATAAAAAAGCATCGGGTGTTTGATGTGAGAAAAAGGTATCAAATGAATTTAAAACCAGCACATCAATTCCTAGCTTAGAAAACTCTACAATTCTTTCCCCCAAAAGCATAATTTGTGGAGGCTCCATTTCCGGCCTAAGTAGGCTTAATGGATGATTAATAAAGGTATAAACTATACTTTGATATCCATATCGTTCTTTTTTTTTCTGAAGTTCATTTATTAGCTCTCTATGAGCAATATGTATTCCATCAAAGGTACCCAGCGCTATGGCAGAGGGAAGATCAGTTTTATAATTTCTGTCGTAGTTAAATATTACTTTCATAGGCTCCTCACATTAATACAGATTTCATTCTTACTGTTTTTTGTTTATTTCTATCTATGGATATATAACCAATTCCCATAAAAGTATCACCGCAAAAGATACTATAAAATTTATTGCTGTTGGTGTCTGCATCCTCTATAGCAATTATGTTGCTTTCTCCAACCTGATTTCCATGGCGAACCCTTTCCTTGCATTCTTCTTTAAGGACTATGGAGGGAATAACTGACTTTAATGCATCTTCCATAGGTATTATCATGCTTGAAATACTGCCATCATCCCTGGCTGCCAGTATTTCTTCTAGGGTATAAGAGCTCTCCAATGAAAATCTACCGCTTGCTCTCCTAATCAAATGCTGCATTGCTCCACCGCATCCCAGCCAATCACCAATATCTCTGCATAGAGATCTAATATAAGTTCCTTTTGAACATATGATTTCAAATTTAACAACGTCAGGAGGTCCAAAAGAAAGAAACCTATTCTCTGTAATCAATACCTTTCTAGGTTTCCGTTCTACTTCTATGCCCTCTCTTGCAAGTTCATAAAGCTTTTTTCCATTAATCTTTATTGCAGAATACATAGGTGGGATTTGATTTTGCTCTCCTTGAAATACCTTCAAAGCTTCCTTTATCTTTTCAAGAGGTGGAATTGCATTGTCTTGTGAAATTATATTACCCGAAAGATCAGAAGTATCAGTGGTTACTCCAAGCTTCATATGACAATGGTATACCTTGTCCCCTTCCATTATATAGTCAGCAATACGCGTTGCTTTTCCTAAACATATTGGCAAAACTCCCGCGGCTTCAGGATCCAAGGTGCCGGTATGACCAACCTTCTTAATCTTTAATTCTCTTCGTAAGAATACTACTACATCGCTGGATGTCATCCCAGGAGGTTTTAAAACGTTTATTACACCTATCACATGTACTCCTCCAAGGCTATTTGTGCTTGCTCTATAATACTGGCTTTAGCTTGCTCAACATTCATATCTAAACTGGCTCCTGCAGCTGCCTTATGTCCTCCACCGTTAAACTGCCCTGCCAGCTTGCTTACATCGATTTCACCTTTGGACCGGAAGCTGCTCCTGACAGTGCCATCAGTCATTTCTTTGATTAAAATCCCAAGTTCAACACCTGTTATATCCTTTGCATAGTTAACAATGTTCTCAATTTCTGATTCAGTGGCACCTGTTGCAAGAAGATCATCTTGTGTTATGGTTATTATTGCTATTCTATTATTATCGTAAAGGGTCAGGGAACTTAATGCTCTTTCCAATAAGCGAACCCGTTCTAAGCGATTGGTTTTATAAAGTAGAGTAGTAATTTTCTCTACATCAATTCCACATTCAACTAAGTCCGCTGCAATACGATAGGATTGGGCTGTAGTATTTCGAAAACGGAAGCCGCCAGTATCTGTAGATATTGCAGTATAAAGTGCTTCTGCAACATACTTATCTATTCTGTGCGTAAAAGCCCTTACCAGCTTATAGACGATTTCCCCTGTGGCTGCTGCTCTAGGATCTACCAAATTAGTTTTAGCATACAAGGTATTGCTAATATGATGATCAATGTTTATGGTGTGGGCACCAGCTAGGTATATGTCACTAAATAAGCCCATGCGCTCTTCATCACTGCAATCTATAGCTACGCTTAGATCGTACTGCCTATCCCCATTATATTTATTTTGAAAATGTTCTATTCCCTGCAGAAAATGCAAGGAAGCAGGTACTTCATCCTGACAATACAAGTCAACTGATATACCCATATCATACAAAACAGAGGCTAATGCCAGGCAAGAGCCAATGGCATCACCATCTGGTTGAATATGAGTAAAAACTGCTATTTGCTTTGATTGCTGAAGGACGGGCAGGATAGATTCAATTGACATCATCATCCTCCTGCTTGATATTCAGCTCGCTTAATTTCTTGTTAATTTCTACGCTATACTCAATGGAATGATCAGAAACGAATTGAAGCTCCGGAGTATATCTAATATCCAATCTGTTTCCAAGCTCTCTTCGGATAAAGCCTGCGGCTTGTTTAAGTCCTTCCAAAGTAGACTCTCTATCTTCCTCGCTGCCTAATACGCTAATATAGATTTTGGCATATCGCAAATCCCCTGCTACATCCGCTCTCACAACGGAGGTCACCTGGGAAATTCGAGGGTCTTTTACTGAGCTGCGAATAATATCACTGACTTCCCTGCGAATCTCTTCCGAAATCCGGTTGATACGGTACTTTGCCATAATCTATCAACCTCTCTTTTATCTTTTGATTTCTTCCATTACAAAGGCTTCAATAACGTCATTTTCCTTAATGTCGTTGAAGTTTTCCAATCCAATACCACATTCATAGTTGGATGCAACTTCTCGTACGTCATCCTTGAAACGCTTTAATGAATCTATTTTTCCTTCGTGTATTACAATACCGTCACGGACAACACGTGCCCCAGCACTTCTGGTAATTTTACCATCAGTTACATAACAACCTGCAATTGTGCCAATGCCTGATACCTTAAATGTAGTTCTTACAGAAGCATGGCCGATAACAGCTTCCTTAAATTCAGGATCTAAGAGACCTTTCATAGCTGCTTCTATGTCTTCGATGGCGTTATATATTACCCGATAGGTCCGAATATCAATTTCTTCACGTTCTGCCAGTTCTATAGCATTGACAGAAGGCCTTACATTAAAACCTGTTATGATGGCATTAGAAGCCGATGCAAGCAATACATCAGATTCTGTAATAGCTCCTACACCACCATGAATGCTTCTTACTCGTACCTGGTCATTGGAGAGCTTTTCCAGTGCTTGTCTTACTGCTTCAACAGAACCTTGCACGTCTGCCTTAATAATAATGTTAAGGTCCTTTACTTCTCCCTCTTTTAACTGACTAAACAGCTCATCTAGGGAGGTTCTTGATGTTATATTAACTTGCTGTGCCTTAAACTTATCTTTACGTTCTTCACTGACCTGTTTAGCAAGTTTATCGTCTGCAACTGCGTACATAACATCCCCTGCATCGGGTACTTCGTTCAAACCCAATACCTCTACTGGAACAGAAGGACCTGCTTCTTTGGTTCTTCTACCCTTGTCATCTATCATAGCCCTAACTCTGCCATAGGTGGTACCGGCAACTATTGAATCTCCGATTTTTAGCGTACCATTCTGGACCAGAATGGTTGCAACAGGGCCTCGACCCTTGTCCAATTCAGCTTCTACAATGGTACCCTTTGCAAATCGATTTGGGTTGGCTTTCAAATCCTGCACTTCTGCTACCAGCAATATCATTTCCAGGATGTCGTCGATACCCTCTTTTTTCAGTGCTGATACAGGTACAGCTATAGTATCGCCGCCCCATTCTTCTACTACTAAACCATGCTCTGTTAGTTCCTGTTTTATTCTTTCAGGGTTAGCGGTAGTTTTATCCATTTTATTGATAGCAACAATAATCGGTACATCAGCAGCTTTAGCATGGTTAATAGCCTCTATAGTTTGAGGCATTATTCCGTCATCAGCTGCTACCACCAAGATAGCGATATCGGTTACCTGAGCGCCTCTAGCTCGCATTGATGTAAAAGCTTCATGGCCTGGTGTATCTAAGAAAGTTATACTTCTATCATTAATGTTAACTGTGTATGCACCTATATGTTGAGTAATACCTCCTGCTTCCACATCAGTTACATTAGCATTTCGGATGGCATCCAACAATGAGGTTTTACCATGGTCTACATGTCCCATTACTGTTACTACGGGAGGCCTTTCCACTAAGTCTTTCTCTGCATCTTCAGTGTCAACGTCTTCCAATTGCTCCTCAAAGGATTTAACTGCTTTTCGTTCCAGCTCAATATCAAATTCAGCAGCAATTAAGTTTGCTGTATCATAATCTAATTCCTGATTGATTGTGGCAAGAACTCCAAGCCCTAACAATTTCTTTATAATTTCGGATACTTGAATACCGATTTTTTCAGATAGTTCCTTAACAGTTATAATATCACCCATAGTTATAGCTTTTTTCCTTTCAGGAGGCGGAGCAACTGATTTTGCTTTCTTGTCCTTTTTAGGTCTCCTTGGCTTCTTATTGAGTACGTCTACATTGCTGTCCTGCCAATGATCTTTTTTATTTTTACGATTTTTATCTCGGCTCGTGTCACCATATCGTGGAGCAGTGCCCTTATTAGCTTCCCCTTTGTCTTTATCAGGAGTTACTGGCGGTTGAGAAAGAAATTTATCAACAATATCTCCCCGCTGGCCTTGTGGCTTATTACCACCATAGGGTTTTCTGTCTGTTCTGCCACTGGGTTGACCACCTAGCACCTGCTTTTTCCCTGTATTTGATGGAGCACCTTGGTTTTGAGCAACTCTTTGAGTTCCCTGGGTTTGACCAGTTCTTTGAGTGCTTTGGCGAGGAGTTGCAGATCTTTTGTCAGCTGGTCTTGCTTCACTAGCTGGTTTATTCTGTTTAAGTTCTGCTTTCTTTTCCTCATTAAGCTGTTCTTTCGCAAGCAGTTCCTTTTTTTCTTGTTCTGCTTTTTTAAGCTCTCTTTCCTGTTGCTCCTTCAGCTGTCTTTCTTTTTCTTCCTTTTCCAACTGTTCTTTTCTAAGCTGTTCTTGTTCTTGCAGTTTCTGACTTTCTAGTCTTTCAGCTTCAAGGCGAGACTCCTCTTCCTTACGCTTAGCTTCAGCAATCATCTCTTCCTGTTTTCTTTTTTCTTCCAGATCACGGGCCTTTTGCTCTGCTTTTGCCTTAGCTGCATTGAGTAATTGGAAGTATTGATCCATATCGGATTTTAAATCATCCAATTTACCGGACAGCCCCTTTAAATTCTTATTAATTTCCTTTGTTGTTTCATACAATTTTATTTTTGCCATTAACTATCACCCCCGTGCTGGATTTCTCGATATTCTTTCAGCAGCATTTCCTTGAATGCAGGATCTGATACTGCCAATAAGGTTCTGCTGTATTTTCCTATTGCGCCTCCCAGTTCGTCTTTACCGCCTGTTATTATAAACGGAATATCCCGACTGGTACATAAATGTGTAAACTCATCTTTTGTAGCTTCTGAGGCTTCCTCACTGATGATAACCAAGTAAGCCTTGCTAGAACGGATAGCGCTTTCACATTGCATGCTGCCTGATATCATCTTTCCTGCCTTTTGACACAAACCTAAAAGTGATAAGAACTTATCGTTAATTAACTTCACCCTCATTCAACTGTGCTTTTAGTTTCTCATATACTTCTTGCTCTATTTTTCTAGAAAATGTTTTTTCCAGTGCTCTGTTTTTAGATGCCATATCTACACAATTCTGATCTTTACATAGATAAGCACCTCTGCCTGGAGCTTTTCCTTTTAAATCTATATTTATTTCCCCTTCGGGGCTTTTTACAACTCGGATGAGCTCTTTTTTGGCTTTCATTTCATGACAGCCTACACACATCCTCATTGGAATCTTTCTTTTTTTCAAAAAATATCACCATCGTCTTGTTCTGTATTCATCTCATCGTCGGTATGCAGAAGCTGAGCTTGAGTTTGGCTTTTAATGTCGATTTTCCAGCCAGTTAGCTTGGCAGCCAGCCTTGCATTTTGACCTTCTTTTCCGATGGCAAGTGACAATTGATTATCTGGCACGATAACCATTGCCGATTTGTCATCAGGATTAGGGAGTACAGTTAGTACCCTAGCTGGACTTAAGGCACTTGAGATATAATCGACAGGATCTTCACTCCATATTATTATATCTATTTTTTCACCTCTAAGCTCTTCCACAATACGTTGTACCCGTGTGCCTCTATGCCCTACACAAGAGCCCACAGGATCGATTTCCCTCTCCTCAGAATAAACAGATATTTTTGTCCGGGATCCTGCTTCGCGGGAGATATTTTTAATAACTACTTCTCCACGGATAATTTCAGGAACCTCAAACTCAAACAAGCGTTTTACCAAACCGGGATGAGTTCGGGAAACAGTTATTTGAGGACCTTTGGTTGTTTTCTTTACTTCTGTTATATACACCTTTAATCGATCGTTTACCCGGTATCTCTCCCCAGGCATTTGCTCACCAGGAGGCAATATAGCCTCGGTATTGTCCAGGTCGATGAACACATTGCGTGGTTCCACACGTTGAACTAAACCGGTAACTATTTCATTTTCCCTCTCGATATATTTATCATATATAAGGCCTCGTTCAGCCTCTCGTATGCGTTGTACCACAACCTGCTTTGCATTTTGTGCCGCAATTCTGCCAAAGTCAGCCGGAGTTACTTCAATGTCCAAAATATCATCTACCTGGATTCCTGGACTTAGTTCCTCAGCTTGTTCTATGCTGATTTCCATTAAATCGTCTTCAACCTCTTCAACTACTGTTCTCTGAGAAAAGACCTGGACCAAACCATCTTCACGATTCAATGTAACCTTTACATTAGGTGCTGAACCAAAATTTTTCTTGTATGCAGAAACTAATGCTGCCTCGATGGCTTCCAGTAGAACCTCTCTATCGATACCCTTTTCCTTGCATATGTCATCTATTGCTGCTATAAGCTCGCCAGACATGATAATTATTCCTCCTTGATATGTCTTAAAATTCAACTGCTAGTCTAACTGCAGCAACATCATTATGCGAAAAGGATAAAACTCCATCCTTTTCCTCTTGGATAAGTAGTTGTTCTTCTTCCCAGCCGATCAATTCTCCAGTAAACTTTTTCTTACCTTTTACTGCCTTGTATAATGAAACATCTACTTTGAATCCCTTATAACGCTCAAAGTCAGAAGGCTTTTTAAGTATGCGATCTAACCCAGGAGACGAAACCTCCAGAATATAGCTGTGAGGTATAGGATCCTTTTCATCCAGCCAAGTGCTGACCTGTTCGCTGACGGCTTGACAATCATCTACAGTGATGCCGCCTTCCTTATCTATGTAAATTCGTAAATACCAATAGCTTCCTTCTTTCTTATACTCGATATCTACCAACTCGTAATTTTGCTTCTCCAATACAGGTTGCAACATTTCTTCTATAATTTGCTCAGTTTTTACTTTTGGCAATTCATTCCCTCCAAAATAATAGCAAGATTGTTTATATATATCATTGTTTCGTTGTTTGCCCTTATTTATCCTTATGACTCCATTAGCCATTATAACGGTTTTGAAGAAATAGTGGGTAAATAACATGAAAGAGTGGGCGTGACCCACTCTTGATACCTTCCATCAATTCATACCATTAAAAGTATATCATCAGAGGCTGGAAAATGCAAGGAAATTTAAAGGCTCGTTACATAAAACTTATTTTTATAGATGTGGGCCGCAAAACCATCGGGATTACACAAACCCAAAATTAAACAGGGACAACTGACTGGTCTCGGGCAAATTATCCAAGACGCCTTGTTCCTGCAGCGCTTCAATGACTGTTTTAGTCACTCGGGTACGTTCCCGCATATCTTCTATGGAAAGAAACTCCCCTTCTTCTCTTTCAATTACTATACTCTTAGCTGCATTAACCCCTACTCCCTGCAAGGCATTTAGTGGAGGTCGTATTCCTTCATCAGTGATTACAAATTTACAGGAATCAGATTTATACAAATCAATGGGTACAAATTTAATATTTCTCATGTACATCTCCAAGGCAACCTCAAGTATAGTCTGAACACTTCTCTCTTTTGTAGTTATTTCATTCCCTTTAGCTGTCAAGCTTTTTATGGTCTCCCGGACGAATTCGGCACCCTTCATAATCAAAGCTGCATCGAAGTCATCGGCACGCACTGTAAAATAAGTTGCATAAAAAGCTTCTGGATAATAAACCTTGAACCAGGCTATGCGGAATGCCATAATAACATATGCAGCCGCATGAGCTTTAGGGAACATGTATTTAATTTTCTTACAGGAATCTACATACCAATCTGGGATAGAATTCTTCTCCATAGCTTCTTCCATTTCGGGAGTTAGACCTTTGCCCTTACGTACATTCTCCATGATTTTGAATGCCATGGTCGGTTCCAAGCCACGACTAATTAGATATATCATAATATCGTCACGGGTACAGATAACCTCTGGCAGGGTAGCTACACCGTTACGAATCAGTTCCTGGGCATTATTCAACCATACATCGGTGCCATGAGACAATCCACTTATACGGATTAATTCTGCAAAGGTAGTTGGCTTTGTATCCACTAACATCTGTCGCACAAATTGAGTTCCGAATTCCGGAACACCAAAGGTTCCCACAGGACTATTAATCTCATCAGGTGAGACCTTCAAAGGTTCTGTGCCGGAAAACAGCTTCATGGTAGTCTCTTCTCCCAGTACAATGGTTTTTGCATCCACCCCGGTAATATCCTCCAGCATTCGAATTACAGTAGGGTCATCATGGCCTAGAATATCCAGCTTGACCAAGGTGTCATGAATGGCATGGAAGTCAAAATGCGAGGTTATGATTCCCGATTTTTTATCATCAGCAGGATGCTGGATTGGTGAAAACTCAAAAATATCCCTGCTTTTTGGCACAACCAGAATTCCACCTGGATGCTGTCCAGTGGTTCGCTTTACTCCAGTACAACCGGCTACCAGACGCTTAATTTCCGAATTAGTAGTCTCCATTTCTTTACTTTCAAGATACTTTTTAACAAATCCAAAAGCTGTCTTTTCTGCAATTGTACCAATAGTGCCTGCTCGGAAAACGTAGCCCTCACCAAACAATTCTTCAGTATATTTATGGGCAGCTGATTGATACTCACCTGAAAAGTTCAAGTCTATATCAGGCACTTTATCTCCCTTATAGCCTAAGAATACTTCAAAGGGTATATCGAATCCATCCTTATCGTATGGGTGTTGACAATCAGGACATGTTTTATCTGGTAAATCGGCACCGCATCCGTACTTTTCAGCATCTATATTAAAATCAGAATTCATGCAATTCGGGCAAATATAATGAGGTGGCAGTGGATTTACCTCAGTAATTCCAGTTAATGTAGCAACGAAGGATGAACCTACTGATCCCCTAGAGCCTACAAGGTAGCCATCGCTATTGGACTTTTTCACCAGCTTATGAGCAATAAGATACAATACGGCATAGCCATTTCCAATAATAGACTTCAATTCCTTATCAAGGCGCCTTTGAACTATTTCTGGCAGAGGGCTTCCATACATTGATTCAGCAGTTTCAATGGACATATTGCTGATTTCATCCTCTGCTCCAGGTATTTCGGGCGGAAACAGCTGGTCAGGTATCGGTTTAAGGTCCTCTATTTCATTAGCTATACCGCGGGGCGTCTCTATTACTACCCGATATGCTTCCTCTTCTCCTAAGTAGGAAAACTCATCCAGCATCTCATTTGTTGTCTTAAAGTATAAAGGTGCTTGATTATCAGCATCTTCAAACTTTTGGCCTGCCATAAGGATGCGCCGGAAATATTCGTCCTGTGGATCCAGGAAATGTACATCCCCCGTAGCCACAACTTTCTTACTATGCTTTTCACCCAATGATACAATTTTTCTATTAATATTCCTTAGTCCTTCTTCATCCGCTACTTGACCTTCGCGAATTAGAAACTGGTTATTGGCAATAGGCTGAATTTCCAAATAGTCATAAAAATCTACAATTTCGCTAATTTCATCTTCTATCTTATTATTAAGTATTCCTTGAAATAATTCACCAGCCTCGCATCCAGAACCGATAATTAATCCTTCTCTATTCTGAGCCAGCAAGCTCTTCGGAATTCTAGGTCTTCTATAGTAGAAATCTAAATGGGACTTTGAAATTAATCGGTATAGGTTCTTAAGACCTGTATAATCTTTAACCAATATAACTGCATGATAGCTTTGCAGCCCATTAAGATTGGTTCTTTTAATAAACATTTCGTTAATTTCGTCCAGATTACTTGCACCTTGTTCTTCAAGCATTTCAAATAACTTCAGCATAATCCCACCAGTAGCTTCAGCGTCATCATTAGCTCTGTGATGGTTTTTAAGCTGAATGCCTAAATGCTCCGCTACCAGGTTTAATCTAAAGCGTTTAAGGTCACTTAACAATTCTCTAGACAGAGACAAAGTATCTAATACTGGTTGGTTTACCTTCAAACCTAAATGCCTTGCTTTTTCTCTTATAAAGCCCAAATCAAAAGGGGCATTGTGAGCAACAAGCACAGCATCGCCACAAAAGGCTAAAAAATCAGGTAGAACATTTTGAATAGAAGGCGCGATATCTACCATATCCTGTGTGATTCCTGTGAGTTCAGTAATATTGGCAGGAACAGGTCTCTCCGGTTTTACAAAAGATTGGTAGGAATCCACCACTTCTCTCCCATTTACTTTTACGGCACCTATTTCAATTATTTCATTATTTATTGAATCCAAACCTGTGGTTTCAATATCAAGTACAACAAAGGTCTGATTAAAATCATCAGGCCTGCTATTTTGTACAATAGGCTGACTATCGTTGATTAAATAAGCTTCTACTCCTAATAGAATCTTCACACCGTTCTTTTGTCCTGCTGCATAGGCTTCAGGAAAAGATTGCACTACTCCGTGATCAGTGATTGCTACGGCAGAGTGACCCCATAAAGCAGCCCGTTGAACAAGATCTTTTGCTGATGATAATCCATCCATGGAGCTCATCTGTGTATGAAGGTGCAACTCTACTCTTTTTTCCGGAGCCTCGTCCAGTCTGGTACGAGAAGGTGCAGTAATGATATCATTAGCAATTAAAACTATCTCTTTTTGATATTTGTCATATTGACAGTCACCTTTAATCCGATACCAGCTGTCTTTTTTCAAATTAGTTAATAATCCCTTAGCCTTATCCGGCTCTAGGAACATTTTTATAGTGATGGAGCTTGAGTAGTCCGTAACATCCACTGTTACAAGATATTTTCCACCCCTTAGCTCTCTGCTTTCCATGTCGAAAATACAGCCTTCAACAGTAACCCTTCCACTGTCCTCTTTTAAGCTGGCAATCGGTACTGGCTCTTCCTTAACGAATCTGCCGATTAAAACAGTTCCACTCTTCAGTTCCCCATTTGAGTCCTTAGAGGCAGGATTATGTTCAGTGGCTTTACGAATGAGCTCTTGTTCTTCTTTGTCTCTTTCCTCGAAATAATCTTCCTGGCTAAGCTCTGTACTCTCCTGAGCCTCTGACAAAATTACACGAATACTTAGTTGAAAACTAAATTGAATCCATTTCTCAATCCATTGGGGAACCTCCATTTGGTTAAGAATATCAAGCTTAGCCTGACCAGTGCTAATATGTAAAACATTAGCCTCCAGGCGATATGAACAATCGCGAAGCCAGGTAATTGATGGTTTGTCTTTTTTTAAGTATTCCTGAATATCAGGCCAAATCCTATTAAAATGCTGAGTTATTTCTTCAAGGCTTTTCGGACTTATAATTCGTATTCTAATATGACTGATGTCAAAGAAATTCTCTTGAAGCTTGTTTTCCAATACTACAATCTTTTCGTAAGGTATATATCTTGAAGATCTCAAGTATATCTCCCAGTTTCCGCTCTTTTTGTATACCAATATTTTCTCTATTTCCAACTGGAAGTTTCTTAGATCAAGCTCTTCATATACTTGATCCAACCACATCTTATCTGCGGTAGTTCTCCCCATTATCATCTGTATCCCCCTAATATGTACCGCTCATCACTAATCTAAGTTATCTAATCTCTCTTATTAATATCTTGTTTCCTTTTCAGCCTAGCTTTCATCCCTTTAGCCAAACCTAGCTTTTCTTCCTTCATAGTTTGTGAAACATTTTCCAAAGGAATTTCCATGATGCGCAACTGATGCTCTTTTGCATAACGAGTCAAAGCTACCTCTATGCCAAAACCGGATTTCCATTCTTCTTCCCTAAGACGGGACAAACTCTCTCTTTTAATTCCCCTTTGACCGGATAGAAATGGTGTGAGTTTTTGAGCTAAATCTGTCATACCTCTTCCCGAACTAAAAACACCTACTGTCATGTCGGCAAGACCTCCCATTACAGGTAAAATCAGACATTGAATATGTTCAGGCCTTAAACCAATAAGGTCGGCATCCAAATATAGAATGGCATCCCCTGATGTGTTATATAATCCAGCCTGCATGGCATAGCTTTTTCCCATGTTTTTGGGCAGGTTCAATACCTGGATTCCGAAAGAGTAAACTATTTCCGAGGTACCGTCTGTGGAACCATCATTAACTACTAAAATTTCGTAAGGATCTCTAATAAAGCTTAGAGGTTCTAAAACACGTGAAATATAATTTATTATTAAAAATCCCTAGCTGTGAATAGTAACATACTTAAATATTCAGAATGTCCTTGTAAGTCACTACAATCATTAGAATCATAAGCAAAGCAAATCCTATTAAGTTGAAAATGCCTTCTTTGTTTCTATCTAATGGTTTTCCCCGTACCCCTTCAATAATAAGAAGTATTAACCGTCCTCCATCTAAGGCAGGAAATGGTATCAAATTTATAATGCCCAGATTTATGGTAATGATAATACCTAAATTTATTAATTGTTGAATTCCTGCCTGAGCAGCCTTGCCTATTTCGGTAACTATACCTACAGGCCCCATTACATCACCTAAGCCCTGTCCCGCAAATATAAGATCTTTAAGTATAACAAACATCATTCCGATAATGCGGTAGGTTTGCGTAAATGACATAGCTATAGCTTCAAAAAAGTTAACATTACGTATGCTTTGTTGAAAATAAAAGCCAAGCTGCCATCGATTATTTTCTTCATCCAAGCTGGGTATCACATCATAGCTGAATGTCTCATTATCCCTTTGAACTGTTATTGTGAAAGGTTTTGGGCCATTATTTCCAATAAAACTTCGAATGCTTTCTACTGCTTCAGGGTCTTTCATACCAGTTACATCAACATCGCCTATTCCAGTGATACGGTCTCCTGCCTGCAAACCAGCCTGGGCTGCGGGGTAATCTGCTATTACATCATGGATAACGGGCAGGTCAGCTTCGTAAACACCGAAGGAAAGAAATGCTATGGAAAAAAGCAGTACTGCTAGAAGCAGGTTCATTATAGGACCTGAAACTACTACCAAAAAGCGCTTCCATACCTTTGCATTGTTAAAGGCTCTTGGATCGTTACTATCCTCATCTTCGCCTAAAAAACGCACATAACCTCCTATTGGAAGCGCGCGAATGGAAAACTCCGTTTCCTTGCCTGAAATTTTCAAAAGTCGTGGTCCCATCCCTATGGAAAACTCTTCTGCATAGATTCCCGTTGCTTTGGCCACCAGAAAATGTCCTAATTCATGTATCATGATGATTACACTGAAAAAAAGTATAGCTATTAAAATAGTTGTCATAATTTATCATCCTTCTTTAATCTATCCCTGGTTTCCTTGTCAGCTAGCAAAATGTCTTTCAAAGTTGGTTTGCTTATAGCTTTATGGTGAGTCATAGCCTTCTCCACTATTCGTGGAATATTTACAAAGCTGAGAGAGGATTTGAGAAACCCCTCCACAGCTACTTCATTGGCTGCATTCAATACAGCGGGCATAGTGCCGTTAATACGCAATGCTTCATAAGCCAATTGGAGACTCGGAAAAGACTTTGTGTCGGGTACTTCAAAGCTTAAACTTCCTAATGTCGGAAAATCTACAGTTGGTAAGTCAGCGGACAATCGTTCCGGCCATGTAAATGCATATAAAATAGGAAGTCTCATATCTGTAGCTCCTATTTGGGCAAGTATTGAACCGTCAATAAATTCTACCATGGAATGTACAATGCTTTGGGGGTGAATGAGAACTTCGATTTTATCTATATCCACGTCAAACAGCCATTTTGCTTCTATTACTTCCAAGCCCTTGTTCATAAGAGATGCGCTATCTACAGTTACCTTCTTGCCCATGTTCCAACGTGGATGCTTTAATGCATCCTCTACCTTTACCCTTTCCAGCTGTTCTCGTTGATATCCTCGAAAAGGTCCTCCTGACGCAGTCAAAAGAATTTTTTTTATCTCTTTTTTCCCATTGCTGCCCTGCAGGCATTGAAAAATAGCAGAGTGCTCACTATCTACAGGTACAATATTACTGCCAGACTGCCGGGCGGTTTCCATAACCAGATCTCCGCCAGCTACCAAGGTTTCCTTATTAGCTAATGCTATGTCCTTGCCGGACTTTAATGCAGCCAAAGTGGCTTCTAATCCAGAAATACCCACTACAGAAACAAGTATTATGTCGGCCTCTTGCAAAGTAGCCAACTCAACCAGGGCATGCTTGCCTGACAATACTTCAATTTCTCTGGGCAGCCTGTTTCGTAGAAGCTTTGCCTGCTCTGGATTTGTTACCCCTACCTTATCAGGGCGATATCTTAGTGCCTGTCTTTCCAGCAAATCAATGTTTTCATTTGCAGATAGTGCAATAAACTTATATTCGGGATATCGACTTAATATGTCCAAAGCTTGAGTTCCAATGGACCCAGTAGACCCCAGTATTACTATACGTTTCACAATAGTGTTCCTTTCTAGCCTGCCATAAACAACTGGGAATACACATAGACAAGGGGCAGAACAAAAAGCAAGCTGTCAATTCTGTCCATTATGCCTCCATGGCCCGGCATGATATCTCCAAAATCCTTCAATCCACAATAGCGTTTTATAGAGGAGGCTGTTAAGTCTCCAATTTGAGAAAATACTCCGCTTAGAATACCAATAAAGATAAAATGGATTGAATTTACCTGTATATTGTATACCCAATTTAGTATAATTCCAAGCCCAGTGGTTAAAATGATGCTTCCGACAATTCCGCCTATGCTTCCTTCTATGGTTTTCGCAGAGCTGATTGCAGGGCATAGCTTTCGTTTTCCAATAGACTTTCCTGTAACATATGCAAAGGTATCTGTAGAATAGCATGCGGTTAGTGACAAAATTAGCAGATAATTAGGATTTACTATGGCAGCATCGTACATTAAGGCTGCTACCGTTAAGAGAATACCAGGATAAAAGAACCCCAATATAGTGATTGCTATATCATCAGGCTTAACAGAATTTATGAATACCTGTATTGACAGAAGGAATATCACTACAATTAGAATATAAAAGAAGTCGTATATTCCCTTAAAAGCAAAATGCTGTATATAAAAGAATATCATTGTCAAGTATCCAGCTATTGACAATGGCTGCATGTCTTTACGGCTAAATGCCCTGTATATTTCAAACATCCCAATTAGAGAAGCTACTATTATTGTTAGATTGACAAGCCACCCACCTACCCATAGTATGAGGGCAAGTAAAACAATGGCTATAACAGCAGAGATAACTCTTGTAACCAGCATGCTCAAACCCCTTCCGATTCTATAATTCCACCATATCTTCGGGAACGATTCTGATATTGATAAATGGATTCCAGCAGCTTCTGTTTGTTAAAGTCCGGCCAGAGTAATTGTTTCTCGGTAAACAAAAACTCGGTATAAGCAGACTGATAAAGTAGAAAATTGCTCAGTCGATATTCTCCACTAGTGCGAATCAAAAGGTCTGGGTCTGGAATACCATCAGTATAAAGGTAATGGGAAAAATTATCTTCATTGATATCATTAATATTTATTATGCCTTTAGAAACATCCCTTGCAATGTTTTGAACAGCTCGAATTATTTCAGCACGGCTTCCATAATTTATTGCTATGTTTACCTGTAAACCTTTGTTGTCCTTTGTTATTCTTTTGGCATTTTCTATTTCTCTTGCAGCATCCTCAGGTAAGCCTTCTAATTCGCCCAGCATCCAAATCTTAACTCCCTTTTCGTTAAGTTCTGCAATTTCCTTTTGCAGAAACTCTACCATTAAGGACATAAGTGCCTGAATCTCAGCTTCTGGACGGTTCCAGTTTTCAGTGGAAAAGGCAAACAAAGTTAGATGATTAATGTTAAGTTCAGAACAAGTACTTATAATGTCTCGTAAGACTTCAACACCTTGCCGATGGCCAGCTGCTCTAGGCAATTGTCTTGCCTTTGCCCATCTGCCATTTCCATCCATAATTATGGCTATATGTTTCGGTATAGGCCTTTCTTTAACAGCCTTAGTAAGCTGTTGGATCTTTTTTCTGTTAAACCCAAATCTCAAATTCATAAACGTTGTCCGTCCTTTTTACAATTAAAGCCTTCATTTGAAAAAGCAGCTTGAAGGCTGCTTTTTTATTCATTCATCATGGAAAAAGGAGAAATAATCAACTCAAGAGTACTTTCTCCTATGGTTTTTTGTCGAATAACAAGATATGCAGGATTCGTAGCTTCCTCTCTATTCCTTGTTTTTGGTGAGAGATAGGTTTGAAATTTACAGTTAATTTCAGGATAACCTTCAACTAGAACTTGCCTTGCCTCTTTTTGAGTCATTCCGACCAAATCAGGGAGGATCAAAATTCCATGATCTCCTTTTCCTTTTCCTTTACCAGCTCATCAACCTGCTTTATATGATCATCGGTTATGTTTTGTATTTCTGTTTCACCATTCTTTTGATCATCTTCGGTAATTTCACTGGATTTCTTCATTTTCTTCAACGAGTCATTGGCTTCTCTGCGTATGGATCGAATAGCAATTTTTGATTCCTCACCATACTTATTGATGACCTTAACCAAATCTTTTCGTCTTTCCTCGGTTAGCTCAGGAAATACAAGACGGATAACTTTGCCGTCATTGTTTGGGGTAATGCCTATGTCTGATTTCATTATTTCTTTTTCGATAGTAGAAATCAGTTTCGTTTCCCAGGGCGCAATGACTAACAACCTCGGCTCTGGCGAGCTGACATTTCCTATTTGGTTAATCGGAGTAGGAGTGCCGTAATAATCTATCATGATTCGATCCAACAGATGAGGGTTAGCTCGTCCTGCTCGGACGCTGGCAAGGTCGGATTTCAACACTTGTAAGGTTTTCCCCATTTTGCTAGTTGTTTCATTGTACACTTCCTTCATGGTTTTACTCCTCCTTTATTATTGTTCCTATACTTTCTCCCATTACAGCTGCTTTGATATTTTGCTGGTTTTCTAATCCAAATACTTGAATTGGAATACTATTTTCCATACACAAAGTTACGGCAGTGGTATCCATTACAGCAAGTCCCTGGTTGATAACATCTATGTAGCTTATATGATCCAGTTTTTTTGCATTTGGGTTTTTGCGAGGATCATCATCGTAAACAGCATCGATGTTCTTGGCTAGTAAAATAACCTCAGCTTCGATTTCAGCAGCACGCAGGGCAGCAGTGGTATCTGTTGAGAAAAATGGATTTCCAGTTCCTCCTGCAAAAATAACCACTCTGTTCTTTTCTAAATGACGAACGGCTCTTCTACGGATATAAGGTTCGGCTACTTGACGCATTTCGATAGCAGACTGAACCCGGGTTTGCATTCCTTTATTCTCCAATGCATCTTGAAGGGCCAAAGCATTGATAACTGTAGCCAGCATACCCATATAATCGGCTGTGCTGCGATCCATGCCTACACCGCTGCGCCCTCTCCAGATGTTTCCACCGCCCACTACAATAGCCACTTCAACACCCAATTCATTAATTTCAATAACCTGATCTGCTATTTGATTAAGAATTGTATAATCGAAACCATGGCCTTGTTCCCCAGCAAGAGCTTCACCACTAATCTTCAATACCACTCTTTTGTAGATGGGATTCTTATTAATTTCTACATCCATACGAGAATCTCCTTCTTTAAAAAAAGAGAACACGATAAGTGTTCCCTCTATAATTTTATCAGCCCTTCATTTGGCTCATCACTTCATCGGCAAAATTGTCCTGTCTCTTCTCTAAACCTTCACCCATCTGGTAGCGAACAAATCGTCGAATACTAACTTTCTCACCAATTTCGGCAACTCTTTCATTTACCAGGTCATTAATGGTTTTATCAGCATCTTTGACAAATGGCTGTTCCAGAAGACATACTTCCTTAAAGTATTTATCTATACGGCCTTCTACCATTTTATCTACGATTTTCTCAGGTTTTCCCTCATTAAGTGCCTGTGCCCTTAGAATTTCCTTTTCCTTTTCAATAACATCCTCTGGTACCTCAGCCTTACTTAAGAATTGAGGATTGGAAGCAGCAATGTGCATAGCAATATCTCTTACAAATGTTTTGAATTCTGCGGTTTTGGCAACAAAGTCAGTTTCACAATTAACTTCTACCATAACACCGATCTTCCCACCCATATGTATATAGGATTCTACTATACCTTCAGCGGCGATTCTACCAGCTTTTTTAGCAGCAGCAGATAAACCTTTTTCTCTTAATAACTCAACTGCTTTTTCTATATCTCCATTTGTTTCCTGCAGGGCACGCTTACAGTCCATCATGCCTACACCAGTCAATTCTCTTAATTCTTTCACTTTAGATGCAGAAATCATATTTATTCCTCCTTTGTCAATTTGGCTTTAAACGCTTGGCCCTAGGCTTTAGGTTATAGGCCATAGGCTCTGTAAAAGCTCTTAAAAAAGGGAAGAATGGGGTTTAATTCCCCAGTTCTTCCCCCCATTGTTTCTACTATTCTTCATCGTTGTCTTGTTCGCCTTGACGGCCTTCTAGAACAGCATCTGCAATTTTTGATGCAAACAATTTAACTGCTCGAATAGCATCATCGTTTCCGGGGATTACATAGTCTACTTCGTCCGGGTCACAGTTGGTATCGACAATTGCTACTACAGGAATTCCTAGATTTCTTGCTTCTGCAATGGCAATACGTTCTTTTCTGGGATCTACAACAAATATAGCTCCTGGCAGCCTCTTCATCTCGCGGATACCACCTAAGTTCTTTTCAAGCTTTTCCCTTTCCAATCGAAGCTTAATAACTTCTTTTTTGGGAAGTACTTCAAAGGACCCATCGGTTTCCATTGCATCCAATTCATTCAATCGATTGATACGCTGACGAATGGTTTTAAAGTTGGTAAGCATACCACCCAACCACCTCTGGTTGACATAGTACATTTCACAACGTTTTGCTTCGTCTTCAACTGATTCCTGTGCTTGCTTTTTGGTTCCAACAAAAAGAACGTCTTTCCCATCCATAGCAAGTTCACGAATGAAATTGTAGGCTTCTTCCATTTTACGAACCGTTTTCTGTAAGTCAATAATGTAGATACCATTTCGGTCTGTAAAGATATAGGGAGCCATTTTTGGATTCCATCTGCGAGTTTGATGTCCAAAATGAACACCTGCCTCCAGTAGCTGCTTCATTGATAAAACAGCCATTTCTTTCACCTCCTCGAGTTTTTCCTCCCCTGTTTACTGATGCACCTAAAGATATACTTTAAGCACTCGAGTTATAAGAACAGGGTGTGTAATCACGATTAGTAGTATAACATACCTTTTTTCTGGAATCAATAGTTAATTCAGGGTTTGGTCATAGACCTGACTAACTGCATCAAAAACATCTTCAAGCTCTTCATCATCTTCGATGGCAGCATAATAATCATTGCCTTCTTCGTCTTGTTCTACACGTAGGATAACGATTTCGTCTTCCATAGACTCCGAGTCCTCATTAATTGGGATAAGAGCAATGTATTCCTTTCCATCGTAATCTAAGGACATAAGATATTCAAAGGCTACAAGTTCATTGTTTTCGTCTATCAGTTCTACAATATTGCTCATTTCTTCATCCATTGCATACCCTCCTCATCTTTGGCTGAGATAATCTAAGTAGTTTTGTAATATTAAAACAGCTGCTACCTGATCAACACGTTGCTTTCGCTTCTTTCTGCTGACATCACCCTGGATCATTACCTTGTGGGCAGATACGGTGGTTAATCGCTCGTCCCAAAATATGATTTCCTGCTGAAAATGTTCTTTCAAATTTTCAGCAAAGAATTTTACTTTCTCCCCCTGGGGACCTATACTGCCATTCATATTCTTAGGTAGACCGATGACAATACGTTCCGGCTGGTATTCATCAATAACTTGCTTAATAAATTCCAGGTCATATTGCTTGCCACGACGTTCCAGAGTTGGAATCCCCTGGGCTGTCCAGCCCAGGGCATCGCTGATTGCCATACCGATTCTTTTGTCACCTACATCCATGGATAAGATCCTCAAATGTATTTTTCCCCCTATTTAATATTTCATATGACTTTTATAGCCAGTTCCTTACATACGGAGCCACAGTAGCCACAAAGAACACACTTGCTGTGATCCACCTGTGCTTTTCCATCAATCATAGATAAAGCGCCTTGGTTACATCGCTTCACACAGCTACCACAGCCTTGACACCAATATTCAACAATGAGCTTCCTTTTATACCTCTTCAGCTCTTTACTTAAGCCTTCAGGAATACTGCCATTGTAAAAATATTCTATGTTTGCATCTACTTCCTCTTCACGCTGCATGCCTATTGCTATGGAATGAGCATTAGGAAAGCCCTTGATGTAATTTAAGGCATCTTGATATTGATTTAGAAGATGCCCGCCTCCAAGAGGCTTCATGGTATATATACCTTTCCCAGCCTGCCAGGCAAGAGAAATGGCTTGTTCCATTTCTTCTCGAGTTCCGTCTACGATGCCTAGGCCTCGATAATTTAATATAGGGTGAATAACATCAATTTCCTTCATTTCTGCGGCTGCACGTACAGCTGCTATAAAATGAGTGGAGATACCTACACCTCTGATAACACCTTTCTCCTTCTGGCGAATAAAAAACTTCAAAGCCTCATAATGCCCTTTCAAGGTAAGAGGACCTTCTTGTTCGTGAAGGAGAAAAAAATCTATATAGTCTCTTCCGATGCCTTTTAAGGCCCGCTCTAAGGTTTCCTGTGCAGTTTTGTTGTCGTAAGCGTAAGATTTTGTAGATACAATTAAATCGGGCTTGCGCTTAATAGCTTCCTTTATGTAAGGATAAGTCTCATACAAGTCAGCCGTGTCAACAAAGTTAACTCCACAATCTATAGCGTAATTTAGAACATGGCTGCCTTCTTTTAGCGACAGGTTTCTCTGAAGGGGGCCAATGGTCAGTGCGCCAAAACAGATGCGGGACACAGATATTCCCGTATTACCTAAGCTTCGATATTCCATCGGTGATTATCCATCCAGTCCATTGTTTTCCATGTAGGATCGTACAAGTTCCTCCAGGAGCTCGTCTCGTTCCAGACGTCTTATTAAGACCCTCGCATTTTTGTGACTAGTGATATAAGTAGGATCACCCGAGATAAAATATCCTACCATTTGGTTTATGGGATCGTATCCCTTTTCCTTTAAAGCCTGAAATACCTCCGTAAATATTTCCTTTGGGGTATTCGAAGTTTCTTTTGCTAGGTTGAATTTCATGGTTTCATCAAAGTTTTTGCTCATAACAACCGCCCTCCACCTTATCCTGATTCTTCCACGGCTCTGATTTTATGATATCATATGCCATTTCGTTTTGCTACTATAAAATACATACTGCTTAAATTTTTACAGATTACTTCGATGATCCTCTGCGATTTTATCAAGCTTTCTTAAACGATGATTCACTCCGGATTTACCTACCTGTGGTGAAAGCATATCACCTAGTTCTCGTAGACTGGCATCTGGGTACTTGATTCTAAGATCAGCAATTTCTCTAAGAGAAGGAGATAGATTGCTAAAACCAATGCGATCCCTGATATACTCGATGTTTTCAATCTGTCGAATGGAAGCATTGATGGTTTTGCCAAGATTTGCAGTCTCACAATTAACTATGCGGTTGATATTATTACGCATATCCTTGTAGATCCGTATGTTTTCAAAGTTAAGTAAGGCTGTATGAGCACCGATTAAACTAAGCAGATTAACAATATGTTCTCCTTCTTTAAGATATACTACATAGTTATTCTTCCGCTCAATCAGTTTAGCATGTAAGTCCAAATTATTAATCAAATCGCACAGAGCTTCTCCATATTTCTCAGAATGGGCAACAAACTCTAGGTGATATGCCTTTTCCGGATCACTGACAGAGCCACCGCCGAGAAAAGCACCTCTTAGATATGATTTTTTACAGCATTTTTTCCTTACCAGTTGCGGGTTGATATCTAATTGTATCTCTGCACTGTCATTTATAGTACGAATTCTGATACAAGTATCCTCTAGAATCTTATTGCTATCCTTAGATACTGGTACAAGTAGAACATAGCTGTTGTTTTTTCTCAGCCGTCGATTCCGCCGTACTAGCACTTCTGGTGCTATCTGATAGCTGTCTTTGATCAACATGAAAATTCGACGGGCTATAGAGGCGTTTTCCGTGGTGAGCTTCAAACTGGCTTTTCTACCGCTGCCTTGTTGAACACTTCCGCATGTATGGATTAAGGCAGCCAGCTCAGCTAATTTGCAGCAGGATCTTTTCATATTAATTCTGCAAATCTCATTTTTCGCCTTAGATGAAAACGTCATACAAATACCCCCATTCTATATTTCACTCAAAAAAGTTTACATCTTCTTTCATCATGCAGCAAAATAGCAGCTTAGCTTTTTTTATGGATATCTCTATGCTCTTGAGTTACATGATGACCATGTTCTATCAGCTTATCTGCTATAGCGTCTGCAATGGTAACAGAACGATGAACCCCTCCAGTGCAACCAATACCAATAACCAATTGATTTTTTCCCTCTTTTATGTAATTTGGGATTAGAAATTCCAGCATATCTTCGAGCTTGCTAAGGAAGGATTGGGTCTCAGGGAACATGAAAAGATACTCTTTTATAACCCCTTCCTTACCTGTATGTTCTTTAAGATCCTCAATGTAAAAGGGATTAGGTAAGAAACGAACATCAAATATCATATCACCATCCATTAGCATTCCATGCTTGAAACCAAATGAAATTACTGAAATAATAAGTTTTTTCTGGCTAATCTCATTATCGGAAACCAGCTCACCAATAATTTCCTTTAACTGCTTTGGCAGAAGATTACTGGTATCTATGATATTGGTAGCCCTTTGCCGTAGCTTTTCCAGCCTCTCTCTTTCTAACTGGATAGCTTCTATTACTCGACCTTCCTTCATCATAGGGTGAATACGGCGGCTTTCCTTGTAGCGTCGTACCAGCACATCATCCTTGGCGTCAAGATATAGAATTTCATATGTATAACCAGATTCCTCCATGATATCCAAGCACTCAAACAAATCATCGAAAAAGCCACCACCTCTTATGTCTACAACAACAGCTACCTGATCAATCTTTCCTTCAGACTGATAGCACAGCTCTGCAAATTTGGGCATGAGCTTAGGAGGTAGGTTATCTATACAGAAAAAGCCCATATCCTCAAGATAGTGGCTTGCTAATGTTTTTCCAGCTCCTGAAAGGCCGGTCACAATGATAAAACGCATATTTGTCTCCTTCTAGTACACTCACTTAAGACCCATGTATTCATCCGTATTA
>CAYFSR010000003.1:18184-24434 GCA_964345785.1 uncultured Eubacteriales bacterium | reverse complement strand
TTATTAATAATTCTTTGGGAAGGCACGCCTGCAGCCTTGGCAATTTCTATTCCCCTTTTAAAATCCCCAATGTCCCTAGGTCTATGGGCATCACTATTGATGGAAAAAAGTGCTCCTTCCTCCAAAGCTATTTTAACATATTCCACAGTCATAAATCCATGACTTGCATTAATCTCCAAGGCAACATTATGTCTAGCTGCAGCCTTAGCAAGAGTTCTGGTGTCAATATTTATAGTTGCCCCCGGGTGGGTTAGAATTCTGATAGGGTAACGCTCTATTGCTTTAACAACTGCAGATGTATTAGCATAGCGTACTTGATCTCTCCTAGATAGGCCCAGCTTGTCCAGCCCATTCTTAGCAAAGAGATTCCAAAAATCACTCCAGCCAGCAGGCTTTACAATCTTATGAAAACCCATAAGAATAATATCAAAAGTGTCAATATATGAGGCCGGGATATCAATTTCTCCGTCCATACCTATTATATTGGCTTCAATTCCTAATAAAACCTCAATATCAGAAAAGCGCTGATTAAAGGTCTGAATCTCTTCTTTCATTTTTTTTAGGCTAGATTCTGATAGTCCAAAAACTATATGATTAAACCCATGATCAGAAATAGCTATGGTCTTTAGGCCTTTATCCCTTGCAGCTTCTATATTTTCTAAAATGGTTCCCTTGCCATGACTATAGCGGGTATGGGTATGATAATCAGCAACTAAGCTATACAATTATTCAAACACTCCTGATAATTAATAGATTTCTCCTACGATTCTGACCTCGGGTTGCAGCTCTACCCCTTCCATTTCTTTTACCCTGGATTTAACCTGATCAATCAATTGGATCACGTCATTGGCAGTTGCATTTCCTAAGTTTATTATAAAGCCGGAATGCTTTTCAGAAATTTGAGCATCTCCTACCCGCATTCCCTTCAAACCACAGTCTTGAATCAATTTACCAGCATAATAGCCTACCGGCCTTTTAAATGCACTGCCTGCACTTGGATAAGCTAATGGTTGCTTTTCTTGACGTTTTTTGGTTAAGTCCCTTATTGTGGCATATGATGTCTCATAATCACCTTTTTTTAGCTCCATGACAACTTCCAGTACTATCTTTTTGGTGTCTTGTATGATACTGGTTCGGTATCCCAAGGCCAGCTGCTCACTGTCTAAATGCACAACTTTACCATATTCGTCTAAAATTGAGACAGACTTTATTACATCCTTCATTTCACCACCGTATGCTCCTGCATTCATAGTAACAGCACCACCCAAGGTGCCGGGAATGCCGCTGGCAAATTCTAAACCTGCTAAACTGGAATTCAAGGCCAACCTTGATAGGGCAGATAATAAAATGCCAGCCTGAGCTTCTATAATTTCACCTTTTACCTCAGCATGGCTGAAAGTGTCTGCAATCTTAATTACAGCTCCACGAATTCCATTATCTCGCACCAATAGATTAGATCCATTGCCCATTACCATGAAAGGTACTTGATTCTCCATTAGGATATCAATTGCGTTTTGTATGTGTCCGACTTCTCTTGGTAGAATCATAAGATCAACCAAGCCGCCAATACGAAATGAAGTATGCTTCTTCATGCTCTCATCTCTTAATAGCTGGTCTGCCTGCAAAATATTACTTAATGCCTGGTAAGCTTTATCTAAGTTCATAAAACATAAACTCCTATTATAAATTTCCATTAATTCGATTAATTACGAGCCTTCTCCATTCAGGTTATTCCATAGATATTCTACCAACTCGTAATTAGCTCCAAAAGGCCCTGTTATTGCTTTATTTAAGGAATCCTCTAAAGCCTTCATCTGTGCATCATCGCTGTAAAGACTTAGCTCCTCTATAACAGAAAACATACCAATCTTTGATAAGCTAATCTGAACAGCAACATTATCTATTATTTTGACACTTTCCTGATAAATCATACCTAGCAGTGGTTTACTGTGAAAACCAGAATAAGTACAAAAACCATAATAATCTAAACTTCGTTTACCGGTTTTTTTCTGATGGGCAGCTTTGGTTACAATCGTGTTCAAATCACTGTAATCTAAGGATTCGAGGTTAATGTCCAGCCCTGCTGTCCACTTCGGCTTTTCCACCTGAAAAGGATCTACTGATGGCCTTTGGCTGCGATCTCTAAACCAAGGGGGAAACAGAATCAAGAACAACAAGGTGACATATGGATTGTCAGAAAAAAGTATGACTGGAGTCTCCCCAGTTTATGATTCAGTACTGGCTGCCATCATTGCAGCTAATCGATCATCCAGCTCTCTTGCTGCATTATATCCCATACGTTTTAGTCGCCAGTTGCGAACTGCAACTTCAATTATAATGGCTAAATTACGGCCAGGTCTTACAGGCAATATTACTTTTGGCAGCTTTGCACCAAGAATTTCCGTATGATCTTCTGTAAAGCCCAAGCGATCGTATTCCTTATTGCTGTCCCAAAATTCCAGGTAAACCACCATATCAATGGCTTTCGTATTTATTACTGCCCCTACCCCATACATAGCCTTTATATCAATAATGCCAATTCCCCTAATCTCCATAAAATGGCGTATCACTTCTGGCGATTCTCCAATTAGGCGATTTTCCGCTACCTTTTTGATTTCAACCGCATCATCAGCCACCAACCTATGACCACGCTTAATTAGCTCTAGGGCTGTTTCACTTTTCCCTATTCCGCTTTCTCCCATAAGAAGTACCCCTTCCCCGTATACATCAACTAATACTCCGTGACGGGTAATTCGAGGTGCAAGGGCTGAATCCAAATAGTTAATCATCCGATGAATAACACTGGTAGTAGCTTTGCGCGATCGTATGACCGGGCACTGATATTTAACAGCGGCCTCTAATAAGTATTGTGGTACTTCCATATTTCTAGAAATTAGAACACAGGGAATACCTGAGCTGAAAAATCTATCTAGCTGTACCTTCCGATTAACTGGCTCCATACTTTCTAAATAAGTCATTTCTACTTTGCCTATAACCTGTATTCTTTCTATAGCAAAATAATCAAAAAATCCGGCAAATTGCAGTCCTGGACGGTTAATATCACTTGTTTCAATATCAATGGAAAGAGACTTCCCTTCATATAATACTTCCATATCCAATATCTGAATCATTTCTTCTATTGAAATTGCGCTCATGAAGTCACTCCTTCCTTATAATAAACCTCTCAACTACGTCGGCAACGCCATCTTCATCATTGCCTCTGGCTATATATTTTGCATAGCTTTTTACTTCCTCGGGTGCATTACCCATAGCTACGCCTAATCCGGCATAATCAATCATTGAAATATCGTTGTAGCTGTCTCCGATTGCTATGATTTCTTCTTGAGGAATTTTTAACATGTCTCCCAACTTGGCCAGGGCTTTCCCTTTGGTGGCCTCTCCGCTGGTAAACTCCAAATAAGGTGGTCTCGAAATGAGTACTTGAAGCTGATCCCCAAACTGCTTTTGAAAATCTTCCACATGCTTTTGAATAATTTCAGGCTCAGCTATTACTAGAAGCTTCATGGGCTCTTCTTTCAGGAATTGCTTTAAGTCCCCAGCTTCCTGGCCCTGGATGCCTGACATTCTGTGATAATAACGGCTGTATTCATTATCCTTGTCAAAAAAGTAAGTTATTTCATCATACGCCTGTAAATGCAGGTTTCTCTTTCTGCATTCATCAATTATCCTATGAACATAATCCATAGGAACCGATTTTCTAACCAAGGTTTCCCCCGTATGAATATCCTTTATAAATGCTCCTTGATAGGTTATGACCGGGATGTCAATCTTCATTTCTTCTATAAAAGGCATAGCCGAATCTATCATCCGACCAGTGGCTATGGTAATATGAACGCCTTTATCACGGGCAGCAAACAAAGCATCCTTATTAGCTCCGCTTATTTTTGCATCACTACCCAGCAGAGAATCGTCCAAATCCACAGCGATTAATCTGTAATTCAATGTTTTTTCACCTCAGTATTAGTCAGTATTAAACGTTTTCTTGTCTCTTTGGTATAATCAGAGCAGCAATAATGTATATAATCAAGCCTCCAACGCCTACAGTCAATGCAAGAGATAGAATAACCCAGGCCAGCCTTACTAGGGTGGAGTCTATATCAAAATACTCAGCAATTCCTCCACAAACCCCACTAACCTTCTTATCGGTTTCGGACAGATACATTTTTTTCATGCAAATTCCCCTTTCAACTAAATCATTATATTAGCCATTCTTCAGTATATACGGAACTTATTTTTCTGTCTAGTATACAAGAAGAAACTATCCCAAATAATTCTTTATCTCTTCAGCAGCTTTACGATTTATGCCCTCTACTTTCACCAATTGCTCCAGATTTGCTTTTTGTATCCCCTCTACCGAACCAAATGCTTTAATTAAGCTTTTCATTCGTTTAGGTCCAATGCCTGGTATGTCTTGTAGTACAGAATGCAGGCTGTTTTTATTTCTTAAACTACGATGGTAACTAAGGGCAAAACGGTGGGCTTCGTCTCTTAACCTTTGCAGTAGATGCAATGCACTGGAATTTCTCGGGAGAAGGATAGGGTCTCCTCCTTCAACAGAGTACAGCTCATCAAATTCTTCTGCCAGCCCAAAAGCTGGTATATGGTCCACTCCCAGCTTTTCCATAGATATCATTGCAGCACTTAGTTGTCCTTTTCCTCCATCAATTATCACCAGGTCTGGGAGATGGGAGAACTTACCTAATGAGTAGCTTTTTCCCTCTTCCTCTAGTTTGCTTCTTTCTTCAATTCCTCTACTAAAGCGCCTCTCCACTACCTCTGCCATACTAGCAAAATCATTAGAGCCTTCAACCGTTTTGATTTTAAAACGTCTATATTCCTTCTTGGCTGCTTTCCCATCTATAAATACAACCATGGAAGCAACCGACTGAGTCCCTTGGGTATTGGATATGTCAAAGGCTTCTATGCGCCTAGGTGGCGTGACCAGGTAAAGGGCTTCCTGCAGCTCTAAAACAGCTCCCTTGGTTCTTGCCAATTCACGCTCTGCTTTTCGATTATAAGTATTCAAAGTTTCTTCTGCATTGCGTTTGGCCATTTGGACCAGCTTTAATTTTTCTCCTCTTTGAGGTCTGCGAATATAAACTTTGGCTCCTTTTTTCTCAGTCAGCCATCTTTCAATGACCTTCTGGTCATCGATGTCCTCTTGCAGATAGATTTCCTTAGGGATAAAGACAGAGTCTGCATAAAACTGTTTGAGGTAAGAGTTCAAAACCTCACTTAGCTCCATTCCCCCTGTATCTTCTAAAATAGGGTGCTCAGCTGCAATTAGCTTACCATTGCGAATCATAAAGATTTGGATAGCTGTTTGGTTTTCCTCCTGATAACAGGCAAAAATATCCTGGTCTACCATGGAAGTAGACATGATTTTCTGAGTTTCCATAATCTTTTCAACGGCTTGAATCTTATCCCGCAAGCTAGCTGCCTTTTCGAACTGAAGATTTTCAGATGCTTCCAACATAGCTGCCCGAAATTCGCCAAGGATATCCTGCTCTTTGCCTTCCAAGAAGCGAAGCACATCTTTTATCATTTCCTGGTATTTATCCTTTGGTACATTACCCATACAAGGACCCCAGCACTGACCAATGTAATAGTGGAGGCAAGGCCTTTCTGGCACTTGTCCCTCCTGTATACTACGGTTGCAGCTACGGATGGGAAAAATACGCTTAATGACTTCAATGGTTTCACGTACAGCACCTGCATTGGTATAAGGGCCAAAATATCGATGGTTATCCTTGTTGATTTTTCTAGTAAGCAGAATTTTAGGGTAATCTTCTCCTGTAGTAACCTGGATAAAAGGATAATGCTTATCATCCTTTAATAGAATATTATATTTCGGACGGTGTTTCTTTATGAGATTGGACTCTAATATTAGAGCTTCTACTTCTGTATCCGTTATAATATACTCAAAATCCTCTATGTTGGATACCATAGCCCCTACTTTGCCTGTATGACCGGTAGAACGGAAATACTGTCTCACTCTATTTTTTAAGGAGACAGCCTTCCCTATATAAATTATCTTATCATCCTTGTTTTTCATTATATATACACCGGGTTGATCCGGTAAATTTAATAACTTGGTTTCCAAATCCCTACTCAACTAACCTAACCTCTCTCGGTCTTTACATCTATTTTTAGTATCTGCAAATTTATTACTTATACTTATATTGTATAAAACATTATGATATTTCGCAATCAATAGTTACTATTTACA
>CAYFSR010000003.1:8674-18084 GCA_964345785.1 uncultured Eubacteriales bacterium | reverse complement strand
CAATAGTTACTATTTACAGCTTGCAAAAAATAAATTATATGGAATGAGTTCAATATCCTAGTTTACTAGCTTCCCTAAGAATTTTTCCAGCCAGAGGTGCTGCATTACCGCTTCCAGTACCAGCATTTTCTAGAACAACGGCTATTGCCAGGGTGGGATTGTCTGCTGGTGCATAACCAATGAACCATGCATGGGGATTTTGATCTGAAGCCACCTCGGCAGTACCAGTTTTTCCGGCTATAAGCATACCTTTGGATTTAGCTCTACTGCCAGTCCCATTTTCCACAACATTGATCATAGTGTTACCTAAAGCTTCAGCTATTTCTGCTGATATAGGCGTCGCCAGTTTAGAGCTGTTTTGGGCTTGTATTCTTCCCGTTCGGCTCTCAATTCCATAAATCAACCTGGGTTCCTGCATGATACCGCCATTGGCAATGGTAGATGCCAGCATTGCCATATGTATGGGGGTAACAGAAACCTTACCCTGACCTACAGAAGACCAGGCAAGTTCCTCTAAGCTTGTTCGCCTACTTATGGGAAGCTGACTCTTCGACATTCTAATGTCAGAAAAGAGAAAATCTTCATTGAAGCCAAATGCTTCTCCAGTCTTTTTCAGCTGCTTCCAGCCTATATCTTGTGCTAGCTGAGCAAAATAGGCATTACAGGATACTTCCATAGCTTTGGACAAATTTACTTCACCGTGTGCTTTTTCTCCATAGCATGTAATAGGTACACCGCCAATGTCTGTTTTCCCTTTACATTCTAAAGTGTAGTTTCTCACATCCTCCTTTACCTCAAGTGCAGCAGCTGCAGTAACTATCTTCATAATGGAACCAGGAGGATACTTTCCGTAGGAAGCCCTATTTAACAAGCTTTCATCCTCCGGTTCTTCATTGATAGCAGAAGGATTAAAAGAAGGTTGGCTGACTAGAGCCAGGATTTCACCAGTTTGTGGATTCATTACCACTACGCTTCCCTTTGCCTTGCCCATACTATCACTAATGTATTTCTGCAAATCCATGTCTATGGTTAAAACTACGTTGTTGCCTTGTTCCTGATCTAAAAACGCCTTTTGATAAATTCTTTCAAATAAATTATTATCGTAACCCAACAGATAACGTATATATAGTGCTTCGCCACCTATGCCGTATTGCTTAGAACCTACCACATGAGCGGCATATTTGCTATTCTTGTGATAGTCTCGATAATAGGTAGTATTACCGTCTTTATTGATGGATGTTTTAGTATCTACAAGCACATTACGGTTACGATCCATAATGCTGCCTGGAATAATATCCGGGTTTACCATATCTACCCTGACCCTGGTATTATTGGGGTTTGAAAACCATCTTTCACTATACAGAGACAGATTATAGTAAAAATAAGCTGTTAAAATAATAAACAGCCCTAGCAAAATGATAAGAGCGTGCTTTATATTACGCTTCAAATGAATCATTCTATCGGCTCCTTATCTAATGTATCCTTCTCTTCATCAACGAGATCATTTTCAAAATAATCCTCTTCCTCAAGATCTTGGATTCCTTCATAATCGCTCTGGTCAATTTCAAATTTATAATTCTTAATTGAAACACTTTGTATCAATCCTAAAATTGTGAAACTGACTACCATAGAGCTTCCACCATAACTTACAAAGGGTAAGGTAATTCCTGTTAAAGGAATCATTTTCACAACACCACCGATGATGATAAAAGCCTGAATAACCAAAGAAATTGTACTTCCAGTTGCCAGCAGCATATCCGTTGATTGGTGTGCCCGATAAGCTTTTTGCATCCCTCGTATTAAAATGAGTACATAAAAGCCAATAATCATTCCACCTATCAGTATACCGAATTCTTCACAAATGGCAGCAAAGATAAAATCGGTACGTGATGCAGGAATGATATATGGGGTTCCCTGACCTAGACCTAATCCTATCAGGCCGCCACTTCCCATAGCCATTAAAGATTGGGCTACCTGCCAGCCCATACCATCTATGTCTGCCCAAGGATTTTTCCATGCTTCAACTCTAACCCTTACGTGAGAAAATACCTTGTAGCTGAATATAGAAGCTAGTACACCAGCCCCTGTTGCTGCCAAGGTTATAAGCCAATCGTTGGTGCTGATTTGGTAAATAAAAAGAAAAACTATGAAATATTGTAGGGCACTTCCAAGGTCTTTTTGAAAAACAACACCTAATATAGAGGCTGCAACAAAAAGAAAAAGTGGAACCTTTTCCTTAAAGCTTTTCTTTTCATTAAGGGTATAAGCCAATACGTATATAAAGATTACTTTTACAAACTCTGATGGTTGGATGCTTATATTTCCAATTGGCAGGCGACTAGTGGCCCCTCCGGATTTTTCTCCAAAAAAGGCAATCAAAAAAAGTATAATCGGCCCTAATATCATGAAGGGATAAAGCATTTTACCTGAACTTTTAAGGCGTGGTAAAACTAACATTACAAAAAACAATATTATACTTCCTGCCACAAACCATTCCACCTGCCGTAATGCCAGGTCGGGTGACAAACGTTGCAACATTACAAAGCCTAAAATGGAAAGAGTATTTACCATTAGTAATAGAACCTCGTCCATACCTTGAAACAGGTAATAAAACAAATAAAACTGAAACAGAGTGATAGCCGCAACCAGCACTCCCATTAAGGCAGTTTCTACATTAATACCTGCAGGATCTTTTAATGCTAACAAACCAAAAGAAGTCAGAGAAAATAAAACAAGGACAAATGGAATGTTCCCTGTGGATTGTTGTATGGGCTGATCTGTAAAGACCTCTTTCAATGTTCTAACAACGCATACTGTAAATACATAAATCATTAACAAAACAAACCAGTAGCGAAGTGTTAATGCTAATATTTCATATTGTTTGCCATTCACTTGATTACCTCACTCATTCTGAGTCATCCTAAATAACCGCTCATTAGATTATGCACTAAAATACTAAGAATAATTTCGATGCTTTTAGCTAAATTCCTTTATTATTAAAATTAAGGATAAGTCACAAATATGAAAGCTTTCTATACAATTTCTTAACATGTAGCATAAATATATTAAAAAAACATAATAATTAGATATCTAGTAGTCTATACAGGAGGAAAAATTATGATTCCACAACTGAACTTTATCTCATATATTTTAAGAGATATTGAAGAAAAACAGCAATTATTTGCTGCTGACATTCTATTTCAATTATACAGATGTGATTCTGACTTAACTATGAAAGACTTAATTTCATTTTTCGGCGGTAATAATAACTTCATTGTATGGGAAACTATAATGGCCCTTAAAGATTTTGACTATATTGAAAATACTATCAAGGAGGATAGTGAGTCAAACTCACGAGAAAGTTTTTTGATCACTGAAGGTGGAAAAGCCAAGGTTCAAATGATTCAGGCTTGTTTTCAAGCTGGGAACATTAATACAGATTTTTATCCAAGCTCGAATTCTAAAACTAGCTTATAGTTATTAAACATATGGCAATACATTATTATATTAAAAAAAACGCCTCTCATTGGTTTCTATCTCAATTTTAGCACGCTTTAAAGCCTGGTTGATTTCATCTGCTTTTACTGGCTTTAGAATATAATCAAAAGCTCCTACCTTCATAGCCTGTCTGAGATAATCAAAATTATCGTAATTGCTGACTATGATATACTTTATGTTCGGCCATCGTTTCTTAGCATTTTCTATAAAAGTGATGCCGTCCATCTTTGGCATGCGAATTTCAGTCATTATTACATGGGGATGAACATGGGGTAAAAGAGCAAGGCCTTCCTCGCCGTTTGAAGCCTCTCCTACCAGCTCATAGTCATTTTCAACCCACTTAATTTTGCTGTCAATATCACGTCGTGCATTATAGCTGCTGTCTATCATTACCACACGTAAATTCACTGTATAATCCATCCTTTCAAAATACATCTAGAACGATTAAAACATAAGTGCAATCAGTGAATCTGATTGCTACACACCGTTTCAATAAATACATTAAGGCAAGAACCATAGTTATTGCTTCATCCATGGTAGTTATTATAACACATATCCAAGGCTTGAAAACAACCTTATGGATTTTTTTACAAATTGGACATATTTAGGTATAGAAAACAAGTAATAGCTAATAGAAATTTTACCTAAGAGCTGCAACCATCAAGATACAGACGCTTTATTTTATGGTTGGTTTGGCTCGCTTTCTGCTTCGGGATCAGTGTTCCCCTCTGCCGTTGTAGCTGGCCCATCAACTGCCTGTAGAATAACTGATATCGTTCCGTTAGAGCCTCTTGTTATTTCAGTTCCTTCCGGAGTATTTATGACAAGTGGCAGCTCAAAAACACCTGGTTCAAAGCCTTCTGCTTCAGTATCAATTAAGGACAAGTCTATATAGGGAACAAGGTTTTGAGCTATAAGCGGATTCACCAAGGTATATGGGCCTTTTATCTGAACCGGAATGGATAGCCCTTCCTCTGTAGCAGCTCCAAATCCTTCTGGAATATTTCGCAGCTCTATTTCAGTTAAAGCAATTTCCTTTTCAATCGTGGTTTCACTTATATGAACTACTACATTTACCAAGGAGGGTTGCCCTGGCTCTAAATAGACACCATCTTCTCTCACTAGGCTGACAGATGCATGGACGTCTTCATCTGCATCGTGTATATCAATCGGGTCTGTTAGCAAGATACTGAGGCGATTAACAATGCTGGCATAACCATTGATGGTTACTTGTGAAGGATCAATGGTTATGTCATCCACAAAGAAACCGTCTGCAGGCTTCCCCACTATATTTGCCCGAATATTGAGAGTTCTTATAGGGTGTATGGGTATTGTAACCATAGTAGATTCTTGTCGTAGATTCAGATATTCAGACTTAACAATATTTCCTGCTGAATCCAACAGCTCTATAGGGAGAGATTGCTTAATGGTTCCCTCGTCTTTGTCTAATTTAACCTTTACGACACCTTGTACAACACTATCTACTAAAGACTGTGCACCGTATATGGTCACTGAAGGAGGTTCTGCAGTAGCTTCATGGACATAATATCCATCACTTCCATTACCAGTTACTTCAATTTCCACTGGAATAGGTTTACTTATTATTTTGTTAATAGTAACTGATACTACTGGGTCTCTTTCCAAGCTTAATTCTCGAGGAGGAAGTCCCACTATATCAAGCTCCACATTTTGAGTGCCTGTCCAATCAATATCGCCCAGGTCTAGTATAGCCTTCAGACTTCCATCGTTTACTCTGCGAATGTCATTTACAAGACCTTTGATTCGAATGGTAACCACACTGGAAGGATCCTCAACCAAAGTAAGATTCCTACGATTCAACTGGTCCATATTAATTATTTCAACAGGAATATTCGCCATATTTTGTGTCCGCTCTGGATTAAGCTCACTTATGGCAAAAAACCAAAGTATTATTGCAACTATTAATGAAATGATTTTGAGAGACAAATTATTTTTAATAAATTTACTGATCATTTCTTTCCCTCCATTTCTTTGGTATGAGGGAGCGAGTTTCCTTTTCCTTGATTAAGGATTTTCTAAGCATCTCTCTTAAGGCCTTGGAATCTAAATAACGTGTTAACTTACCATTGCTTGCAATGGTAATAACCCCAGTTTCTTCGGAAACTACAATAGCAATGGCGTCAGAAATTTCGGTTATACCAAGGGCTGCGCGATGACGAGTGCCCAGTTGTTTGCTGATATTGCTATTTTCAGTAAGGGGAAGAAAGCAACCTGCTGCTGCAATTCTATCTCCTCGGATGATAACAGCTCCGTCATGAAGAGGAGTATTTTCGAAAAAAATATTTAATAATAAAGCCTCGGATAACTCACCATCTATTTTTACACCTGTTTCAATGACCTCATTAATGCCTGTTTTCCGCTCTAAAACAATAAGAGCCCCGGTTTTGGTTTTGGCCAGATTCTGCACAGAATGAACCACTTCGTTGATAAGCTTGGTAAAATCCTGATCGTCATGAAGAAAAAGCATGTCCAATAACTGCCCCCTGCCGATTTGCTCTAAGGCTCTCCGCAATTCAGGTTGAAACACAATTAAGAGGGCAATAACACCAACAGTGGCTGTGTTTTTTAAAATCCAGTAAACTGTGCTGAATTGTAAAACTTCACTAAGGTAAGTAACTAAAAGTAAAATAGCAAGGCCTTTAAGTACCTGTTCTGCTCTGGTTTCTCGAATGAGAAGGAGGAGCTTGTAGAGTACAAAGGACACTATAAGTATATCAAGAACATGCTGGATGACCCATGGAAATTGGATATATGGTTCAATATAGGAGATAATTTTGGAAAACCAATCCCACATGCTGACCCGCCTCTCTTTGCTTTGATAAACATCTATAGTATACAACAAATCCACTAGGACAAAAAGAGGTAAAATGGCTCATTTATCTATTTCAAATGAATGTGAGTATAAATTCTCTTCTATCCTTGCTCACAATTATACCATATTAAAACAATAATTGAGTTTTTTCGATAAAATTATTTATTATTTCAACCAGGCAGTAATGAGGGTTCAGGTAAGCCATCCCATTGCAGTCCTTCTTCAGTAGAAAAATACTCCAAAACTCCATTAAAGATAGACCATGCTATTTTATCCAGGTAGGCATCTGACTTTAACATAGCCTCCTCTTTAACATTGGATAGAAAACCACATTCATTTTGCACTACTGGTAATCTTCTTATCTTATGGGTGGCAAGAGTTTCAGCTACTGCGTACACATCTGAGTCGGGCTGGGTTGTTATCACATTCTTTGTCATGACGTCCTTCACCAGAGTAGTTTTAGGGTCACCGTCCTCTGCCAGGTTTCGCACTACAATATCCCTATCAGTTATTATGCCGGCAACCTTTCCATCAGGCAGGCAGACAGGCATGCAACCGATATTGTATACAGAAACTTGAAGAGTTTTTGCAGGAATAAATTCATCAATTGTAGCTTTTAACTTTGAAGTTCTATATAAGGAACAGCATTTAATGTTAAAGGAGAAACTTCACCCTGCATTAATCGGTAGTATCCTGCACTTGCTATCATAGCGCCATTATCGGTGCATAAAATTGGAGAAGGATAGTATAATCTAATTCCTCGTTTCCTAGTTTCCATATCCATACGCATTCTAAGAGAAGAATTGGCGGCAACTCCTCCTGCTATAACAATTTTCTTTTGACCTAACTCCTCTGCAGCATCAATTGTCTTTTTAACCAATACATCTACCACCGCCTCTTGGAAGCTGGCAGCTATATCTTCTGTTATATAAGTTTCACCTTTTTGCTCAAGATTATGAAGGTGATTGATAACTGCGGTTTTTAGACCGCTAAAGCTAAAGTCATAGGGGTTGTCTTTAAGTTGAACCCTGGGAAAATTAACTGCCTGGGGATTCCCTAGCCTAGCAATACGGTCCACAGCAGGGCCTCCTGGATAACCAAGCCCCAAAACCCGTGCTACCTTATCATAGGCTTCTCCTGCGGCATCGTCCCTAGTTTGGCCTATTACCTCATACTTACCGTAATTCGTTACATGTATTATTTGGGTATGTCCGCCAGAGACTACAAGACAAATAAAAGGAGGTTCCAAATCTGGATATTCAATGTAGTTGGCACTTATATGCCCCTCTATATGGTGGACACCAATAAGTGGAAGTGATAAACCAAAAGCCAAAGCCTTAGCAGCAGAAACACCTACCAGTAAAGCACCAACTAAACCAGGGCCGAAGGTTACAGCTATTCCGTCAAGGCCTTTTTTGCTGATATTGGCTTCATCCAAAGCCTGTTCGACAACTTCATTAATAACGTCTACATGCTTTCTCGATGCAATTTCGGGTACAACTCCACCATAAGCTTTATGAATATCTATTTGTGAGGCTATGATATTGCTCAGCACTTCTCGACCATTTTTAACAACCGCTGCTGATGTTTCATCACAAGAGCTTTCCAGTGCAAGTACAAGAACCTCGTCTTTTTTCTTTAGTGAAGCTGTTTTTTCTTTCATTTGTTCAAAATATGTCATGATAACTCCTTTTTGTTTCGTCTTAGCTTTGCTTTCACCAATTCTTCTTGGCAGATCGAAGTATCCAAAAGGAAACTGCTCCAATTATTATAATTCCCAGACCAAAGTAAGTAAGAACACGAAATACTGCCTGATAGAAGAAAGGTTCAGGTACCATTTGAATCATGATGTCCGTTGCTGGATTCAAAAGCCATAAGTCATTGTCAAAAAACAGGTAATGAAACTGGTCCCAATAATAAGTAAAGTTAGACGATATTATAGAACCTCCAAGCAGCAGTAACAGCAACAATATGGCAGAAACTATTAAATAGGACTTAGCAAATATTTTCAAAGACTTCCTTGTGCTAATCCAATATAGAAGCAGTGCAAGCACTACTATGCAAATAAGACAAATGTTTCGAAGCCTATAGCCAAACTGAAACAAAGCCTTTACATCCACCATATGCAAGATTTCCCGTTCATTAAAAACCTGCCTATGCTCTCCTTTTATTTCCGCCTGTATTGATTCTAAAGAATCAGAACGGTCCCGGATGTAATCCGTCAATTCTTGGGTTACTCGAAGTAATTCATCTCTCTCAATATCGATAAATTCTGCTGTACCTAATTTATCATATTGTGCTTTGTAGAAGTTTTTATCATAAGTCACCATTTCTATAGCTGTAAACAGAAAAGTTGGAAACATCATTACAGCAATTAAGGCAGCTATTATATAGCTAACTAAGGTCTTGGTTTTCATCAAAATTTCCCCCAATATGAAAATTCCACATAATCAATGCATCTTCCCTGTTATTTGCATAGTACCCTTTACGAATTCCGCCTTCTTCAAATCCAAATGATTTATAAAGTGCAATTGCCGGACGATTGGAAACACGAACTTCAAGGGTCATTCGTTCTATGCCAGCTTTGATCGCTGTCTTCATTAAGGTTTTAATAATTTGGCTGCCTATACCCTGGCGTCTATAATCAGGATGTACTGCAATATTGGTTATATGTGCTTCATCCAATACTAACCACATACCGCCATACCCCAAAATATCCTCGTCCTCTTTGACCACAAAATACCTGGCACAACGATTTTGCTCAACTTCTATACGAAGAGATTCACGAGACCATGGCACATGAAAGCACAATTCTTCTATCTGAGCAACTCCTTTTATATCATGAACCGTCATTGGAAGAATCTGTCGCTTCATGTTGTGCCTCCTCTTTCTGCTTCCTCTTTTGCTCTGCCTGAGATTTCCTTAAGTAAAAGGGTTTTAACTCCCTATAATGTATTTCATTACCTGCTAAGGCTTGCTTTTGTCCTAAGCAGGCAATTACAGAGGCTCTTTGGTATGCAAGATATGGTGGTGCAAGAAGAGCCCTCGTGCCCGATTGCCG
>CAYFSR010000003.1:0-8664 GCA_964345785.1 uncultured Eubacteriales bacterium | reverse complement strand
ATCTCCTACGAAAGTAACATCTTCCCTATAGGTATTTAGATGCTCAATTAATTCTTCTAAAGGCAAGGCTGAATAAGGCATAAGTTTGTTAAATTCGTCTCCTTGCCTTCGATATACGCTTGTGTAAACCTGATTCCTTCTAGCATCCATTATGGGACATACAAGAACACCAGAACTGACAATATTCCAAGCCATAGCATCTAGAGTTGGCACTGCCACAACAGGCTTCTCCACAGCTTGTGCCAGCCCCTTAATTGTAGATACACCAATCCTTAATCCTGTAAATGAACCAGGGCCCCCTGAAACAGCAAATAAATCAATGTCTTCAGGCTGCAGGTCACTGGAATTAAGAGCTTCTTCAACCAAGGGCATGAGAATTTCCGAATGGTTTCGTTTATGATGGTGGTAGACTTCGTAAAGAAGCTGGTCTCCATCTAATATAGCAACCCCTGCAACTACAGAGGACGAATCAATTGCTAATACCTTCATGCTCAACCAGTACCTCCTTCCAGTGCACAAACTTATTACCTATAAGCTTTATTTCAATTTTTCTACTATTTTCTTCTTGCTCCCTGCTGAGAGAAACCTTTAGATAATCATTAGGGAGAAGATGGCCCAGCCTCTCCGACCATTCAATAATGGCTACACCGTCTCCATAGAAGTATTCTTCGTAATCAAGATCATATAATTCCTCTGGTTCATACAGCCGATAAATGTCAAAATGATATATCGGGAAGTTACCTCTATAGATATTCATTAGTGTGAAGGTAGGGCTGGTTACATTTCCGTCGAACCCAGCACCATGAGCAATGCCTCTAGAAAGTATTGTTTTGCCGCTTCCCAAATCACCATACAAAAGTATGAGGTCCCCAGGCTTGCTATTCTCACCTATCCATCTTCCCAATTGATAGCTTTCCTGCTCAGATTGCGACGACCATATCAATATAAAACACCTCGTTTATTTTCTTACACCAAAATGATGTTCTCTGCATAAATTTTTCTATTGGATATTATATCCCCTTAAGAATTATATGGCAAACAAAAGAAAAAATCGGTTTACCCGATTTTCTCATAATATTATATTTTGTTTTTTTATTTGTGCAATATTGGCGATACACCCTTATAAACCAACATAGTTGTAAGGGATACGATTGTGCCCTTCAATAGGTTAAAAGGAATAGTGGCAAAAAGAATAAATGTCTTCATATCTGTAACTATGGATAGGGGTGAAGATGCAATAATCTCCTCTAAGGGCATGAACTTGCTGTAAAGTGGTAAAATGACGTAGTAGTTAGAAAAACACGCTGCTATGGTCATGGACAGGGTGCCTATTACTAACCCCCATATAGCATTTTTTTTGCTTTTGTGGTGAGCATAAATTATAGATGCAGGGATTATTAAAAAGCTTGCTACTAAGAAGTTGGATAACTCTCCTATTCCGCCTGTTACAGTGCCTCTAATCAGAACATGGAGCAGATTTTTGATGAGTTCAACAAGAACTCCTGCAATCGGACCAAGAGCAAAAGCACCTAATAATGCTGGTACATCGCTAACATCCAGTTGCAAAAACGGTGGAAAAAGAGCTGCAAGGGGTACTTGTAAAAGCATTAGTACGAAAGCTACAGCTGATAGCATGGCAATTTTCACCAGACTGCGAGTACTCAGGTCGACTTTTAAAATGCGCTTCCAAGATGGTACATAGCTGGTGTGGGTCATATTATGATCCATTGTGTTGTTCATTTGGTATTCCTCCTAAAAATTATAATTGGGGAAATAAACAATGAACTGTGAGGATTACACGTAAAAAGCCCCTGAAAAACTATCAGGGGCTCGTGGAAACAGAACGTAAAACGCACCTTCTTCCATCCAGACTGTACTGTCGGTTCCGGAGTTACACCGGATCAGCCTATATAGGCTCGCGGACTTTACCGCCGGTCGGGAATTTCACCCTGCCCTGAAAGTTCGTTGTTTATTTTATAACAATATTATAATACACTCTATATAGAAAATCAAACCAATTTTCTTTATTTCACTACTTTCCAGCTTGTACTATTTCTTTTCACAGCTCATGAATTAAAAATAAATATAATTCACTGCCTCAATTTAAGTCTTTCATAGATAAGGCAATTCTCTTACGATTAACATCTACATCCAGCACTTTAACCGTAACAATGTCACCAACCTGAACCACATCCATTGGATGCTTGACAAACTTGTTGGATAATTGTGAAATATGTACTAGTCCGTCCTGATGTACACCTATATCTACAAACACACCGAAATCAATAACATTTCGAACAGTGCCTGTCAGTATCATCTCAGGCTTCAAGTCCTTCATTTCCATAATATCGGTTCGAAGTATTGGTAAGGGTAACTCGTCTCTTGGGTCTCTACCGGGTTTTTGCAATTCCTTGATAATATCTTGCAGGGTAGGCAAGCCAATACCCATGATACCAATTATCTCCTTCATATCCCAGCTATCTGATTCTGCCGCTAAAGCTTGCAAGCGATCCTTCCCTATGGTTTTCAAAGACTCGCCTTTCCATTCCAGTAGCTCTTTAACTGCATTATAGGATTCAGGATGGACAGCAGTATTATCTAAAATATTGTCTCCATCGGGTATTCTCAAGAATCCTGCACATTGCTGAAAGGCTTTAGGCCCAAGCTTACTTACTTTCATTAGCTGTTTACGATTTTTAAACTTTCCCGTCTCCTGTCGGTATATAACTATGTTCTTTGAAAGAGCAGGGCTAATACCTGAAATATATTGTAGCAATGAAGCTGATGCAGTATTAAGATCGACGCCAACACTATTAACACAATCCTCTACGACCCCTGTAAGTGTCTCTGCCATGCGCTTTTGGTTTACATCGTGCTGATATTGTCCTACTCCAATAGATTTCGGGTCTATTTTGACAAGCTCCGCCAGGGGGTCTTGCAGCCTTCTTGCAATTGATACAGCACTACGTAGGGCCACATCATAATCTGGAAATTCTTCACTAGCAAGCTTGGAAGCAGAATATACGGAAGCACCTGCTTCATTTACAATTATATATTGTACCTTTCCTCCTAAATCCTTGCATAGGTCTGCAATAACAGCTTCACTTTCCCTAGAAGCAGTTCCGTTACCTATAGCAATAATCTGAACCTGGTGGTCTTGTACCAACTTTTTTAACAATCGCTTCGCCTGATCTATGTTGTGGTTAGGCAATGTCATATAAATTACTCCAGTATCCAGAACTTTACCCGTTTCATCTACTACAGCAATCTTATTACCGGTTCTAAATCCTGGGTCTACTCCCATTACTACTTTTCCTTTAATCGGAGCTTGCAACAATAAGTTACGAAGATTCTCCCCAAATACCTTAATAGCCTGCTCTTCAGCAACCTCTGTTAGCTGATTGCGGATTTCCCGTTCTATTGAAGGAGCAATTAACCTTTTATAGGAATCCTCCACCGCCCTTTCAAGCAATTCTTTGCCAATACTGGGTCCAGCTACAACCCTGGAAGTAATTTGTTGAATTATCTTTTCTTCATCTAGCCTGATTTTAACTGATATAATCTTTTCGGCTTCTCCTCTATTTATGGCCAGTATTCTATGAGGGACAATTCGATTAACTGCCTCACTGTAGTCATAATACATTTCATAAACGGATGTTTCCTCACTACTAGCTTTAGTTTCAATTACACCGTGCTGAAAAGTGTATGTCCTGATGAATTTACGAAAATCTGCTTCATCTGAAATCATTTCTGCTATAATATCCTGGGCTAAGGCCAGTGCTTCTTCCACAGAATTAACTTCTTTCTCAGGATTTACATACTCTTCTGCTAATTCTTCCAGGCTGCCGTGCTTTATACCCTGAGTCCATATAAGCTGTGCAAGGGGTTCAAGACCCTTTTCCTTGGCAATGGCAGCCCTTGTTCTACGCTTCGGACGATAAGGGCGGTAAATATCATCCAACTCAGTCATAGTTTGTGCTTTTCGAATATTTTCTACTAATTCCTCAGTCAGCTTATCCTGCTCCTGTATGAGGTGCACAATTTCCTGCCTTCGATTCTCCAAACCGCGCAAGTATAATAACCTTTCGTGCAAATCTCTTAAAACGTTATCGTCTAAACCGCCTGTAACTTCTTTACGATATCGAGCAATAAAGGGTATGGTATTCCCCTCGTCTATTAAACCAATAGTGCTTTCCACCTGTTCTTCTCTAATCTTAAACTCTTTTGCCAATTGAGATGGAATTGTCTGCATATTCTACCTCCGTATCTTATAAGTTCATGAATTGCTTTTTATGTAAAATTTAGTGTATCACAAAAAACTGAAACCGTGAAGAAAATACTTCAGAAATTCAGAAATCCTGGATAAATTATAGCCTGTTGAAAAGCTTTGAAACAGGCAAATTTAATTGACAAGTAAACACCTCTGGTGTATATTTTAAACTTGAAGTCTTACTCATAAGATAAAATTGAGATCCACAGCGACCGGAGGAACTTAAATGCAAAACTACTTTACGATAAAAACTAATTTTTATGGAAATACCAGTCCAAAAGATTTGATTAATGAATATGGCAGTCCCTTGTATGTGTATAATGAAAGTATCTTACGTCAACGTTGTCGTGATATTGCAGATTTCATACCTTATTCAAACTACAAGGCCAGTTATTCTTCTAAAGCCAATGGTAACCTGGAACTGCTAAAGATTATTCGAGAAGAAGGGCTACATGCAGATGCTATGTCCCCAGGTGAAATCCATGTCCTTTTAGCTGCAGGGTTTAAGCCTGAACAAATATTTTATATAGGTAACAATGTATCAGTTGAGGAAATGATGTTTGCTGTTAATAAAGGAATAACAATGAGCGTTGACTCTTTATCTCAGCTAAAAACCTACGGCCAATTTAATCCGGGTGGAAATGTCGCTGTGAGAATCAATCCAGGCTTTGGAATTGGACACCACGATAAGGTAGTTACCGGCGGTAAAGATACAAAGTTTGGAATTAACGATGATTGTATACCAGTGATTAAAGCTCTTATTAAGGAATATAATTTGAACCTGATTGGTATTAATCAACATATTGGATCTCTCTTTATGGAGGGAGATGCTTACATTCAAAGCGTTAAGGTCATTCTTCAAATCGCTGAGCAATTTGAAGGCCTTCGTTTTATTGATATGGGTGGAGGCTTTGGAATTCCCTATCAAAAACAGGATAATGAAGAGCCTCTCGAACTAAAGGATTTTGGTGAGCAGCTGGCAATGCTGTTAAGTACCTGGGCTGAACGAAACAATCCTGATGTAATGTTTATGTCGGAACCAGGGCGGTATATAGTGGCTGAATCTGGTGTTCTCCTGGGAACTGTCCATGCTCAAAAGGAAAACAGCGGTGTTAATTATGTAGGTACAGATCTGGGGTTTAATGTATTAGTAAGGCCTGTAATGTATGATGCCTGGCATGATATTGAAGTTTACCCTCAAGACAAAGAATATGCGTATTCAACAGAAAAAAGGGTAACTATAGTGGGCAACATCTGTGAAAGTGGAGATACAATAGCAAGTAATAGGAAGTTACCCGCCCTTGACCTAGGAGATATTATTGGGGTCATGGATGCAGGAGCTTATGGCTATTCCATGTCATCTAATTATAATAACAGACTTCGACCTGCTGAAGTGCTTATTCAAAGAGATGGATCGCATAGACTAATCAGACGGCGTGATACTTTGGATGACTTATTGCTAAATTTCAGTATTAATAACGGATAATTAGCTTGTTATCCAGTTTTTACTATAATATAATGAGTGTAATCCCGATGAACAGGAGGAATACAAATGGATACAATAAAACCAGTGATTATTATCGATTCGTGTACAGATTTACCGTACAGCTATATCATGGAACAAAGGGCAACAGTTGTAAATTTTACCTATCAATTCAAAGGTAAGGAAAACGTTGATGACTTTTTCCAAAGCATTGATCCAAAATCTTTTTATGATGATGTTCGAGCAGGTGAAATGCCTACTACCTCCCAGGTAAATACTGACGAATACATTAAAACTTTTCGTCCCTTTATAGAGAAGAATATACCTGTTATTAGTCTTAGCTTCTCATCTGCATTAAGCGGAAGCTATGGCAGCTCTGTTCTAGCCAAGGACATGCTATTAGAAGAGTATCCTAATGCAGACATAACCTTGATAGATACTAAGGCGGCTTCTCTGGGCTCAGGCTTAATTGCCTGGAATGCAATTAAAATGCTTAAAGAAGGCGCCTCAAAAGAGGAAATAATTAAATGGGTGGAAGATAATAAACTGAAAGTAGCCCACTGGTTTACAGTAGGTGATTTGAACCACCTGAAAAAGGGAGGTCGAGTATCTGGTGCTACTGCATTTATAGGCACTATGCTGGACATAAAGCCTATCCTCCATGTAGATAATGAAGGTCGGTTGATTCCTGTAACCAAAGTAAAGGGCAGAAAGAAGTCTATTAGAGCTCTATTTGAAAAGTTACAGGAAACCATAGTAAATCCAGATGACCAAACCATCTTCATTAGTCACGGCGATGCCCTGGAAGATGCTCAATACTTAGGGGATCTTATAAAAGCCAAATACAATGTTAAGGATATTGTATTTAACAATGTAGGACCGGTTATTGGATCTCATTCAGGCCCCGGCACCCTCGCTCTGTTCTTCCTATCTTCTGGTAGATAACAGTCAACACTTAATGTAACATAAGTAATAAATATAGATATGCAAAAAGAGAGCAGCAATTCATGAACATCCAGTCATGATTGCTGCTTTATCCATTCTTACGTTTTCAGACTAAGCTCGTGGTATACAAATAATCTGACCGATTTGTAATGCATCTGGGTTTACACCAGGATTAGCATCCATAATTGCTTGCACGCTGACATTAAATCTTCTTGCAAGACTAAAGTAAGTGTCACCTGCACGAATGGTATATTCACTTGAACCGCTGGGGCATCTGCCGGGTGAAGTTCCTGGAATACAGATAATCTGACCTACTCTTAAATTATTTGGATCGATACCTGGATTAGCTGCTATAATCGCAGCGACAGTAACATTATATGCAACACTATTGGAGATGTTCTTTACTGTTAGGCGATATTCAACGCTACTTTGACGGTATAGATAACACTTTATTATTACGGTATTCCATAAAGCTATAAAAGACATCATCCTTAAAGTGATGCTTCCCCTCATCCTTTGCAAGCTCCCAGTTCGAATCCCTATCTAAATTTGGAATACTGGTATCTGCTGAATATGTTTTATGGATTTTGGTAACAAAACCAACTGTACAATATGGAATCAATTTATTGTAAATTTCTCCACCGCCTATGACAAAGATATCTTCACTGCAGTAATTGTGAAGAATCTGAAATAATTGCTCATAGGAATGGCATACTATGGCATCACCTGCAGAAAAATCTTCTTGTCTGGTCAATATAATATTGGTTCTCCCTTTTAGAGGTTTTCCCCCAGGAAAGGTATGCAGAGTTTTACGCCCTAATACAACTATCTTATTTACGGTTTTTGCCTTAAAATACTTAAGATCTTCTGAAATAGGCTGTAGTAAAGCACCTTCTCTCCCAATATTCCACTGTTCATCTACGGCTACTATGAAATTCATTAATCTACCTCCCCTATTATTCTGCTATGGGAATATTCTTTATTTGCGGACCTTTTTTGTACCCTTCTAATTTAAAGTCATCTACTGTAAACTCATAGAAATCTCTAACATCCGGATTTATATGCAGCTTTGGCGGATCATATTGAGGACGTTCAATCAATTCCTGAATAATAGGAACGTGTCTGTCATAGATATGCGCATCTGCTATAACATGGACTAATTCACCTGCTTCAAGTCCACTGGATGCAGCAAACATATGAACCAGTATGGCATACTGACAGACGTTCCAATTGTTAGCAGGTAAAACATCCTGAGACCTCTGGTTTAATATGGCATTAAGCTTGTTCCCTGTTACGTTAAAAGTCATGCTGTAAGCACAAGGGTATAGATTCATCTCATTTAGATCGTAATGATTGTAGATATTGGTCATAATCCTTCGGCTGTATGGGTTGTGCTTTAAATCATAAAGCACCCGATCTACCTGATCAAACTCCCCTTCCTTGTAGCTGTGCTTTACAGAAAGTTGATAGCCATAAGCCTTTCCGATTGAGCCTTCTTCGTCTGCCCAAGCATTCCAAATTTTGCTGTTCAAGTCTTTAATATTGTTAGACTTCTTTTGCCATATCCAAAGTATCTCATCAATTGCTTTTTTTAGAGGCGTAGGCCTCAAGGTTAATATAGGAAACTCTGCGGACAAGTCATAGCGATTCACTACTCCGAACCTTTTTATGGTATGGGCTGGTTCCCCATCTTCCCAAACCGGACGTACCTTTTGCCCCTCACTGCTGGTTCCGTTCTCTAGTATATCTTTACACATAGCAACAAATATCTTATCTACTTGACTCAATGTTCTACCTCATCTCATCTTTATTAGTTGATTTCCCTTGGTTTCTATAACGTTATTATAACATAGGTGCAATCAGTGAATCTGATTGCTTCACACCGTTTCAATAAATTCGTACAGAGCAAATACTTCAGGATTTGCTTTCATATGTGAATTTATTATAACATAAATGCATCCACTAA
>CAYFSR010000002.1:31400-68026 GCA_964345785.1 uncultured Eubacteriales bacterium | reverse complement strand
GCCGACTTCAACACCGGAAACGACTCCGGAGCCAACCCCGCAACCACCACCGGGACCTACCCCGGAACCGACTCCGGAGCCAACTCCTGAACCGACTCCAGAGCCAACCCCCGAGCCAACACCGGAACCGACTACAGAGCCTACGCCGGAACCTACACCAGTACCAACTACAGAGCCTACACCAGCGCCAACACCAGATCCTGATGATGAGATCATCATAGACGATGATGAAATTCCAGGAGGAGAAGCTGAGTTGCCTAAGACTGGTGAATTGCCACCAATCTTATTCTATGGTACAGGTTCGGCATTAACTTTCGGAGGCTATCTACTGCGTAGAAAACAAAAGAGAGCAAAATAACTTAAATATAATTTGAAATACGATGTAGAAAGGAGCTGATTTTGAATCAGCTCCTTATTTAATCATTTATGATTGGTAATTAGGGAATATTAGGTGAAATAAAACTAGATTATTTTCTTACAAGTTTAACAATAGCTCCTTCTTTTGGTGCTCAATAGACTCTATCTTCTTGTTTTGTGCTGCTTTCTTATTTTGTAAGGTTGAGATCACTCTCTGAATACCGCCAGAAAGCTTCCTGGCTTGGTCCATATCCGAGCGGACTCGATCTCTTACATTTAAGTCTGTAAAGATATTGTCAAACCAGAAGTCAATAGCTCTTGTAGTAGTGTCAACCCCTGTGTAATTTATACTGGAATCCATTTTCACGTCTTTTAGCTCTCTTTTTAAGTCTCTCATCTGAGAATGAAGTCGATTGTATTCTGCTTCTGCATTGTCAATGTTTCCATACTTATTTAGATGGGTGATGATACCGCCTTTAAACCATACATCATAGGTAGCCCAGTTATCTGCTTTGTTCAAGTACTCTATAATTCTATTCACAGTTTGACCTGCCCGAGTAGCAGCACTAATAGCTTCTTCAATTTCTGTTATTTGCTTGTAAGCTTCAGCTTTTTCTTTCTCCAGGGCATTGAATTGTTCAGCTTTCTCGCCTGTAGTTTCTCTTCTAAGCTCTTCTTCTCGCTTTTCCAATACTTTATTATATAGGTTTTTATCTCGTCTGAGGTCAGAAATTCTAAGACTAAGTTCTTCACGATCCTTAGTTAGTTCGCGAACTCGTTCAGATGCTTTATCGTACTCTAATTTAGCCTGAATCATCTCTTGCTTTTCTTTATCCAGTTTATCATCATAGCGACCGAATAGACGCATAAGCATTACGGAAAGGGACTCTTTACTTAAATTTTCCACATCCAAGGCTTCTTCTTCATATTTCAGCTGTAGAGAGTTTAGTTCCCTTTGAGCATCTGCAATTCTGGTGTTCAGCTTGCTCATACGGGTCTCCAAAGTCGGCAGGCGATATAGTTCATTCTGTATTTCTCTTAATTTATCTTGATCCATTATGTCAAACCCCTCTCTATTGTTACTATTTATAGAATCTAAAATAAAATTATGTAACGAGCCTTTGCGGGAACGCTGTGTATAGTAATTCTACTTTTCTCAGTGTAATCCTTCATTTCAGTTACAATTTACAGCTTGAAAATAATAAATAATAAGTAACGAGCCTTTGCGGGAACGACTGATATTTTTAGCGAAGATCAGCAGAAAATCCGTTAAACACCGACCCATGTTTGAACGTAGTGAGTTCGGAAGGTGTAGGATTCATATTGAATTTTGGTAAAACTTATTGTAAGATGGATTTAAGTAAAGGAGGAATTTCATGGATGCGTTATTAAAAACACCTCTTTATTCCCTCTATAAGGATAGTGGGGCAAAGATAGTAGATTTTGCTGGTTGGGCACTGCCCATACAATTCGAAGGTATTATTCAGGAACACCACATGGTAAGAGAAGCAGCCGGTCTCTTTGACGTCTCCCACATGGGAGAAATAGAGGTCAAGGGAAAGGATGCACTTCCTTATCTAAACCACATTATGACCAATGAGGTATCCAAGCTCAAGATCAACCAAGTTCAATATACCGTTATGGTTAATGAACAAGGAGGCCCCTTGGAGGATGTAATGAGTGATCATTTCAACAACAATCATTACTGGATAAGTGCTAATGCTTCCAACAGAATCAAGGATTTTAACTGGATGAAAAAGCACACAGATGGATTCGAGGTTGAAGTTAACGACATTTCCGACAATGTAGCACAATTGGCGCTTCAAGGTCCCAATGCAGCGGATATTTTAAAGGCGGCAGCTGGTGAAGAAGCTGGTCAGATTCGTTTCTTCCGTTTCAAGGAATCAGTTGATGTAAACGGAGCACCATGCCTAATTTCCAGAACCGGTTACACAGGTGAAGACGGATTTGAGTTGTATTGCAGGCCTGAAGACGCAGCTTCCCTTTGGGAATATCTACTGGAAGTTGGAAAAGAATATGGTTTGAAACCTGCCGGCTTAGGTTGTCGCGACACTTTACGATTTGAAGCCTGTCTCCATCTTTATGGGAATGAATTAAGTGAAGACATATCACCATTAGAAGCTGGGCTTGGATGGATTGTTAAGTTAGATAAAGATGAATTCATAGGAAAAGCAGCTCTGGAAGATCAAGCTGAACAAGGGCCAAAGCGAAAGCTAGTTGGCTTTGAACTGCTGGGTAAAGGCATTCCCAGAGGAGATTATGAGATTCAAAAGGACGGAAAAGCTATAGGTTACGTCACTACAGGCTATATGACGCCGACTTTAAAGAAAACCTTGGGTCTGGCCCTGGTTGATTCCTCAAATTCTCAAATTGGTGAAGAAATCGATGTTATGATTAGGGGAAAAGCGGTTAAAGCTATTATAGTAGAGACACCTTTCTATTCAAAAAAATATAAAAAGTAGGAGGAAGCTAACATGAAGGTATTAAGTGAGTTACTGTATTCAAAGGAACACGAATGGGTAAAAGTAGAGGGCAATCTTGCTCGTATGGGTATTACTGATCACGCACAGAACGAACTGGGTGATGTAGTATATCTGGAGCTGCCCGAGGTAGATGAAGAATTTGGCCAGGATGACGTTTTTGGAGTTGTAGAGTCTGTAAAAGCTGCATCAGATCTTTATACACCAGTTTCAGGTAAAGTAGTAGAAGTAAATGAAGATTTACCAGATAGTCCAGAAGCTATAAATGAAGATCCTTATGGCAGCTGGATGATAGTAATTGAAATAGAAGATGACAGTCAATTGAAAAATCTTATGTCACCAGAAGAATACAAAGAATTTTGTGGCCAGGAGGGTTAATATGTTACCTTATTTGCCGGCAACACCAGAAGATGAGAAGGTGATACTTGAGCGGTTGGGTCTTAAGACGGCAGATGATGTGTTTCATGAGATTCCTGAATCCATAAGACTAAAAAAGGGTCTTAATTTAGATGCGCCTAAATCCGAATTGGAAGTGGAAGGAATCTTGAAAGCATTAAGCGAACAAAACCTGCATGCTGACAATACCCCGATGTTTCTGGGTGCTGGAATGTATGACCATTACATACCATCTACAGTTCGCTATGCCACTGGCAGGTCGGAATTCTATACTGCCTATACACCTTATCAACCAGAAATCAGTCAAGGCACCTTACAAAGTATATTTGAATATCAAAGTATGATCTGTGCCATTACAGGCATGGATGTTTCCAATGCTTCGCTCTATGATGGAGCAAGCGCAACTGCTGAGGCGGCCTTATTAGCTGTTTCAAGCACACGACGAAATCAAATAATTGTCTCTGAAACAGCACACCCTGACACTAGAAAAGTTTTATCAACCTTTATGGAACATCAGGGTATAGAACTTGTTACTGTTCCCATGAAAGATGGCATTACCGACCTGGAAGCTATGAATGATCTTGTCAGCAAGGAAACTGCTGCTATCATAATCCAGACGCCCAACTTCTTAGGCTATTTGGAGCAGGTAGAGGAAATGGAGAAACTGATTCATAAGAATAAAGGCTTGTTAATTCTTTCAGTAGATCCTATCTCGCTTGGCTTGTTTAAAAGCCCTGGTGAATGGGGAGCAGATATTGCAATAGGTGATGGACAAAGCTTAGGGAATTACATGTCCTTTGGTGGACCTACTTTAGGCTTCATGGCATGTACCAAATCCTTAATGCGAAGAATGCCAGGAAGAATAGTAGGACAAACCCAGGATGCTAATGGAAAGAGAGGCTTTGTTTCCACACTGCAAACCAGGGAACAGCACATACGCAGAGAAAAAGCCACCTCTAACATCTGTTCAAATCAGGCACTAAATGCTTTAGCTGCTTCTGTATATCTAACCACTATGGGAAAACAAGGTTTACAAGAAGTTGCTCGACAGTGTTATGACAAGGCACACTACGCTGCTGAAATTATTACTAAATCGGGTAAATATCGTTTAGCTTATAAACAGCCCTTCTTTAAGGAGTTCCCTGTTATAAGTTCTGTTTCTCCTGAGAATATCCAGAGCAGCCTACTAGAGAATGGTATCATTGGTGGTTATGCTTTGGAAAATGATTACCCCATGTTAGAAAACGGTATTCTATACTGTGTAACTGAAAAACGAAGCAAAGAGGAAATAGACGGCCTCAAGCAGGTATTGGAGGGGATGGCATGAGAGAATATAATAAACTGATATTTGAATGTTCCAAAGAAGGCCGAAAAGCATACAATCTACCCAAATCCGATATACCAAGCTATGACTTGCCTTCATCCCTAACTCGCCAAGAAGCGGCCGAATTACCTGAGGTTAGTGAAGTAGATGTAATTAGGCACTATGCGAATCTATCGCAGAAAAACTATGCTGTAGACTTGGGGATCTATCCATTAGGTTCCTGCACAATGAAATATAACCCTAAAATTAATGAAGAAGCTGCTCGAATGCCTGGGTTTGCACAGGTTCATCCATTACAGCCAGTAGAAACCGCTCAAGGGGCCTTACAGCTTATGTGGGAACTGGAAAACATGCTTTGTGAAATCACTGGTATGTCAGCCTTCAGTATGCAACCTTCAGCAGGTGCTCAAGGCGAAGCACTAGGCTTGATGATTATAAGAGCATACCACCAGAGCAGAGGCGACAGTAAGCGAAATAAGATAATCGTACCAGACTCTGCCCACGGTACAAACCCGGCCAGTGCTGCAGTAGTAGGCATGGATGTAGTAGAAGTTCGCTCCAATAAAGATGGTGGAGTTGATGTAGCCGCACTTAAGGAAATACTGAACGATGAAATCGCTGGCTTGATGCTAACCAACCCAAGCACCTTGGGACTCTTTGAGAAAAATATAGTAGAAATAGCAGATGCGGTTCACGAAGCAGGCGGCTTGCTCTATTATGATGGAGCTAACGCCAATGCCATAATGGGCATTACCAGGCCAGGTGATATGGGATTTGATGTTATACACTTAAACCTGCATAAAACATTTTCTACACCCCATGGCGGAGGAGGACCAGGTGCAGGCCCTGTAGGAGTAGCCAAGCATTTGGAGGATTTCCTGCCAGTCCCTGTTATCACTAAAAAGCAGGATAAGTTTGATCTGGATTATGACAGACCACATTCTGTTGGAAAGGTGAAGAGCTTTTATGGTAACTTTGGTGTACTAGTTCGAGCCTATACCTATATTCAAACCATGGGTGCAGAAGGATTGAAAAGGGTAAGTGAACTGGCAGTTCTAAATGCTAATTACATGATGGATCGATTAAAGGAATACTATGAGCTTCCCTATGATCAGACCTGTATGCATGAGTTTGTATTAAGCCATTTGAAGAACAATCCAGCTGATATAAACACTAAGCAGATTGCCAAAAGGCTTTTGGATTTTGGAGTCCATCCACCAACAACTTACTTCCCGCTAATTGTTCATGAAGCAATGATGATAGAACCTACAGAGACTGAAAGTTTGGAATCCATGGAAGAGTTTATTTCTGCAATGATCCAAATAGCGAAGGAAGCAGTGGAGGATCCTGAGATTATTAAAACAGCTCCCCATAATACTCCTATTAAACTCTTGGACGAAGTTTCTGCTGCCAGAAATCCAGTGGTTAAGTGGGAAAGTATTCATACAAAATGAATAAATATTCAATTAAAAATTAGGAAGGATTTTCCTAGCTTTCCTAGAATATTCTAATATAGATAATTGAGCTCGTCTGCGTGCTTACTCGTGAACGGGCTCAATTATTGAATTACAAAGAATAATACTGCTTGTCTCTGCATATGTTACAATACCAAAATTCGGTAAAGGAGAAATGTGATGAGGAATCTAAATTTGGAGCAAATTTCTCTATTTGCTTTATGCGCTCTAAGTGATGGAGTAATCATAACTAACAATAAGGGGCAGGTTCTTTTCTTAAACAAAGTTGCAGAGAGGCTTACGGGCTGGGAAAACGAGAAAGCTGAAGGGAAAGTTGTAGAGGATGTCTTTGTTGCCTATTTTGAAGATGGACTCACCCAATATATTCCTTCCCTTGTAAAAGGTTCCCATCCAATAGACCTGCCAGAATATCTTATTATCCGTAATTCTACTGGTCAGGTTCAATGCTATGTATCAGGTACCTTATCTTATTTTACAGACGAAGATAGCGATTTTTCTGGTTATGTTCTTTTATTTCATGATGTAAGCTATCAAAAGCAAAAGGAAGAAGCAATTAATTACAACTCCTTCCATGACAACTTAACTGGTTTATATAATCGTGCTTTTTTCGTTGAAGAAGTAGAACGTTTATCCAGTAATAGAATGCTGCCTTTATCTGTTATCATGGCTGATGTCAATGGTTTAAAGCTAGCTAATGACGTCTTTGGTCATCTGGAAGGTGATAAGCTTTTAAAAAAGATATCACAGGTTTTACGAAAGGCTTGCAGGCAGGAAGATATAATCGCTAGAACTGGAGGCGATGAATTTATCATACTTCTGCCTAAGGTAGATAAATGGGGAGCTAAGGTTATAGTAGATCGTATTCGACGAGCTTGCAAAGATGCAGAGGTATCACCAATACCCCTAAGTCTTTCTTTAGGAAGCGCTACTAGAGATAATAAGCTAACCAGCATTAATTCCATTTTGAAACTGGCAGAAGAACGTATGTATACAGCAAAGCTTCGAGAAAATTGCCAAGTTCGAAGTGAAATGATTCAATTTATCAGAAGGAGCCTGGAGGACCATGGGGGTGAAACTAAAGATCATAGCAAACGCTTAAAGGAACTGTGCCTTAATATGGCTAAACGCATAGGTCTTGATGAATATGATAAAATCCAGCTTGAGCTTTTAACAATGGTTCATGATATAGGAAAAATTGCTATTCCTAATTCCATTTTATTAAAACCTGGTGATCTCGAGCTAGAAGAGTGGCATATTGTTCGAAAGCATTCAGAAGTAGGATATCGAATAGCTATATATTTTCCGGAAATTGCTGTTGTGGCTAATGCTATCTTAAGTCATCATGAACGATGGGATGGTAAGGGCTATCCCCAAGGCCTGGAAGGTGACGAGATTCCGATTAATTCCAGAATCCTTGCCATAGCCGACACCTATGATGTTTTAACCAATGGCACTGCCTATCGAGCTCCAATTTCCTCAACTGAGGCTCTTAAAGAAATTCAACGTTGTAGTGGCACCCAGTTTGATCCTGAGCTGGTGAACCATTTTATAAATATGATTAGTGAAGAAATGTCTGTGGAAGCGCAATAGACAATAGAAAGGCTACATCTATGAGAATACACTAGTATGTTGTAACGATTTAAGCTTGTCATTCCGAACTTGTTGAGGAATCCGGACATATATTATAATTTTACAAGGTGCTAGAAAAAACGAGGGATATAGTGTGCAGGAGGAAAAACAATACTGGATTTGGCTGAACAGGATAACTGGAATCGGAGCAAGGCGATTCATTAAATTAATAGAGTGCTATGAGAGCCCCCGACGTTTGTTCCAAGCTAGTGGTTATGAACTTGAACCTGCAGAACGGATATTGGGGGAAAAGCTTTCTGAGCATCTAAAAGCTTCACAAAGCAAGGAATCCTTGAATCAGGCGGAAGCTGTTCTTAATACTCCTGGTTTACAGGTGCTTACCTTATTGAGTCCCGAATATCCTGATATCCTCAAAACCATCTATGATCCGCCACCTGTGTTGTATTGTATGGGTCAAGAACTTAGAACTGATTTACCTACAATTGCTGTTGTAGGATCAAGGCGTTCTTCCGAATATGGTAGGATGTTTGCCAAAAAGGTTGCATTTGAGCTGGCACAAGCCGGTGCTGCAGTGGTTAGCGGCATGGCAAGAGGAATTGATTCCATGGCTCACAAAGGTGCCTTGGAAGCAGAAAATGGGTACACTATAGCTGTATTAGGTTGTGGGGTAGACTACATTTATCCACCTGAAAATGCTGGCCTTTATAAATCAATACTGGAAAAGGGTACTGTTATTAGTGAATTTCCACCAGGTACCAATCCTGCTCCCGGTAATTTTCCTGCTAGAAACCGCATCATTAGCGGCCTATCCTATGGAACCTTGGTGGTAGAGGCAGGCTTAAAAAGCGGGGCAATTATTACTGTAGATTGTGCTCTGGATCAGGGCAGAGAAGTCTATGCTCTTCCTGGAAATGTAAACAGTCCCTTCAGCCAAGGCACCAATAAGCTTCTTAAGGAAGGGGCAAAAATGGTCACATCTGTAGAAGATATTTTAGAAGACCTAAACATGACAATATCAACACAGAAATACCCCCTACACCGTCAAGGTCCAGTCCTTGATTTATTTGAAACCCTGGTGTATAATGCTTTGCATGATGGGGAGAAAGGCTTAGAAGACCTTATTCACATCACACAAATGGAACCGGGGCAACTAAATGGAGTGCTTACCTTAATGGAGATTAAGGGCATAATAAAGCAATTACCCGGTAAAATATTTATTAATCTATGGAATGCTTAATTGGAGGATCGCTAATGGCGCAAAAACTGGTCATCGTTGAATCCCCTGCCAAAGCTAAGACCATCAAGAAATTTTTAGGTAGGGGTTATACCGTTGAGGCATCAATGGGACATGTAAGAGATTTACCCAAGAGTCAATTGGGAGTGGATACAGAAAACAATTTTGAACCGAAATACATAACCATTCGCGGAAAAGGCGAATTGTTGGCAAAACTGAGAAAGGCAGCTAAGAACGCCGATCAAATATACCTGGCAACTGACCCTGACAGAGAAGGAGAGGCAATTTCTTGGCATTTAGGGCATATACTGAAAATCGATGAGGACACACCTTGTCGAATTGAATTTAATGAAATTACAAAGCAGGCTGTAAAAAATGCTATAAAGAATCCAAGGCCTATAAATCGAGATCTAGTAGATTCCCAACAGGCTCGAAGGGTTTTAGATCGTGTTGTTGGATATAAAATTAGTCCCCTGCTCTGGAGAAAAATTCGCAAAGGGCTTAGTGCTGGTCGTGTTCAGTCTGTTGCAACACGAATTATTTGTGATAGAGAAAAGGAAATTCAAGACTTCAAACCTGAAGAATACTGGACCTTAAAAGGTGATTTTCATTCTGAGAAGATTGCAAAACCAGGGGCCAAATCTTTGTTTGAAGCTTCTTTATATGGCCTGAAGAATAAGAAACTAGAGCCCAAAAGCCAGGAAGAGATGGATAAAATCCTATCGGATTTGGAGAAGGCATCCTTTCAGGTAGATAAAATTCAAAAAGGGCAGAGGAAGAGAAATGCTCCTGCTCCTTTCACCACCAGTACCCTCCAGCAGGAGGCATCCCGGAAGCTTAATTTCAGCACTAAAAAGACAATGATGTTGGCACAGCAATTGTATGAAGGTGTAGACATCAAAGGTGAAGGTTCTCTAGCTCTGGTAACATATATTAGAACCGACTCCACAAGAGTTTCTAATGAAGCTCAAAATACTGCCCGATCAAATATAGAGAGCAGATACGGAAAAGAATATGTACCTTCAAAGCCAAATGTGTATCGAAGCAAAAAAAGTGCACAGGATGCTCATGAGGCTATCAGGCCGACTTACCCGGAATGGACACCGGAGCGGTTAAAGGATTTATTAAAGAGAGACCAGCTCCGTCTTTATCGCTTAATATATGAGCGCTTCCTAGCTAGTCAAATGAATCCAGCTTTGTATGAAGTATTAACCATACATATTTCAGGAGGGGACTATACCTTTAGGGCTACGGGTTCTCGTAAGGTGTTCCCAGGCTACACTATTGTATATATGGAAGGCAATGATGAGGGAAGCGATGAAAAAGATATAGATCTTCCTAAGCTGGAAGAGGGAGAAAAACTTAAACTGAAGGAATGGAAGCCAGAGCAACACTTTACCCAGCCACCTCCGAGATATACAGAGGCTTCATTGGTTCGTGCCATGGAAGATATGGGAATTGGTAGACCGAGTACTTATTCTCCTACCATTTCTACTATTTTATCTCGCGGTTATGTGGAGCGAGAGGCTAGAACCTTATTCCCAACGGAGTTAGGTCAGATTGTTAACGACCTTATGATGGAATACTTTCCCGACATAATGGATTACCAATTCACTGCCGATATGGAAGAAAAACTGGACTCAGTTGAGGATGGGAAAATAGAATGGAGAAAGATCCTGGAGGATTTCTACGGTCCTTTCTCAAAATACCTTGACCATGCAGACAAATCTATTGAGAAGATAGAAGTGGAAGATGAAGTTTCCGATGTCATATGTGATAAATGTGGTAGCAATATGGTAATTAAAATGGGCCGTTTTGGCAAGTTTCTTGCATGCCCTAATTTCCCGGATTGTAGAAATACCAAACCCATCGTAGAAGAAATAGATGCGCCCTGTCCGAAATGTAACTCTTCAACAGTTATGAGAAAATCCAAGCGGGGCCGTAAATTCTATGGCTGCGAGAAATATCCCGAATGCGATTTTGTCTCCTGGGATCTGCCTGTTAAGGAAAAATGCCCGGATTGTGGAAGCTTTATGGTACAAAAATCATCCAGGGCTGCAGGTACAACAGTGAAATGTACAAATAAGGAATGTGGATATAAAAGGGAAGTAGAAGAGGAAGAGAAAGATTGATACTGGATACTAGATACTGGTAGTACGAAAAACAATGGTATGAAAAAATGGCGCAATTGCGCCAGATACAAGATATACCTAGTACCTAGTATCTAGTATCTAATATCAAATCCATAGAGACAAACCTCAGTCATCAATTTATCCAATATCCTGTATCCAATATCCCGTAACAAATTACAAAGGATGACATACATGAATGCAATCGTAATCGGTGCTGGTCTGGCAGGTTCTGAAGCAGCCTGGCAGCTGGCCAACCATGGAATACAAGTTAACCTATATGAAATGCGACCTAATAAAATGACACCAGCTCATGATACAGAAATGTTGTCTGAGCTGGTGTGTTCTAATTCATTGAAGGCAGATCGTCTGGATAATGCATCAGGCTTGCTTAAGGAAGAAATGCGCAAATTGAATTCATTGATAATAGAGTCTGCCGATCTTCATAGGGTTCCTGCAGGTGGAGCCTTAGCTGTAGATCGGGAAAGCTTTTCCACTTATATTACAAACAAAATTCAGGAACATCCAAACATCCAGATCATCCGAGAAGAAGTTACTGAAATAGATCTGGATAGCGAAGTGCCTATTATAATAGCTACTGGCCCTTTGTCTTCGAATGCTATTTCTGATAGCATAGCAAAGCTTATCAAGCAGGATTATCTATATTTTTATGATGCAGCTGCTCCTATAGTCACTTATGAATCTCTTGATATGGACAAGGTTTATCGAGCCTCTAGATATGGTAAGGGTTATGACGATTATATCAATTGCCCAATGACCAAGGAAGAATATCTAGCTTTCTATAATGAGTTAATTGTTGCAGAAGAAGCACCAGTCCATGATTTCGAAGATAGCAAGGTCTTTGAAGGTTGCATACCGATCGAGGTTATGGCTAGACGTGGGGAAGATACTATACGTTTTGGGCCGCTAAAACCAGTTGGTTTGAGTGATCCTAAAACAGGCAAAGAACCTTACGCTGTAGTACAGCTTAGGCAGGATGATGCTAGTGGCTCTTTGTTTAACTTGGTGGGTTTTCAAACTCATCTTAAATTTGGGGAGCAAAAGCGAGTATTTTCCATGATACCTGGGTTGGAATCAGCGGAGTTTATACGCTATGGAGTCATGCATCGAAACACCTATATACATTCACCTAAGTTGCTTGACCAATATTATAGGTTGAAAACTAATCCAAACATTTTGTTTGCAGGACAGATAACTGGTGTAGAAGGATATGTGGAATCTGCCTCCAGCGGTTTGTTAGCGGGCTATAACTTGGCTCGTATGTTAAAGGGAAATGACCTAGTAGATTTTACCAATCAAACAATTATAGGGGCTCTAGCTCACTATGTGTCTCAAACTCCTTCCAAGGACTTTCAACCTATGAATGCCAACTTTGGGATCATAGCTCCTCTGGAGAAGCGCATCCGAAACAAGAAAGAGAGAAATACGGCGCTGGCGAATAGGTCACTAAATTTACTGAGCTCAATTTCTTCCTAGAGTCCTGAATGACAGGTATAGATTCATTGCAGAGCTCATAATAATTTACTCTTAAAGAAGGACTTGACGGAAAAGCAGAAACCTAATGAGCTAAATGGCTTAAATTCATAGGAATTCGTCGGTTTTGCTCAAAAAAAAAAGTAATGTGCACTTATTTATGAAAAATCCTAGCCCACACAATCTTAACTGGTATAGATAGACGCTTAGATCATTATGATTGTAGATCTTGTTTTTTGTAGATCATTATGTCTTGTAGATCTTGGTATTTCATAGATCTCGTGTTTTGTTGAATAATTTGGTTTAATGTGGTACGATATCAATGATTTAACTGTAAAGGAGAAATAACCGCATGCTTAAAGCTACTACCATTGTTGCGGTGAGAAGAAATGGCAAGGGGGCCATTGCCGGAGATGGACAAGTTACCCTTGGGGAAGCTACCATCATGAAACACGGAGCACGTAAGGTGCGTCGCTTATATAACGACCGTGTTCTAGTAGGCTTTGCTGGTTCCGTTGCCGATGCTTTTACACTGAGTGAAAAGTTTGAAGCCAAGCTTGAAGAATATGCAGGAAACTTACCTCGAGCTGCTGTAGAATTGGCAAAGGAATGGCGTTCCGATAAAGTGCTTCAGAAGCTGCAGGCCATGTTAATTGCCATGGATAAGGAAAATTTACTTATGATATCAGGTACTGGTGAGGTCATCGAACCTGATGACGATGTCACAGCCATAGGCTCTGGCGGTATGTATGCCTTAGCCGCTGCAAAGGCAATGAAAGAACATACCGAAATGTCTCCAGCTGAAATCGCCAAAGAAGCGCTAAGAATCGCATCAACCATATGCGTATATACTAACGACAATATTCATGTAGAAGAAATATAAGAGGGGATGTATAGACTATGAATTTGACCCCTAAGGAGATAGTCCAGCAACTGGACCGATATATTATTGGACAAGCCGATGCTAAACGATCTGTAGCAATTGCACTTCGGAATCGCTATCGCAGAGGTCAATTAGATGAGAGTATCAGGGAAGAAATCACTCCTAAAAATATAATTATGATAGGGCCAACCGGTGTAGGTAAAACAGAAATTGCCCGCCGCCTTGCAAAGCTGGTACATGCACCCTTTGTCAAGGTAGAGGCAACTAAATTTACCGAAGTAGGCTATGTAGGCCGGGATGTAGAATCCATCATACGGGATTTGGTAGAGGCCTCCATTCGTATGGTTAAGAATGAAAAGATGGAAATGGTAAAGGAAAAAGCCACTCTGGCAGCAGAAGAGCGCTTATTGGATGCTCTTTTACCACCTCCTAAGAAAAAGAAAGCCTCCACACCTTTTAATATGTTTCAGGATGTTGAGAACGAGCCAATGGATGCAGAATATGATTCCATTGAGCCTAAGGAAGATGCTTTGGCTCCATCAAGCACCAGAGAAAAATTTCGCCAGCGCTTAAGGGATGGTAAGTTTGAAGAATCGATGATTGAGATTGAAATTGATGAAAGCCACTACCCGGGAGTCGGTGTAATACCTGGATTGGGCAATGAAGACATGATGATACAAATTCATGATGTCTTTGGCAACTTGTTTCCCAAGCAGACTCGAAGCAAAAAAACCAGCATTAAGGAAGCTCGCAGAATATTTGAGCAGGAAGAAGCACAAAAAATCATTGATATGGATGAGGTGATCGACGAAGCTGTTCAACTAGCCGAACAGAACGGCATCGTCTTCATCGATGAAATAGATAAGGTAGCCGGTAAAGAAATGGGCAGTGGCCCCGATGTATCCCGAGAAGGGGTACAGCGTGACATCCTTCCTATTGTAGAAGGAACTGTAGTAATGACAAAATATGGTCCGATTAAAACCGATTACGTCTTGTTTATTGCTGCAGGTGCTTTCCATGTTTCCAAGGTTTCCGACCTTATACCTGAACTGCAGGGCCGTTTTCCAATCAGAGTTGAGTTAAAAAGCTTGACTGAAGAGGATTTCAAGCAGATATTAACTCAGCCGGAAAATGCTATTATAAAGCAGCAGATAGCATTGATGAGTACAGAGGATGTTCACCTGGAATTTACCGAAGATGCCATAAGTGAGATTTCCAGTATTTCTTACATTATGAATCAAAGTAAGGAAAACATTGGTGCGCGAAGGCTCCATACAGTTATGGAAAAACTAATTGAAGAACTGTCCTTTCATGCTGAAGACTATGAAGGCCAGACTGTAACTATCGACGGTGATTTTGTAAAGCGCAATTTGCATGATATTATAAGAGATACGGATCTACACAAGTTTATATTGTAGTAAGTAAAGTTTTATGAGGAGTGACCAGCCAGTGTCCAATGTTTTATTGGAGAATACCAGAAAGCTGAATAAAATTCTAACGAGCTCTAATGGGGTTTTGTTTTCTGACGTAACCGAAGTCTTAAGTCAAATACTTGATTGTAATGTGTTTATAAGCAGTAGCAAGGGACGTATATTGGGTATGAGTGTACCAAAAGAGCAAACTTCCCAGGATTTTACTGAATCTGAAGCTAAAGGCTGCTATTTATCAGATGAGTACAATCAGGAATTGTTAAAATACGAAGATACTCAATTAAACATATATAAAGGCAAAGCCAAGGATGTTGAAATCACTATCGTACCTATACATTCTAGAAACGGTCGTATAGGTACTTTGATATTCGAGCTTTTTGGAAAGAAAATGACTACAGAGGACATTATCCTTGCTGAATATAGTGCAACTGTAGTTGGATTGGAGATTACCCGTTCCAAAACAGAGGAGATGGAAGAGAATGCACGAAAGAAGGCTGTTGTGCAATTAGCTATTGGTACCCTGTCTTATTCCGAAATGGAAGCTGTAGGGCATATTTTTAAAGAGCTAGGTGGTATGGAAGGTTTATTGGTTGCCAGTAAAATTGCCGACAGAGCAGGTATTACCCGTTCCGTTATCGTAAATGCCTTAAGGAAACTGGAGAGTGCCGGTATTATAGAATCCCGCTCTTTAGGCATGAAGGGTACCCATATAAAAGTTCTCAACGAGGAATTGCTTACCGAGCTTGATAACATAAAATAAAGAAGAAAACTGGCAAGGAAAAGAAGTGATTTGCATGGTAAATGAATTTAATCGAATTAAGGATATGCTAAGGACAAAGGGATACAAGCTAACACCACAGCGCCGCGCTACTTTAGATGTAATTCTTCAAAATGAAGGAAAGCATATGAGCGCCGAGGAAGTTTACCTGGAGGTTAAAAAGCTTTGCCCTGATATTGGTTTGGCTACTGTGTACCGTACCATGCTTCTGCTTGAAGAATTGAATGTGCTCCAACGACACAATTTCGATGATGGTCGTAACCGTTATGAACTCAATCACCCGGAAGAAGACCATCATCACCATCATCTCATATGTAATCGATGTGGTAAAGTAGTAGAGGTTGAAGAGGATCTACTGGATTCCCTAGAAAGTACGATTCAGGAGAAATATGCATTTCACGTGGAAGATCATCGAGTCCAATTTATAGGCTATTGTCAGAAATGTGCTGATAAAGAAAAACTTGGCTAATTGGCAGAATATTCAAGGTTAGAATGTACATACTATTATTATACTATGGACAATGAAAGGATGATTCCATGAAGGGTATAATAATGGCAGGGGGAGAAGGTTCACGGCTCCGCCCATTAACCTGTGATTTACCTAAGCCCATGGTTCCCGTAATGAATAAGCCTGTTATGGCATATAGTATTGAACTTTTAAGGCGATACGGAATTCGGGAAATAGGAGCTACTCTCCAATATCGACCTGAGCAAATAATGGACTATTTTCAAGATGGCTCCGATTATGGTGTCAATCTTCATTATTTTATTGAAGAAACTCCTTTGGGTACAGCAGGAAGCGTTAAAAATTCAGGCAATTTTTTAGACCAAGCCTTTGTAGTTATCAGTGGTGATGCACTGACAGATATAAACCTGGAGAAAGCAATTGCATTTCATAAAAAGAAGGGTTCTATGGCTACTTTGATATTAAAAAGAGTCGATGTACCCTTAGAATATGGTGTAGTAGTTACCGATGAGTCTGGCGCTATAGTCCGTTTTCTTGAAAAACCTAATTGGGGAGAAGTGTTTAGTGATACGGTTAATACCGGGATCTATATATTAGAACCGGAAGTGTTAGACTATTTCGAGGCTGGCCGAAAATTCGACTTCAGCCAGGACTTGTTCCCTATGTTGCTTAAAGATGGACAGCCCATGTATGGATACATTAGTGATGAATACTGGTGTGATATTGGCAACTCATATACCTATTTAACAGCACATTATGATATGCTTTCCACTAAGGTTAATCATAATTTTGATGCAAATCAAAGCAATAAGAATGTTCATTTAGGTAAGGGTGTAAAAATAGACGATAAAGCAGTCGTTCAAGGACCCTGCTATATTGGGGACTACAGCCGTATCGAAAGAGGTGCAATTATTGGGCCATATACGGTCATAGGTACTCATTGCGTAATAGAGCAAAACACAAGTTTGTCAGGTGTAATAGACAAATTAGCTGAGCTATACAATTGTGATGTTGTAAGAACCAAATCCAGCAAACAGGCCGTTATGCAGGAATCAAAGGGAACAGGTTTGTTCTTGCTCTACTTTGATGGCGTTGCAATGCTAGCAAAGCTTTTGGAGAGAATGGCTTTAGATCATTCCACGCTTTCCGGACTAATAAAAGAAATACCTGAGTTTTACATGAAAGAGAAGGAAATTCCCTGCCCATGGAACAAGAAAGGCACCGTTATGCGATCTCTCATAGAAGAGGAGAGTAAAGGAAAGGGAAAGATAGAATTGTTTGAAGGCATACGTATCAGCAGCGATAAAGGCTGGGCATTGATTCTGCCCGATTCGGAGGATCCTGTATGTCGAGTATACAGTGAAGGTGTAGATGAAGAGTATGCTGAGGAATTGGCGGTATTTTATGAAAATAAGATTGGAGAACTGCTGAACTAGACGTTAATTTGTAAGCTGGAAGAAATTGAAGTATAATTAAAATATTGTTATTTGAGCGGAACTAAACTTAATAATAGAAGGAGGAGAATTTTTTTAGTGTCACCAAAAACTAAATTATTGAAAGTCATTCCCTTAGGAGGGCTTGGCGAGATCGGAAAGAATATGACGGTGTTTGAATATGGAGATGACATCATTGTCGTAGACTGCGGCGTCAGCTTTCCTGAGGATGAAATGTTAGGAATAGACCTTGTTATTCCCGATATTTCTTATTTGCAAAAAAACAAGGATAAAATTAGAGGCATAGTAGTAACTCATGGTCACGAAGATCATATAGGAGCGCTGCCTTATGTTCTTAGACAAATTAATGTACCGGTATATGGTACCAAACTAACCTTAGGCTTAGTTAAGAATAAAATTGACGAGCACAAAATGGACAATGTTCATCTTCAGGTGGTAAAGTTTAAGGATGTAGTAGATTTCGGCAGTATGAAGGTGGAGTTTATGAAAACCAGTCACAGCATACCTGATTCTGTAGCTCTTGCTATTCATACACCAGTAGGTATCCTTGTCCACACCAGCGATTTTAAAATAGACTTTACACCAATTGATGGTGAGATTATGGACCTTGCTCGTTTTGCCAGCTTGGGAGAAGAAGGAGTTCTAGCATTATTTGCCGATAGCACCAATGTAGAACGCCCTGGTTTCACCATGTCTGAAAAGACTGTTGGTGAGTCCTTTGAAAAAATGTTTGATGATGCTGAGGGCAGAGTAATCGTATCATCCTTCGCATCCAATATCCATCGCATCCAACAGGTTATTAATGCAGCCGAAAAGCATGACCGTAAGGTTTGTGTGTCAGGCCGCAGCATGGTTAATGTAGTAAATGTAGCTACAGAGCTAGGTTATTTGAATGTACCTGAAAATATGCTGGTAGATATTGATCGTATTAGCAACTACCCAGATGAACGTGTAGTTGTGTTAACAACAGGAAGTCAAGGGGAGCCTATGTCTTCTCTAGCCAGAATGGCAGCTTCCAACCACTCAAAAATTGAAATAAAACCAGATGACCTGGTTATTATATCTGCAAATGCCATTCCCGGGAACGAGAAAATGGTATCGAAGATTGTTAATCAGTTATTTAAAAAAGGCGCAAATGTTGTGTATGAAGGTGTTATGTCAACCCATGTATCGGGTCACGCCAGTCAGGAAGAGTTAAAGCTTATACACAGACTGTTAAAGCCAAAGTTTTTTGTTCCTGTTCATGGAGAATATCGTCATTTAATGCAGCATGGCAAGTTGGCAAGGTCTTTAGGCATGCCCAAGGAAAATGTTTTTATTGCTGATCTTGGCGATGTCATTGAATTCACACCTAAAACCGGTAAAATAAATGGCACTGTAACTGCTGGCAGGGTGCTGGTAGATGGATTGGGAATAGGTGATGTTGGCAATATAGTCTTAAGAGACAGAAAGCATCTTTCTCAAGACGGCCTTATGGTAGTTGTAATCACCATGTCAAAGGATAATTACAGCATTATTTCAGGGCCTGACATCATATCCAGAGGCTTTGTATACGTGAGAGAATCTGAAGGCCTGATGGATGATGCTAAGGAAGTAGTAAAGAAAGCTATGGAGGATTGTGAAGAGAGGGGAATAACCGATTGGAGCTCTCTGAAGCTGCACATTCGAGATGCGTTGCGTTCCTTCTTGTACGAGCGCACCAAGCGTAAGCCTATGATACTGCCCGTTATTATGGAAATATAGGGGAGTTGCCAAATTGCTAACATGGCGTTATAATAATGATAGCTAAAAAGACGGCAGCTTACCTAGTTAGGAGGAGTTCTATGGCTGATTCAGCTCCAATCAATAATAATGAATCAACGCAAACAGAGAGTAAAACGAAGAAAAAATATAGAATGAAACCGTTTATGAAAAGGGCATTGCGCCAGTTTCTCATATTTCTGGTTAGTTTGGCTATTGTTGCAGGCAGTTTTATCTTCGTTATTCAGACTCTATACGATAAGTTTATAAAACCAGTTGATCCTGAAGACGATACTAAAATTACTGTGGAAGTTCCTATGGGAACCTCTATTAATCGTATTGCGACCATTTTATATGATAATGATTTGATTCGTAATGAAAGTGTATTTAAGCTCGCCGTTGACCTATCTAACAAGAATAATAGGATGCAGGCAGGCAAGTACGAGCTTTCTAAGTCTATGACAATACCTGAATTGATTGATGAGCTTATGACTGGTCAGGTATCTGTTACGACTGTATTAATCACCATACGTGAGGGTGATGATATTGAAAAAATTGCAGAACGACTGGTCAAAGACTATGATATGGATTTTACAGAAGTACAGTTTATAGAGGAAACAAAGAAACTGGAAAAATATGAAGCGGAGTTTTCATTCCTTGAGGATATCCCGGAGGCAAGAAGAAGTATGAAGTATCCCATGGAGGGCTACCTGTTTCCTGAAACCTATTATGTATATGCCGATTCCACTCCGGAGCGTATAATTCGCACAATGCTAAGGCAATTCGAAAATACATTTACTCTTGAAATGGAAGACCAGGCTGAAGAGATGGGTATGACTATGGATGATGTAGTAACTTTGGCTTCAATTATTCAAAGTGAATCTATAAATGAAGAATTTACCAAGGTATCTGCTGTTTTTCATAACCGTTTAAGTATTAATATGCGTTTGCAGGCAGATGCCACCATTAACTATGTATTAGAAGATAAGGAAGTAAATCAGATAACCCTAACCAGGGAAGACATGGATACCGATTCGCCATATAATACCTACAAGGTGGATGGCTTGCCAATTGGTCCTATATCTTCACCAGGTAAGGCGGCTTTAGAAGCAGTTCTAAATCCCTATGCTGGATATATGGATAAGGAAGAAGAGGGATTTATGTTGTATTATACTCTTATGGATCCTGCTATAGGTTTGCATGCTTTTAACAGCACCATAGAAGGACATAATAGGGATACTAATAAATACAAAGAAAACTGGAGATAATGTAAGTTTGCCCGGTACAGCCGAGCAGAAATTTAGACCTTGACATGCTCACTGCTAAAGTGAGCTTTCTTTTTTTGAAGATGATTTTTTGTAAAGAGTGTGATATTTATGAATCTCATAAACAGAGAATATATAGAAAAATATCTGTCTAGTCTTGTAAGCTATCCAGAAACTCAGGTTATGAAAGAAATGCAAAGTATAGCTAAAGATGAGGGGTATCCCATAATCCGACCTGAGGCAGCTGCCCTGTTAAACGTAATCATTCGAATAAAGCAGCCCAAATCTATTTTAGAGATTGGTACTTCAATTGGTTATTCCGGGCTTCTAATGCTGCAGTCAATGGGAAGTGAAGGGCATTTGACAACAGTTGAGATTCAAGATGAGCTAGTTAAAACTGCCAGGGCTAATTTTGAAAAGCAGAAGGTATTAAATCAGGTTACCTTACTTCAAGGAGATGGGGAAGAAATTCTTCATTTTCTCGAGGATAAATTTGATATAATATTTCTAGACGGCCCTAAGGCTCAATACCTTTTATACTTGCCTGACTGTCTTCGTCTGCTAAAACAGGATGGCCTATTAATTTGTGACGATGTTTTATTCTATGGAATGGTAGCAAAGAAGGAGCTAATGGTTAAGCGCAAGATCACCATTGTCAAGAGAATGAGGAAATTTTTACGAATAATATCGGATCATCCTTTGCTAGATACTACCATTCTACCCATCGGAGATGGGATTTCTATTAGTGTAAAGAAGGAGAATGACTTATGATAAAATTACCTGAGCTTCTGGCACCAGCTGGAAACCTGGAAAAGTTAAAAGTAGCTTTGGCCTATGGGGCAGATGCTGTATATCTTGGAGGAAGACAGTTCGGCCTGCGTGCCTTTGCTGATAATTTCAGCTTGGAGGACATGAAGGAGGGAATTGATTATGCCCATGAATTGGGGAAGAAAGTTTATGTCACCATGAATATCTTCGCTAGAAACGATGATTTTGAAGGCATGGAAGAATATGTACGTTCACTCAAGCAAATAAATGTAGATGCGGTTATTCTTTCAGACCCGGGAATCCTGGAGCTGGTTAAAGAAACCGAGCCTAATTTGGAGGTTCATTTAAGCACCCAGGCCAATAATACTAACTATAGAAGTGCTCGATTTTGGCATAAGCTTGGTGTTAAGCGGATTATTCTAGCTCGTGAGCTGAGTCTGGATGAAATTCATCATATACGTGATAATACACCTGACACCCTTGAACTAGAGGCTTTTGTCCATGGTGCCATGTGCATGTCCTATTCAGGCAGATGCACAATCAGTAATTACTTGAATGGTCGAGACGCCAATCGCGGAGAATGTTCTCAGCCATGTCGATGGAAATACAGTGTAGTAGAGGAGAAGAGACCGGGAGAATTTATGCCCATTGTGGAAGATGAAACCGGTACTTATCTATTTAACTCTAGAGATTTGTGTATGCTAGGCCATATTCCCCAGTTGATGAAGTCGGGCTTATCCAGCCTTAAGATTGAAGGCAGAATGAAATCCGGTTATTATGTTGCTAATGTGACAGCACCTTATCGTAAAGAGATGGATCGTTATGCCAAAGATCCTGAAGGCTATGTTTTTGACCCTGCGAGCTTAGTAGAGCTAAAAAAAGCTAGCCATAGACCCTTCACAACCGGTTTTTATTTTGGCAAGCTTGGAGCTGAAGGAAACCAATATGAGGGCAGTGGATATGTAAGAGATTATCAATTTGTAGCTCAGTTGCTGGAAAACCAGGAAGATAAGAGAAGAATCCTTATTGAGCAGAGAAATCACTTTAGGGTCGGAGAAAGGCTGGAAATTATGCAACCGGGGGAAGATTTTCTGGATTACGAGGTAACCGAGATGTATGATGAGGATATGAATCCCATAAGTACAGCGCCTCATCCCCAACAGAGAATATACCTGCCCTTTAATGGTTCACTAAAGCCATGGTCCATGTTCAGAAGGAAAAATAAAAAATAAGTCCATGCACTTTTCCATAAACACCTTTCACCGGTAACAATTCCTTCCCACAACCGCTAAAACCAGAAGAAGAAGAATACCATCTGAAGCGATATGCAGAAGGCAATGAGGAGTCTCGCAATATACTTATTGAGCATAACTTGAGATTGGTCGCTCATATCGTAAAAAAATACAGTAATACAGGTAAAAAGGTAGATGACCTTATTTCCATTGGTACAATAGGGCTCATTAAGGCTATCTCCACCTACGACCTGGAAAAGAAGACCCGGCTGGCAACCTATGCTGCTCGTTGTATTGAGAATGAGATTTTAATGACCATCAGAGCTTCCAAGAAGACCAAAGGTGAAGTGTCCCTACAAGATCCTATTGGAGTCGACAAGGAAGGCAACGAAATTACTCTGATTGATATTTTAGGTTCTGATCCAAATACTGTGACAGATCAGGTTGAGCTTAAGCTGCAAACGAAGAAGATGTACAAAATAATGCAGCTGGTCTTAAAAAAGAGAGAGCAGATTGTTTTGGAGATGCGGTACGGTCTGACAAACGGTAAAATCAGAACACAGCGGGAAATTGCACAATTACTGGGAATTTCACGTTCATATGTATCCAGAATAGAAAAGAGAGCTATATTGAAGTTGGCTAAGGCAATGGACTCGGAATGTAATGTAAGTGGAGAGCAATTCAGCGGGCTTGATTAAACAGCTCGCTGTTTTACGAAAATTATTTGGATAAACACTCTTATTCATTGACATTTATAAGATATTTCTATATTATATAGTATATTAGTAATCTATCTTATGTAAAGGAAGATGATATTGCGCAGTATGCTAAAACCCCGACAGGCGGTGGCTACTATTTTTGATATCGACATGCAGCCCCTTTGGCAATCCGGGTACAGGAATTTAATCCTCGATGTCGACAACACCATTACCGCTTGGAATACTTATCATGTCAGTGATAAGTTAAAAAAATGGGTTTTGAAGCTTAAAAATACAGGCTTTTGTATTTGTTTACTATCCAACAATAATCAAGGCAAGGTGCAACAATTTGCCTCTGAGTTAGGTGTTATAGCTGCTCCCAGAGGCGGAAAGCCTTTCCCGGGAGCATTTCAGAGTGCAATTACAGCACTTGATGCCAACAACAGTAACACAATTATCGTTGGCGATCAACTTTTTACTGACATCTTAGGTGGTAACCGAGCAGGATTATATACCATATTGGTAGAACCTATAGACAGAAAGGAATTCATTGGAACACGCTTTGTGAGGATTTTGGAAAGCTTGTTTACCGGAAGGAGCTTCTCATGGAAATCACACCGGCAACAAAGGTAGTCGGACTTATAGGGCATCCGGTAGCACACAGCCTTTCACCAGTAATACATAATAGTTTATATCGTGCATTAGGTTTTGATATGGTATACCATGCATTTGATGTCAATCCAAATCAAGTTGAAGAGGCGGTAAAGGGTTTCAGTTCTCTTGGATTTAAAGGATTTAACGTTACGGTTCCCCATAAGGAAGCTGTATTTGAGATAATTGAACATATAGATAGTGACGCTTTGGCTATTGGAGCTATCAATACAGTAAAGATAGATAGAGGAAAGCTAATCGGCTATAACACCGATGGACAGGGATTTCTTCAATCCTTAAGCCAGTCCGGTTTTTCTGTTTACGGTACTAAAGTGGTCATCTTGGGGGCTGGTGGGTCAGCCAGGGCTATTGGCATTGCAACAGCAGGAGAAAAGCCCGAATCCATCACTCTTGTCAACCGAACCCTTCAAAGGGCGGAGGCCTTGGCGGATATCATAAACAATTATAAGAACCAGAAGTTAGTCAGGGCAGCTGAGGTGATTCCCAATGATGCTGATATAATTATTAACACCACTCCTTTGGGAATGTGGCCGGAAACCGAAGGGAATCCGCTACAGGGGTATACATTAAACAAGGACACCTTTGTTTGCGACATTGTATACAATCCCAGGGAAACCGCGATGCTGCAATATGCAAAGTCCCGGTCATGCAAAACAATGGGTGGGCTTGGAATGCTAATTGGACAAGGGCTAAGGGCCGTAGAAATCTGGCTAGATCAATCCTTGCCACCATCGGCTTGGCAGATTATGACCGATGCAGCCAATCAATGCAATTAACTTAATTTCTATATACTTTAAGGGGGTTTTTGTTTTGACTGAACAGTGGGTAAAGGACCTTGCAACAATAGTGAATCCTTATACTTTGGAGATTTCCATAGGAGTCTTGATTTTGCTTTGGGTTTTGTTTTTTATCCGATATCATATTAACCTTATTAGACCAATTATAAAGGAATTAGAGAATTTTTCAATATTCGTTTCCAAATTAAGTAATTTAGAAGAAAGAAATGAATCCCTTATAAGCAAATATTTAAGTGATTTAAACAGCAAATCTGTACTTAATCCAACTTGGATGGATTATATAAAAAATCGGGAAGTGGAACCGGAGCTAGATCCATATTTCAACGAAGCAAACATAATCGATATTCCGGCTAAACGGGATCAGTCGGAATCTATACCTGGGTTTTTGATGGGTATGGGTCTTGTGGCATCCTTTTTCTGCTTTTTCTTTTCATTTGCTGCTCTTCCGGAAGGCGTTGAATTATCTACTATTCTGTATCCAACCGTAAGCGAAGTTCTTCTGGTTGTAATTTTTGCTATTTTACTTTCATATTTCTTTGGATTACTCACTCGCTCATGTTTTAGAAAAGCGAAGATATCTGTAGCAAAAATTCAAAAATTGCTTAATAGAAAGCTGATCCAGCCTGAAAATAATAATAAATTTGAATACATAAGCACAGCCATTAACGATATGACCAGCAGTCTAACAAATTACGCCCAATATACAGCAGATATGCAGAGAGATGGTATGAATCACCTGGTGGATTCCTTCCTGGAAAGCCTCTACGGGGAAACCCATGGGCAAATACAGAGTTTAGGTGAGTCTCTTCGTAATTTTAACGCTAATCAGGCTCAAACTATAGAACAAAGCCAAACTTTGGTTACCGAGCTGGTTAGAGGAGTCGAAAACCAAGTGGCGGTTAATAAGGCCTCAGATTCCATTGTTTCCTCCATCACACAATATCAACAGGAAATGGCTGACAGCAGTCGTCATTTAACTGCTGGTTTACAGGAGCTGCAACAGCTTTCACAGTCTTTAAGCGACATAGTCCGCCTCAATTCAGACACTTTGGAAACCATGAAGGCAGAACGTGAAAATCTAAAGGATGAGTATGAAAATTATATTCAATGTTTATCCAAGCAAATACACGGGTATCAAGAAGATACCTCTAGCAAGTGGGAAAGTGCAATGACACGTTTCTCGGAAATGACCAGCACAAGCTTCACCCAATTGGAAAACTCAGTTTCCCAAGCCGTAAAGACTTTAATTAATTCCAATTATAGCCTGAATCAAAGCTTGGAGGAACAATCTAAAGGTATGAACCACGTTTCCAATGAAATCGCCCTGCGCCTGCAAGAGTTAAATGGCAGCTTGAAGGAAACAATGAAGGAGTTTACAGAAGCAGTAGGGGAAGGTACAGGGAAAATTATCACTGAGTTCGATGATGGCCTTAGTGAAATTACCCAGCGCTTAAGTCAAACCATCATTGAAATTAGAGATTCCATTGATGATTTGCCTGAAGTTATAGAATCTTTTAGGAAGCATCTAGAGTGATTTTTTTGTTTAGTAAAACTTTGTAGACTGATATCACGGAAGAGGGGTAGGTTAAGGTTCTTATGAAGGAGAAATACTCTCACTCTGTTTGGAATCATATCAATATTACGGCAGCAGCATTTTTGTCTCTGCTGATTCTTTCCTTATTGTTCTTTTCAGCCCAGGGTATTAGCGAAGCTTCCCAAGGCCCCTTAACCCCTGGTAATCCAGATAAACCGGTTAGTGGAAAGCCACTGACGAATAAGGAGCTCAAAGAGAAAGAAGAGCAACTAAAAATTCTGGAATCAAATTTACAGAAGAAGGAAGAAGAACTAAGTCAGCGGGAAAAACAACTAACAGCTCAAGGTTCTACAAATGAATTAAATAGGATACGCATAAGTATTATAGATGCGTTAACAAGCCAATTTTCACAATCCGATCAAGCTCTATACGTTGACAATCAAACTGGCACTATAGGCTTTGGTAATGGACTTCTTTTCAAGTCTAACGAAAGTGATGTTACGGTAGTTGGAGCAAATTACTTAAAGGAATTTATTCCATCCTGGTTTTCAATACTCCTAAGTGAAGAAAATAGAGATTACATAGCCGAGATTATAATTGAAGGCCATGGTGATGATCAAGGGTCATATTCATCCAATCTAAATTTATCACAAAGAAGAGCAAGTGAAGTAGCACGTTATATATTAAGTGAGGAAATGCCCAACTTTCAATATAAGGATATCGCTCCAAACTATCTATCTGCAAATGGCAAATCATTTAGCCAGCCCATTATCATTGATGGCAATGTAGATAAAGAAAAATCCAGAAGAGTAGAATTCAAGTTTCGTTTAAAGGACGAAGCTTTAATTGATGATATTCAAAAGATAATAGATGAAAGGACCGACTCATAATGGAATTTGCCATTGTTCCTTCCAAGCTAAAATTTCATAATGCCCTGGATTCCGTGCGTAAAAGTCACCCATATGTAGAAGAAATCCCTTGGATGGATAGGAATGATGATGCTGTTATACTGCTCCAGCAAATAGATTCATTGAAAGGACAGCAGTTAAAGGAATATGCTGTTTCCATTCCAAATAACAAACTGGAATTGGTTTTTCATGCTCTGATGAGAGAAATTACTTTAGAACAGAAAGAAAAACTTTTTACAATTATGACTCTTCGCATAAAAAAGCGCTTCTACCAATATAATTGGATTATGTTTCAAGAGCATTATTCCAATGTTAATTTACAGGAATCCTTTGCATTGATCGCCGAGTATATGAAAGAGAAAGTACCACTAAAATATAATGTATCCTTAGCAAGCAAAATTTCATTTAAGGATAATAATATAATAGAACAGGCTTTAGATGTATTAAAATCAGAAGAAAGCAAGCTGGATGATTTTTTTAAGCTTTATGGAATTAGCAAGGAAAGTAAGTTTGGGAAAATTTTAATACAAGAGTATTTCCTGCAATGCGATAGTGATGGTTTCCAGAAAAATTCACAACTTTTTCTGTCACAAATCCAAAATCCAGAAAGTTCACCTTGTCCTCAGATTAGTCACTACCTGGAAGTTATGAATGTTTTAGATTATGTAGAGGATATTAATAATTATCTCTTGAATCTCTATAACAGTCAGGATGATAACTGCGGAATCTGGGAGACAATATCTGAAGAATTAAAGGTTAAGCTGCTAGAATGGAACAAGCTAAAAGATATAGGTAAATATATGGGGATTAACTCAGAGAAATATTTGTTCTGGAGAAATTATTATACAGCAATTGAAAAGACAAGCTGGTATCCGGAATTAAGTATGTTGCTGCTTTATCTACCAGGCCATGTAGTATTAGATTCAGAGAAGGAAAAGGATGCATCTTACCTATATAAGAAAAAAGCATTCAATGCGGTTTTTCCCAACTTAGATGATGAAAATGCACAAGATGTCCTTGCCTCCTGGTCATTGGATACAGATACAGTGGTATCTATGAAAGACGCTATATTGGAAAACGAACGCTCCGAAATTTATGAGCTTAACTATGAAGGGCTTGGCAAGCTATACATAAGAGATTACCTGGAAATGATTTTATAATGCCTAGGAAAGTATAGATTTCCTTATAATACACTTTCCGTTAAAGGCATTTCAACAAAGGCTGCATAAAAATGGCTTTGAGAAGCCTTTGTTCTAAATTATAGATAGAAACACAGCAAACAAGGGGGTTTATATGGTTAGTCGAAATAAGAGGGGACTAGGTGAGATTCTCATAGATTCAGGTATTCTCACAGCTGCACAACTGGATGAAGCGTTACTTAAGCAAAAGGCGACAGGGAAAAAGCTAGGCGAACTCCTTATGGATGAAGAGATCATCACTGAACAACAGTTGATAGAAGCTTTGGAATACCAACTAAAAATACCCTATATTGATTTTACCACACATACTATCGACCCTGAGGTTCCTCGCTTAATTAGTGAAAGTCTGGCACGAAGGCACTCTCTCATTCCAGTAGAGAAGGAAGGTAACCAGCTAACTGTAGCTATGGTTGATCCATTGAATATTTATGCCATAGATGATGTAAATATTGCTACCAGCTTGAGCGTAAAGCCTGCTTTGGCCTTACGAAGTCATATACAGGTTGCGTTGGATAAATATTACAGCAATGAAAGTGCGGAAAAGGCTGCAGAGGATTTTGCCAAAGAAGCTCGCTTTGAGCAAATTTCTGAAATAGAGGAAGAGATTCTTAATGAGGTTAGCAACGCCCCAGTTGTTCGTCTTGTGGATTCTATTATTCAGCATGCAGTCCGCGCAAAAGCCAGTGATATACATATCGAACCCTATGAGAAGAATATTCGAATCCGTTTTCGCATAGATGGTGAGCTGCAGGAGATTATGACATCTTCGAAAACCACACATTCGGCCATTGTTACCCGTATTAAAATCATCAGTAAAATGGATATTGCTGAGAAAAGAATTCCACAGGACGGTCGTGTTGAGATGCATGTAGACAACAAGGATATAGATCTTCGTATATCGGTGTTGCCTACCGTATATGGGGAAAAAATTGTTATCCGTATTTTAGATCGAAGTAGTACCATATTAACTAAATCCCAATTAGGATTCAGTGAAAAAAATATTGACATGTTTGATAAAATAATTCAAAGTCCGAATGGTATAATTCTAGTTACAGGCCCAACTGGTAGTGGTAAAACCACTACTCTTTATGCTGTTTTAAGAGAACTCAATAAAATTAACAGAAATATAATCACCGTTGAAGACCCGGTAGAGTATCGGCTGGACGGTGTCAACCAGGTACAAGTAAATGTAAAAGCTGGCTTGACCTTTGCCAACGGCTTGCGCTCTATTCTGCGTCAAGACCCGGATATTATCATGATTGGTGAAATCCGTGATAATGAGACAGCGGAAATCGCTGTGCGAGCTGCTATTACCGGTCATCTTGTCTTGAGTACCATGCATACCAATGACTCTGCCTCAACCGTTTCACGTTTGGTAGATATGGGTGTTGAGCCTTATCTGGTATCATCTTCTGTTGTTGGTGTGGTAGCTCAGCGTCTGGTTAAAAAAATCTGCACTAATTGTAAGGTGGAGTATAAAGCCAGCCAGACAGAAATAGATTTACTCGATCTACAAGAAAACGATATGCTTTATAAAGGGGAAGGATGCAGTGTATGCAACCATACTGGTTATAAAGGCCGTACAGCTATCCACGAAGTTATGCTTATGACTCGTGAGATCCGTGAAATGGTGGATCTACGAGAATCTATAGATACACTCAGATCTACAGCAGCTAAATATGGGACTATCACACTAAAGGACAGCTGCAGTGAACTTGTTCGTAAAGGTATAACGACAAAAGACGAAATGTTGAAGGTAACATATAGTTTAGAATAGGAAGGTGATGGAATTGTTAAGTATCAAGGATCTGTTGAAAAATGCTGTTGATGAAAAAGCGTCGGATATCCACCTTACTGTAGGTGTTCCTCCTATGATACGTGTTCATGGACAGCTTAGACCCACTGAAGCTGATAATTTAGTTCCAGAGGACACGGAGGAATACGTAAGGCAGGTTTTGGATGAAAAGCAACGACAATTATTGGCAGAGCATGGAGAGTGGGACTTATCGTTTTACATGCCAGGTGTTGCACGATTTCGTGTTAATGCATACAGGCAGCGAGGCAGCTACGCCCTGGCAATACGCGTTGTCAACATAAACCCTCCCAGCCTTGATGGACTTGGATTTCCACCTAGCCTAAAGGAATTGTCTATGAAGCCCAGGGGATTGATACTGGTTACTGGTCCTACTGGAAGCGGTAAGTCAACTACCTTGGCCGCAATGGTAAATTACATTAATCAGAACAGGCGCTGTCATATAATTACCTTGGAAGATCCTATAGAATACCTTCACAAGCATGATAAGAGCGTAGTTAACCAAAGAGAGATAGGTAGTGACAGTAAAACATTTGCCAATGCACTTCGGGCAGCACTACGTGAGGACCCGGATGTAATTTTAGTAGGTGAAATGCGTGACATGGAAACCATTAGCACCGCCATAACAGCTGCGGAAACCGGTCACCTTGTCATGTCTACACTACATACTATGAGCGCTGACCAAACCATCGACCGTATAATAGACACCTTCCCATCCTATCAGCAGTCCCAAATAAAAACCCAGCTGGCTGCCGTTCTGGAAGGTATTATTGCTCAACAACTCATCCCTTTAAAGAGTAATGATGGCCGTGTGGCTGCATTGGAAATTCTGTTAGCTAACAGTGCTATACGTAACCTGATTCGTGAAGGCAGAACCCACCAGATACAAACCTCCATCCAAACCGGTATGAGGACCGGAATGAGAAGTATGGACTTTTCACTTGCTGAATTGGTGAGGAGAGGCAGCATTACCAACGAATCAGCTATGGATAGAGCTATGGACCCGGAAATGTTGAGGCAGCATTTAAGGATGTCCTGACGATATTTGTCGATTTTCTAAAATAAGTGAGAAGGGGGAAAGAATATGCCATTGTTTGAATACAAGGCAATCAGCCAGGCAGGCGACAGCATCAACGGACGATATAATGCAAAAGATCGTAGCGAAATCATGCAGATGCTTAGAAGCAAAAGTTATCATCCTGTCCATATCAAAGAAGTGTCTGAAGGTACTGATTTAAGTAAGTTGAAAGTATTTAACAAAGTCAAAACCAAAGACATTGCCATATTTGCCAGGCAGTTTCATGCCATGCTGAACGCAGGTGTAACCATTATCCAATGTCTGGATATACTTCGCCTGCAAACTGAAAAGCCCTATTTTCGTGAAGTAATCGAGAAGGTCTACGAGTCCGTTCAGAAGGGTTCCACTTTTTCAGAGGCCATGAAAGAACATCAAAGTGTATTTCCTGAGTTGTTCGTTAGCATGGTAGAGGCTGGAGAAGCCAGTGGAAATCTGGACATTATCATGGAACGTATGGCCACTCACTACGAGAAGGAAACCAAAATACAAAACAAAATAAAGGGCGCAATGACTTATCCTATCGTCCTGGCAGTGGTATCGGTAGCTGTGGTTATCTTTATGTTAGTAGCTATTCTTCCAACCTTTCTAGGTATGTTTGAAGGCAGTGATGTTCCTTTACCTGGGCCTACCTTGTTGTTACTGAATATAAGTAATGCGCTTCAGAATTATTGGTATTTATTTATTGTAGGTACATTCCTTCTTGCATATGTAATTCATAGATATATACAAACGCCTCCTGGTAGGAAGCAGTTCGATTTGTTAAAGCTGAAGATACCCGTAGTCAAAAATACGGTGTTAAAGGTTAGTACTTCAAGGTTCACACGTACCTTATCCACCTTGCTTGCTAGCGGAATTCCACTGCTACAGGCCATGGATATAGTGGCTAAGGTTGTAGGAAACCGTATTATTACCGATGGGATCATCAGTGTTAAAGAAGATATGCGTAAGGGATATGATTTGGCCGGCCCTATTCAAAGGCTTAATCTATTTCCGCCAATGGTACACTCCATGATCCGTATTGGAGAAGAATCCGGTTCTTTGGATGATGTCTTACAGAAAACAGCTGATTTTTATGATGAAGAAGTGGATGTAGCTATCCAGAAGATGACAACCATGCTGGAGCCTATAATGATAATTATTATGGCTGTTGTTATTGGATTTCTTGTAATAGCCATGTATATGCCCATGATGGATATGATGCAAACAATACAGTAGAAGTAAGTAAGAATGTATTAGAAATATAAATGTCGCGAAAATAAAGTAAAGAGGTGATTTCTTTGAGCCAGAGCTTAGTTTGTCTGGATATAGGCAATCAGAATATACACATAATACAGGGTAAATACAGCAAAAATTCATTAGCAGTTCGAGACGCTGTAGAATGTCCTATACCAGAGGGCGTATTTAAAGATGGAAGAATAGAGGATTTTGAAGCCTTACGGCAAATCATTCGAAGAAGTTTGTCTAGTAACAAAATCAAAGGAAAGAATGCTGTTATTACCACCCAAAGCACCTCAGTTATTACCAGGGACATCCTACTGCCAGTTGTCGAAAGAAAGCAACTAGACAATATGGTTAAGTATGAAATTGAGCAATACCTGCCAATAGTCGCTAGTGAATATGTGGTTGAGTATTCTGTTACAGGGGAAGTAATTGAAGATGGCATAAGCAAATATAGGGTCCAGGTAGCAGCCATGCCTAAAAACATGGTAGAAAATTTTGCTAGCCTGTTATCAGAATGTGGCCTAAAAACAGTAGCCTTGGATTTGCATTCTAATGCAGTGGCAAAATTGTTTTCTAAAACGGTTTCTATCAATGGGGAAGTATTCGACTCTAATAAGACCATAGCTTTCGTTGATTTAGGTCATCACAGCATCACTATTCATATTTTACATAACGGTCGCCTGGCTTTTAGTCGAATAATCAACCTGGGCTCCAAAGAAATTGACAATGAAATAGCCCTTTCATTTAATCTATCCTTAGAGGATTCAGAAAAGAAGAAAATAAAAGAGGCAGATTTGAATCCGAATGGTTTCAATGAACACCTGGCAGACCATTGCAATGACATCATACGTTCCAAGGTGGATATATGGTTATCCGAAATACAAAAAATGTTTCAATATTATATCAGTAGAACCACAGGAAACCGAATTGATGGTATCTATCTTTTAGGTGGAGCCTCTGGATTAAAAGGTTTGTCTAAATACATGGAGCAGGCACTAAACCTAAAGACTCAAACAATAGATAATATAGACATTGTAAAACTAGGTAAAATGATAGGTGAATTTAATCCCAGATACTATATAAATGCTATGGGGGGGTTGATTCGTTATGAGTAACTTAAGTCTTAATAAAAGAGACTACAACTTTTTTTCCTCAGAATTGGGTAATAAAGAATTGTCCCGAAAAAAGAGAATAAGATTTATTATACTAATTCTCCTTTATCTTGCGTTAGTAGCAGGAGCGTATTTTCTATTAGAGCGAACCATCCTATCAACACGAAATGAAACTGCAGATTTGGATGCATACCTGAAATCCGAAGAGGTAATTTCACAGCGACAGCAAGTAACTGAGAAACGGGGAGAGGTACAGGAACTACAGCAGTTTGATGCATCCCTGCAAGCCTTTACCCAGCACCTCGAAAGCATAAGCGTAATAGGAACTGAATATGTTGGACAGATAACATCAGCTGTTCCTCAGGACCTGTATTTTGAGAATATATCGATGGATGCTCGACTATTACAGATACAGGGAACCGCACCTAGTCGCCAGATCATTGCAGAATACATAAACAATATGCAGGCATTGGATTTGTTCCAAGATGTACATGTATCAAATATAACAACAGTAACTACCACCGATGAGGAAACTCAAACGGTTACGAGCACATACACCTTTGCTATGAGCTGCCAACTGAAGGATGTGATGGGAGAATGAAATTATCAAAAAGAGAACTATTACTTTTGAAAATAACCGGCTTTATTTTACTTCTGGCCCTATCCTACTATTTTGTCATTTCACCTGCGCTTGATAAATTGACAGCAGCCAAGGAACAGCTGGAGACTAAGACTGCAGAGGTGGAGGCTGTTAAAGCAGAGATTGCAGCTATACCACAGCTCGATGGTGAAATTAACAATCTTCAGAAATCTATCGTGCAATCTTCTCAAAGGTTTTTACCGGAAATTCAGCAGAAGAAACTTATACTTATTTTAGATGAGCAACTAAGAGAGTCCAATGCTATGGCAGATTCCATGGGTTTTTCTCAGATTATCCAGGTAGAGAATCAAGCAGCACAAAATCCGGGTACCAATCAAGCAAATAATACGCCTGCTGGAGATGGAGAAGCCACTACGAAAGAGCCCATAGAGCTAAATATCGAATCTATGTCCATACAAGCACCGTTGTTAGGTAAGTACGAGGAGATAATGAATTTTATTAGTCGATTGGAAGATCTCAATCGTACTACAGTGATTAACAGCTTACAGTTAAGCCAGGGCACTGATGGAAATATCAGCGGTTCCATTGGACTTGATTTCTACGCCATGAACAAGCTCACTGAGGACCCACAGGATGAGAGTTATTTAGATTGGCCTTACGATACTCCGAAAGGTATAGACAATCCGTTCCCATTTGTTCCAACGGATTCTTCTGATAATGAAGTGCCTCCAATAGAAGAGACACTGGGAGAGGAAGCAAATATCGAAAGTACACAAACACCAGCTGCAGGCTGATTAGCTTATTGAAGTTTCATTAATACGTATATTGAAAGATCAGCATTAAATTAACAAGGAGATTAGAATGGAGATTTTTCAGGCTGTTGTAATTTTTGTAATAGGTTTGTTGTTAGGTAGTTTCTTCAATGTTTGCATTTACCGCATTCCAAGGGAGGAATCCGTTGTGTTTCCGCCATCTCATTGCACATCCTGCGGTACGCAATTGAAGAGCCTTGACCTGATCCCCTTGTTTAGCTGGATATTTCTACGCGGACGGTGTCGAACCTGCAAAACTAGGATTTCCTTCCAATATCCTCTCGTAGAGCTGGTAACTGGTTTATTATATCTATTACTGTTCCTGAAGTTTGGTTTTACCGGAAACTTTATCACTTACATAATACTTACATCGATCCTGATTATCACTACAGGTATAGATATAGAGCATCAGATAATCCCTAATGGATTAGTTATTATTGGTGTAATAGCTGGTGTAATCTTGATTATTGCTGGCTTATCAGTCCATTGGGAGGATGGATTGGTCGGTCTTCTGGTAGGGGGAGGCACCTTCCTCATAGTCGCCCTGCTATCTATGTTGATTTTAAAGAAAGAGGGCATGGGTGGTGGTGATGTTAAGCTTATGGGTATGATAGGTCTTTTTCTCGGCTGGAAGCTAACTGCTTTGTCTATACTGCTATCCATATATGCAGGCGGACTGATCGGAGGATTACTCCTGCTATTGAAGATAAAGAAACGAGGGGACGCAATTCCATACGGGCCTTTTATAGCTGTAGGAACCCTGATTTCTATTTTTTATGGAAATGAGCTTATTGGCTGGTACTTAAACACCTTCTTATATTGAACCTGATACCTGCGCTAGAGTTTGAAAGCTAGGGTACTATAATTTACCTTTAAACATGATAAATATAACGGAGAATGATGTTCACAAAAAGTCATTCTCTTTTTTTATTATTTGTTAAGAGAAATGCAATCCAAATTCAAACTACTCAGTGTAACCTCAAGCAAACGATTCAGATTAACTTCAAGCAAAACACACAGATGTGGCCTAACGAACCACCGAACCGCCTGCCTGCCTGGGTTGCCAACAATCCGGTAGGTCTAGGCGAGCCCGCAAACCTCAAACAAAACACTCAGATTAACCTAAAGCAAAGCAGTTCCAAGACTGTATTATATTGGATATTACACTGATCAACAGCAGATACCCGTAAATAGAATAAGATAAGTAATTAGTGAAAGCATAATAGGAAGATAGACTGCTTCAAATAAGATGGAGGCTATATTCCTATGACAGAAACTAAATTGCAGCGATTATCTGGGATGATGCTCTTTTTTGTAGCTTTGTTCAATATCGTAGACTACTTTTCAACAATTAAGGTATTACAAATGGGCTTTGAAGAATGGAATCCGTTGGTGTTGCATTGGCTCAATACTGGAGTATTGCCAATAATAAAAATTCTAGTAATTCCATCAATCTTACTCATCATCTGGAAATTGCGAGCTCATTTCCAATCCAGGCTACTTCTATATTCAAGTATCTTGTTTACTGTCTACTTTCTGTTAATGTGTTATTTTGCATATATATTTCGGGCAGCATCTTAACCTATCAAACTACCCTATAAAGAGTAATGATCAATTTAATCATATATTAGCCAAATAGGATGTGTTTGTGCAAAAAACTAGTAG
>CAYFSR010000002.1:0-31390 GCA_964345785.1 uncultured Eubacteriales bacterium | reverse complement strand
GTGCAAAATTTCAAGTAATGTGCACTTTTTTACTTAAAATCCACACACTAATCCATTTTTTGCTCATAAACAATTGCCTTACAAAAAAATCCACACACTACTTGACAAAATGCACATAATAGACTGGAAAACAAAAGAAACAGAGTCATAACCACACAATACTTGAAAAAATGAACAGAGCTGCCCTAAAGTTATACATGCAATATAGCTATGCGTAAACTTAGTTTACAGTCTAATGTCGAAAAAAGGTAAGAGGGAGGGGTGGAGAATGAATAGTAAGGTTGCAGTTACAGCAAATCCCACATTTTTACTATTTTCACTGTTTTATATAGGAAAGTTACATAACATTTGCATATTATAGGAAAATAATAGACATATTTGCTTGTAATTTGGAATAATTTATAATATAATTAAAAATGTCCACGTTTTTTCATACACCACTATATATAGTTTATTTCCAGCATAGTTCTTAGGGGATATATGATGGGGGTGATAAACTTGCGTAAACACATTCGATGTAAATTTGGATTCACCTTGATAGAACTCGTAATTGTACTTACTTTACTAGGCATCCTGTCTCTTTTAACTGTGCCGCAGCTTCTGCGTTTTAATGATCGCTGGGTATTGCGAAGCAGCGCACATATGCTGGCAAACGATATAAGACGAATGCAAAGGCTGGCGGTTCAGGAATGCAGCGAATATAATTTTGAGCTGCATACTACGCAGTTCTATTACAACTTACGCATCAATGATCTTACTAAACCTACGATAAAACAAGTTTTTCTTGACCCTAAAATAACAAAAATCAGCTCCACTCTTCAAAAACCACACCAGGGTCAGATGAGGGATTTATGTGTATTAAGGTTTTCTTATTTAGGAAGCCCAAATCAAGCAGGCAGCATAGTGTTGGAAACCAATAGTGGGGATAACATCAGACTAACAGTTGATGTTACCACAGGGAGGGTTAAAGTAGATGATTAAAGGAAACCGTGGCACAACTCTTATTGAATTAATCATAGCTTTAGCTGTCATTGGAATTTTGTGTTCATCTTTCTTAGGTATTCAACTTAATTTTGCAAAGATTAATCGCATAAGCCGTCAGCATTTAACTGCGGGCTCCATAGCTGGAAACCTTTATGAAATAGCGAAAGGGATGAAAATATCAGATTTTATAGATTGGTCATCCACCGGTTCGACTCTCCTGGACGGCTTTCTCTTTAGTATAGAAGCAGAAAGATATTGGCCAGAAACTTCTACTAATAACGTGAATTATATAGACTTGATTGTTTCACAAAGTTCAGATGATAACTTCCTTTGTCACAGCATGGGAGACTCTATTAAAGATACGTATTCCTTTACAGGTGAAGGACAGCTGCAAATCCAACTTATCGCAGATAACAGTAGTATTAGGCTTGTTTTAATTGATGGATTTAACAACTCAACTAACCTTAGCTTTCATACAGTTAAAGCTAATAGAGTGGTCAATATTTATGCCCACGGGATGCCTGAAGATCAAGAAGTTTTAATGTTAGTCGAAGAATCACCTACCACAAATTTGGAGATACGTATTCATGAACCATCTTTCCACAAGGGATGTATAAAAGTTCAAACAGAAGATCAGGAAATAAACACTAAAGAACTTTGGCAAGCTTATCAGCATGACAATTTGCTGGTTACTTCAAGAAAATCAGAAAGGTCTAAGGGGATCCCCGTATATTTACAGATTGAAGCCTATGAGATAGATGAAGCTGGTCAGCAGACCGGTAAACCTATTAGTCGCAGACAGGGAGTTATCCCTTTAATAACAGATTAACCAATCATTAGTGTTACGTTTCAATATGTAAGAACAATGATATTCATGACCCCATAACAAAGAAGACGAAGAAGGCAAGGGTGGTAGAAATGAAGCGAACAAAGGGTTTTACTTTAATAGAGTGCATTATTACTTTTTCGCTGTTTGCCATCGTGTTACTCTTAGCTATGAATCTCTACCTAACAGGTTATCGGAGCTATCGCAGGCAGGAGTACCAAGTAGACGTGGAACAAAACGTTAGGGTAATACTTAATCGTATTTCAGAAACCTTACGAAGAACAGAACAGGTATCCAAGGACCTTTCACTGTCTGATACAGTGCTTATTATAGGGGATACACGTTACTATTTACAAAATGGAACTGTGTATGAACGTATTGGTGGCGGAACCAACACTCTTGGACTACGCATTACACGATTTGAACCAAGCCTGGAGAATGGATATCTTACTATCGTGGTGGAAGCGTTGCCTTACAGCGAAAATAACCCTTTTCACTTGGAACAGGTGTTTTTTGTAGGAGGTGAATAATTGAGAGGATCAGTTCTGATCATTACCATTCACATAATGATGATTATGTCTCTACTTTTGATAACTACTTTTTCCATAGCCCAGAGCTATTTTCTCGTCTCTGCAAATGAGGATCTTCATCAAGAAGCCTATTATCTAGCTGAATCCGGAATGAATTATGCAATGGAAGAGTTTCGGGATATTACGAGACAAGCCTTTGAAGAATGTATTGCTGAATTTAAGTGGGATCCTCTTAAGTATCCATTGCATAGTGTACAAGAAGCAGCTCAAGACCATGTTAGAGGTAAATTAGGATCAAAGATCAAAAAAATAATGAATAATAAAGGTTACTTATCCAAAATACCTAGTCCAGCACTGGCCAATGTACCAAATAATGCAAAGGTTAATGTCCTGATACAGTTTTACTCCACTGAAAATCCTCCCCGCTTAAAGGTTTCCTCTCGTGGTGAAATAGCTAAGATTCGCAGACGCATTGACAGTGAAGTTTTAATAAACAGTATCAGTGGGTATTATAGCAGCCTGTTGTTTGATTGGATTCTATTAAATGGCGGGGATATCAATATAGAAAACGGAGGGCAGTTTGAAGCAGAAGGAAGCTTGTTTAATCAAGGAACTTTATTCATAAGTAAAAATAGCTTACTCAAATCCAGCTCAACCACCGTAGTTAAAGGAGAAATACGTCTTCAAGATAATAGCGTGGCAACTATCTCAGATGATGTATTTTGTAGCAGTGTGCATGTTGATGGAGAACCAGGTTCTCTTGCTTCTTTTCTGTCTGATTTATACATATATGGAGAAGCCAGCACCATAGGCGAGGGTAATGAAATTTTGGTAAATGGCATTTTATATGCCTGTAATGATGAAGAATCTGTCCCATCCAAGGAATTTAATGATATTCTACTAAAAATGAAGACACAGACAAATTGGAATTACAGGTCTCAATTGAATCCTGCAATTGAGGTAACAAACAAGAATATTATAATGGATGGCAACAGTTTTTCTATATTGGATGAGGATGAACCCTTTATTTATATTACTCCTGATGAAAAGGATATCGTACTTCCTGGGGGAAGCTACAAAGGGATTCTGGTTACTAACGGTTCAATATTAGTAGAACCAAATACGATAGCTGAACATAAGGGTTTGCTCATTTCCGGGAAAGACCTGCTTGTAGAGGGAAGCTTGAAACTCTATAAGGATAAAGATATGCTGTTGGCACTGTTGAGCAAAGAAGGTAAAAACTTTCGTCGTTTCTTTAGAGTTGAACAAGAATCAGAATTGTTTCAAATACGTTATTCCAAAGAGGTTTTGTACAATAAGCAATGGTGAGGTGGTTTTATGTTTATTCCTAATCGAATCCTTTCTATTGATATGGGAAGTCATTCTTATAAGATAATAGAAGCCCTAAAAAAACCAACTTTGCGTATATTGCGCTTTGGGGTTTATCCTAAAGAGCAGTTTGTAAAAGTGGTTTCCCCTGTTAATGAAATGAAGCATCTTGGTTTTCGTACTAAAAATGCTATTCTATCTTATAACCATCCCTCACTTATGATTCGTGAAATGACACTTCCATATCAAGATAAATACCAGGATGAAACATTAGTTCATCTAAGTGTACAAGATAACATTCAACAGTACGAGTCTTATTTTAAAGAGGAATTAGACTATGATTATTATATAGGCTTGCAAGAAGAAGGAACAGAGTATTATCATGCCACCACTGTGACAGTCTTAAAAAATATAAACCGCATGTTTATCGAACAAGCAATGGCCCTAGGACTTAAGCCTGTATCTGTTGACCTACAAGTTTATGCAGTAAATAAACTTCTAGGTAAAGTTGGAATGTCTGATTATTTGCTAGTTGATTATGGTTATGAGAATACAACTGTGGCTATCGTATCTTCGGAACACGTACCATTACTTAAGGTTCTCCCTATAGGATGCAAGACCTTGCAGCAAGAAAACTGTAAACCTGAGGAGCTCCTCGATCAGCTTCTATCTACTTGTCACCAGCAAATCGGTTACAGTATAAACGAAGCTGGTTTAATGCATTTAAAACATGGGATTTTGTATGGAGGTGGTGCTTATATACCTGAGCTTAAGAGCTTTCTTAGGGAGCAGGTTCAACTTGAATGGCACACCTTACAAGATTTACACAGCCTAGTGCCTGCGATTCCCAACATCATAGACTTGAACTTGTACGGGAATTGTATTGGTTCCTTGCTAAGTGAAGATAGAAAACAAGAGGAGGGAAGAGTAATATATGAGAGAAATAAACTTACTCCCTTCTGAATATAGAAGAAAGCCAATTACATTTAAAAACATATTACTTGTGCTCTGTCTCATTTTTTTAATTGGAATCATTGTAAAATTTGCTTGTATAGATCTAGTCCTAAAAGATAGGGAAGGTCAACAAACTTTAGAGAATTTAAAGAAGGAAACAATGGACCTTCCCGGGCTGGAGGAAAAATACGCTCAGCAAAATGAAATGCTAAAAGAGTTAAGCCAGCGACTTCTTGCATTTAGAGCAATGGAAGAAAATACACCTGAATATTGGCAAGGCGTTCTAAGCACCATAATAGAAAGCCAGCCGCAAGGGTCTTGGTTAACTCAATTTACCTGCGATAATACCAGTATTCTATTATCCGGCATCTGTCCTAATGATAAAACATCTGCTACCTACTTGCGGACCTTAAATGATAGCGGCTATTTTGAAGAAGCTATAATAGAAAAAATCGTGTACCAACAGAATGACGAAGTTATCTATACAATAAGATGCACCCTGGGACAATTAGCAGAGCAGGAAATGGAAAAGGGGATTGAACAAGCAATTGTCCAAGAAACTAAGATAAAAGAAGAACAAAAAATGGAGGTTGTTGCTCCATGAAGATGAACAAGAATGATAGTAAAAACATGAATATAAATATGAATTTTGCAGGAAAGAAATTAACGTTAATTGCACTTATTATTGCTTTCTCTATAGTTGCCCTTTATTTTTACACCTTTCTAGGCCCTATTATGGAAAAAACTGGCTTGGTTAATAGGGAGTTATCATCCTTACAGGAGGCTATCAAGGCGAGAAATAATAAAGCTCAGGAATTGGAAGTAATCAATAGCAGTAGAGATGAGATAGAAGGTTTAATAAATCAAAAGATAGAAGATTTACCTGAGGATTTGGATTCCCATGATATTATTCTCTTATTGTCTCAGGCAAAAGCAAATAAATTAAATAGGCGAAGTCTGATATTTTTGGAGCATGTCGTACACGAGGATTATCAGAGCTACCCAGTACGATTCAGCTTTACTACGGATTATGCTGGACTAACAGACTTTCTTACAGCTATAGAAGCTTTGTCAATCAAGCCAACTTTATCTAATATGCAAATTTCTTTCAGTAATACTAGAGGAAAAACACCCTCTACTATGGAAGTTAACAATGAAGTGAGTTATGATTTGGATGTAGAGATGATATTAAATTTTTATGTGAGAGGTAATACTGAGTGAAACCTAATATATTCCTAATAGGCTTTATGGGGACAGGAAAGACAACTTTGGGCCAGATGCTGGCAGATAGAACCGGTATGAAATTTATAGATCTAGATTCTCAGATAGAGGAACAGACAGGTAAAAAGATAGAAAAGATTTTTGAGGATGAAGGTGAAGTCTGGTTTCGAAAGAAAGAAACAGAAATGCTATCAGAATATATCACCCAATCTAATCAGGTGTTTTCTACAGGAGGAGGCATTGTTCTAAATCCGTATAATGTGGAGCTAATGAAAGAAAACGGAATAGTTATTGCCCTTAAAGCCGAAGTGGAAACACTTTGGGAGAGGCTTAAGGACTCTACTAATAGACCTCTACTCAAGAATGAGAACCCAAAGGAAGCTCTACGGGAACTATATCAGCAAAGGATGGGACTATACGATGATGCACATATCTCCATCCAGGTAGATGAATATTCTCCAGTTGAGTTAATACAGGAAATTCAAGCTAAAATCTCTCTGTTCAATTCTGCTCATTTATGGTAATATGTTTTATGTCATAGGAAGGCAGGTGGTGAGGTTAATGAAGCTTTTGATAGTAAATGGCCCCAATTTAAATCTACTGGGAAATCGAGAACCAAGTTTTTATGGAAATAATACATATAAGGATTTGATAGCTAATCTTACCATCTATGCTGCAAAGCAGGGAATCCTAATAGATTGTTTTCAGTCCAATCATGAAGGAGAACTAATCGACTGCCTACATAATGCCATAGGCAATTATGACGGTATTATTATGAATCCCGGGGCTTACACCCATTATAGCTATGCTCTAAGGGATGCTATTCAAGGGATATCGCTGCCTGTAGTGGAAGTGCATATTTCTAACATTTATAAACGCGAATCTTTTCGTCATGTTTCCGTAACAGCGCCTGCCTGTGTTGGCCAGATATCTGGTCTGGGCACTCAAGGTTATTTTTTGGCCATTGATTATTTTATCCGCTCATTATCCAATGACGAAACCATTCTAGAGGAGGAGAACTCTCATTGAGTCATTCTATAGTAAAATTAGAAAATTTATTAAATGAGCATCAAATTGATGCTGCAATTATAACGAAGAAAAGCAATATACGATATTTTTCAGGCTTTACCTCTGAGGATGGTATCTTGCTTATACACCCTGGAGCTCGTTATTTGATTACCGACTTTCGTTATATCGAGCAGGGAGAAATCCAATCCCCCAATTTCCAAGTAATAGATGCTCCAGGAGCCAAAACGGCACCTTTTATCAAGGAGACTTTAACAAATATAGGTGCAAAAAAAGTTTGGTTTGAAGATAATGCAACTAGCTTTCGTACATATTCTACATATAAAGGCGCACTGATGGAAGACATCCAGCTCATTCCCGATCAAGATGTCATTTCCAGCTTGCGAATTATAAAAAGCCCTGAAGAAGTTAATTATATTAGAGAAGCATCTGCTTTGTCCGATAAGGGTTTTCTTCACATTATAGATTATATTAAGCCAGGAATCAGTGAACTGGATCTGGCTTTAGAACTGGAATTTTTCTTAAGAAAAAATGGCAGCGAAGGCCTGGCCTTTTCAATTATCGCAGCTTCAGGTAAAAACGGCTCTCTTCCACATGCAGAGCCCTCCGGCAAAAAACTTGAAAACGGTGAATTTATAACTTTTGATTTCGGCAGCAAGATTGGCGGATACTGCTCAGACATGACAAGAACCGTATCATTGGGAGAGCCTGATGATAAACTGCGAGAAATATATGAGGTTACCCTGCAAGCACAGCTAAATGCTTTGGAAGTTATGGGACCAGGTAAAACCGGAATAGAAGTGGACAAGGAAGCACGAGACTACATTCAATCCAAGGGATATGGTGAATACTTCGGCCATGGACTAGGTCACGGTGTGGGCCTTGATGTTCATGAAGCTCCTACGCTTTCCGTTAGGGGAGATAAAATTCTAGAACCAGGCATGGTTGTTTCCTGTGAGCCAGGCATTTACCTTCCGGGAAAGGGTGGAGTTCGCATTGAGGACTTGGTAGTTATAAAGGATGAGGGCTTTGAAAATCTGGTGTCCTCTCCTAAGGAATTAATTATAGTATAAACGCTTTGGAAACAAAATTTTGCGTAAGATAAGAGAGAAAGGGACGATGATATGATTTCAGCAGGTGATTTTAGAAAAGGTATAACAGTAGAGATGGACGACGCAGTATACAGCATAGTCGATTTCCAGCATGTAAAGCCAGGTAAGGGAGCAGCTTTTGTACGTACCAAGTTAAAGAATGTTATGACAGGCGGTGTATTGGAGAAGACATTCAGCCCCTCTGACAAGCTTCCAAGAGCTCATGTGGAAACAAAGGAAATGCAATACCTATATAATGATGGCGAGTTGTACTATTTTATGGATATGGAGACATACGAACAGATGCCCCTCAATCATTCTCAAGTAGAGGAAGCTATTATGTATGTAAAGGAAAACACTAATGCAACCATTAAGTTCTTTAAAGGGGAAGCCTTCTCAGTAGATGCGCCAAACTTTGTTGAACTGGAAGTAACACAGACCGACCCAGGCTTTAAAGGTGATACCGCTACAGGTGCTACCAAGCCTGCTACTTTGGAAACCGGCGCTCTGATACATGTTCCGCTGTTTGTTGACCAAGGGGATGTGGTAAGGGTAGATACCCGTACCGGAGAGTACATGGAAAGAATGTAATGGATAAAATCTCTCTTTGAGGATTATCCTATGTAAAGAAAGATAAGGAGGCGAATGATAATGTTTGATCTAAGCGAAAAGGTGTCCTATTTACGTGGATTGGCTGAAGGAATGGGAATGAAGGACGACCACAACGAAGGAAAACTCTTTCATACTATCATTGATTTACTAGACGATATGGCCCAGGCTATTGCCGAGCTGGAAACGGCTCAGGCAGAAACAGAGGAATACGTGGAAACCCTCGATGAGGATTTGGCAGATGTTGAGTATGCAGTATTCGATGATGACGATTACGACGACCTGTACGACGATGCCCATACCCACTATATCGAACTGGAATGCCCTCACTGTCAAGAGACGGTGTATTTTGATGAGGACATTTTTGAAGACGATGAAGACATACTTTGCCCCAGCTGTAACGAAGTCATTTACTCAGAAGAAGCTTACGAATCAGAAGACGACGAATAATCTAATAGCGACCGATAACCGGAGCTATTTTATTAACTTTAGAAATCACTAACCGCATACGCAACATTTTTAAAATCACGGGAGATCGCCATGACTAGGGGGGTCTCCCGTGATTTTTTTATTTTATTGTGATATTTGGGATAAGCCCTTCATAGATATATTACATAGCAAGGAAGTTACTCATATTAATTCAATAGTTGATAATCAGAATTCCGATGCTGATGTGGTCAAGGAAGTCCAGTTACAGCTCCTAGAGCTTACTACTAACATGGAAGCAGAATTGGTAATAGAAAATCTTATCAAGGCTAAGGGAATTAAAGATGCTATAGTTATTATACATAGGGATAATGTTAATGTTATAGTTGATAAAACAGAGCTGGTACCAGAGGAAGTGGCTATGATTCTGGACATTGTAAAACGAGAATCCAATAAGGAAACCAATAACATCAAGATAATACCTAAAATATAGAAAAAGAAATATGAGAAAATGAGAATAGAATTATTTGTAAACAAGCACTATCTTTGGTATAATATGATTACCAAAATATAATTGGGAGGTGGAAAGGTTGACACAACAAAATACCGATAACTATGGAAAAGTTACCTTTGCTGATGAGGTTATAGCCATTATTGCAGGTTTGGCAGCAACAGAAATAGCAGGAGTTGCAGGCATGAGCGGTGGTCTCGCCGGCGGAATTGTAGAAATGTTGGGTAGAAAGAACCTGTCCAAGGGTGTTAAAGTAGAAGTAGGCGACAAAGAAACAGCCATTGATCTCTTTATAGTTGCAGAATACGGTGTAAGGATACCTGAAATGGCCTGGAACATTCAAGAAAACGTCAAGAAGGCCGTAGAGAACATGACTGGTCTTGAAGTTAAAGAGGTAAACATACACATTCAGGGGGTTGTTTTCGAAAAGGAAAAGAAAGAGGAAGCCCCGCCAAAAGTTAAGTAACACAAAAAACCCTCTGATTTATCAGAGGGTTATTGGTATTGTAGAGAAAATATCCTGTAATGGAGAAAGGGCGGATTCTTGTGAAATTAAATATAGGTGATCGTATATTACTTATCATTTTGGTTCTTGTACTTATGTTGTTTTCCCTTGGTCTCCTAGCTATGGCAATAGGCATTATACCAGCCGATAACGTTGGCTCAATTGTAAGCGAAGCTAATCGTGGTATGTCTGCTATAGTTACTGTGGCCATTGCTGTTATCTTATTTATCGTTGGTTTGAGGCTTTTGGTAGCAAGCTTAATTCCCCCCAAAGCAATAAGTACCGTATTGACTACTACTGAGCTTGGGGTTGTTCGCGTTTCTATTGCTACTCTTGATACCCTTACACAGAAAGCTGTTCAAAGCTTCCAAGAGGTAAAGGAAGTTAAAAACGTTGTGCTTTCCGATGTAGATGGAGCTAGAATTCAGCTGAAGATAACTGTTTTACCCGATGTATCAATGCCCGAGCTAACCCGATCCATTCAAACAAAAGTGAAGGAGTATGTAGAATCACTTTCCGGTATTAACGTAAAAGAAGTGCAGGTATACATAGAAAACCTAAGCATTGCAAAACCGGTGCGAGTTGAATAGGAGGGAAGGAATGAAGGAATTCTTAATGCTCTCTTTCGAAAAACATAAAGGGAAGACTATTGGCCTTTTATGTGGTTTAATATTTGGCATTTTCATTCTATCCTTGGGGTTCTGGCGTGGCATGTTTTTAGCTGTATGCATAGCCGTTGGCTTTTGGATAGGTAAGATGTACGACAAAGAAGAAAATTTTCTTGCCTCTTTAATTGCCGTTTTACCGGAAGGCATACGTAACAAAATTCAATAATAAAAGAGCAATCCTAGGAGGATACCCATGGCACGACGACCAGCCAGAGAAGCCGCTATGAGCTTATTGTACCAAAGTAATTATACTGAGGAGTATAGCCTTAATGCACTGATGAATATGGTTGAAGAGTGGGATTTAGATGAAAGTGACATCCCATACATAAATGACATTCTTTCAGGAAGCAAGCGCTATAATGAAGAAATTGATGAACTTATTACCATCCATGCCAAGGGATGGAAATTTGATCGAATTTCCAAGGTTGATTTATCCATATTACGCTTGGCTATCTATGAAATACTATATCGAGATGATATTCCCGAAAGCGTATCCATAAATGAAGCCGTTGAACTGGCTAAAAAATACGGAGGAGAGAAAACCGGCTCCTTCGTCAATGGCATTTTGGGGACAATTATCCGTAGTCAAAAAAATTCCTTTGGCAATAAAAATGACACTGAAGAAGACAACCAAAGCTGAAATAAATTGAAAACGGAGGGAGTTTCATGGCTGTTTTAATCGATGGTAAAAACATTGCCAAACAAATTAGAAAAACTATCAAAGAAGAAATAGAAGTATGCAGAAAACAACATAACCTAGTTCCCGGGCTAAGCGTTGTTTTAGTTGGAGAAGATCCTGCTTCACAGGTGTATGTACGAAACAAGGAACGAGCCTGTAAAGAAGTGGGAATCAATTCTACTGTGATTCGCATGAAAGAAGAGACCACAGAAGGAGAGCTGTTATCAACTATCCATGACCTTAATCAGGACGATTCTGTTCATGGAATTTTGGTGCAATTGCCTCTACCTAAGCATATAAATGAAGAAAGTATAATTAATGCCATATCGCCAAGTAAGGATGTAGATGGTTTTCATCCTATCCATGCAGGGATGCTTATGAATGGGCAGGCAGGCTTGGAGCCCTGTACTCCTAAGGGAATAATAAGGCTTATAGAAGAAACCGGGCAAAGTATTGCTGGAAAGAATGCAGTGGTAATTGGAAGAAGTAACATCGTAGGAAAACCTGTTGCTTTAATGCTTTTACAAAGAAATGCAACTGTAACCATAGCCCATTCAAAAACACAAAACCTTAAGGAAGCAGCTCGTAATGCAGATATTTTAGTTGTAGCTATTGGTAAAGCTAAATTTGTTGATAGCAGCTATATTAAGGAAGGTGCTATTGTAATTGACGTGGGCACTACAAGGGTCGAAGGTTCCTTATATGGGGATGTGGACTTTGATGATGCCAAGGATAAAGCAGGATATATAACTCCGGTTCCTGGCGGTGTCGGTCCAATGACCATAACCATGCTTTTGGAAAACACACTGCTAGCAGCGAAGAGAAAGCTATGAGTAATGCTATAGTTCTTACAGTCCATCAATTGAATGATTACGTGCGTATTATACTCGCTAGAGATCCATTGCTTCAGAGAGTTAATGTCAGAGGTGAAATATCCAATTTTAAGCACCACTCATCAGGGCATATGTATTTTTCCTTAAAAGATGAGCAGGATCGCATTCAATGCGTATGGTTCAAGCAGAGAAGAACTGGTCCAAGCTTTCCTATAAAAGATGGTATGCGAGTAGTAGCCACTGGAACTGTTTCACTCTACACTAGAGATGGCCAATATCAACTTTATGTAGATAGTATGGAACGAGATGGACAGGGTGACCTCCACCTTGCATTTGAAGAATTGAAGAAAAAGCTTCGTGAGGAAGGCTTATTTGATGATGATTTCAAAAAGCCTTTACCTTTATTACCGAAAAAAATTGCAATCATTACCTCTCACACTGGTGCAGCTGTTAGAGATCTCATTACAGTCATTACCCAGCGAAACCCATATGTCGAACTGCTGGTTCTACCTGTGGCAGTTCAAGGCCAAGGTGCAGCAGAGCAGATAGCAAGGGCTATAGAATATGCCAATACAAGGAATGATTTGGATCTTATCATCACTGGTCGTGGTGGCGGATCTATTGAGGAACTGTGGGCATATAATGAGGAGCTAACTGCAAGGGCAATTTTTCAGTCTCGTCTGCCTGTTATCTCTGCCGTAGGGCATGAAACAGACTTCACCATAGCTGACTTCGTTGCGGATGTAAGGGCATCAACTCCGTCCAATGCAGGGGAGATAGCTGTGCCTGAATCAGGCGCTTTGTTGTCTATGGTTAAGGGCTTACATAAAAGCTTATCTAATGCTATGGATTTCAATATTAGCCGTAAGCAACACAGTTTGGAATTACTAATGAATCATTATGTTTTCCAAACCCCACGCTTGGTGGTTGACCAACACAGTCAATACCTTGACCAATTGATTCAACGAATGAATCATGCCGTAGAGTCCCATTATAAGCATGCACGGGAACAAATGTCACAACTGGTTTCCTCACTGCAGGCATTAAGCCCCTTAAGGGTTTTGGCACGAGGTTATGCTATTCCTTACCGAGAAGACTTGACAAAGCCAGTAAGGTCTATCACTCAGTTATCCCCTAAGGAACAGATCAGATTGCTGTTCAAGGATGGACAAGCTGTTTGTACTGTAGAAGAAGTGGCCGCTACGTCTGATTCTACTGAGGAAATATAAGGAGAAATAACATGGAAAATGAAGATTTGAAAAATAATGACCTAGCCTTTGAGGACGCCATAAAGGAATTGGAAAAAATAGTACAAGACCTGGAAAAAGGCGATGTTTCGCTGGAGAAGTCTTTGGATTTGTATAAACGTGGAGTTGAATTAACCAACTTGTGTAATCATAAGCTAACAGAAGCACAAGGGATAGTAAAAATATTATCGAGAAATTCAACTGGAGAGCTTCAAGAAATGGAATTTAACATTGATGAAAAGGAGCCTCGCTAAGAATGGATTTTAATGCAGCTTATAATGAAAAGCTTAACTATATCAACCAAGGCCTTGAAACCCTGCTGAAGGGCAGAGATAGCCATCGAACAGTGCTTCGTGCCATGGAGTACAGCCTCTTAGCAGGAGGGAAAAGGCTACGTCCAGTGTTGTTACTATCTGCATATGAACTGGCATATTTATGGGATAACAACCAGAAAAACGAGGTGCCAAAATCTGAGCTGGATTACATTCTTCCCATGGCTTGTGCCATGGAGATGATTCATAACTATTCTCTAATTCACGATGATCTTCCTGCGATGGATAATGATGATTACAGAAGGGGTAAGCTCACCAATCATAAGGTGTTTGGAGAAGCTACAGCTATTCTTGCAGGTGATGGATTGTTGAATTTGGCATACGAAGCTATGCTGGAAAGCATCCCGGATTCTCCACAAAAGCTGAGTAACTATGTAAAAGCTATGGCGGATATTGCTCATTCTGCTGGTATATCTGGAATGATAGGCGGGCAGAGTGCAGATATGGATAACCAAGGAGAAGGCAATGAAGAGGAAATACTAAATTATATACATACTCATAAAACGGAAGCTTTAATCACCGCTTCTTTAAAAGCAGGTGTATTAGCATATAGTGATGAGCCAGAAGTTCTACGCGCTGTTACTAGCTACGGTAAAGCACTAGGCCTTGCCTTTCAGATTACTGATGATATATTGGATTTAACTGGCGATTTTTCTCAGATGGGGAAGGCTACAGGCCAGGATGAAAAAATGGGCAAACAAACTTTCCCTGCCAGATATGGCTTGGAAAAATCCAAGGCCCTAGCACGTGAATACATAGAAAAATCAGTATCATGTTTAGAGCCTTTTGGAACTAAAGCGAACTTTTTAAAATCTCTATCCTTGTCTATATTGGACAGGAAACGTTGAGGGAGGATTCCTATTGTCATTTATCACAGAAATAGCACAAAATCGAATTTTATGGAATAGTATATTGGCCTGGTTCATAGCTCAGGTACTTAAGGTTTTTTTAACCTTCATCCTTGACAAACGCTGGGATTTTACTCGTTTTGTTGGTTCTGGAGGTATGCCTAGTTCACACTCAGCGATTATGACTTGTATGGCTACTTCAATAGGTATGCAGGAAGGCTTTAACTCATCTATATTTGCTTTGTCAGTAGCAGCTACCCTTGTAGTTATGTACGACGCTGCAGGTGTGCGGAGAGCTGCTGGAAAACAGGCAACAGTGTTAAATGAAATCGTTAGAGAACTGCAAACCCAACACACTATAACAGAAGCAAAACTTAAGGAGTTATTAGGACATACACCTATAGAGGTTATTGCAGGTGCAATCCTGGGAATCCTGGTAGCTGTCATTTGACATAACTTGTTGACTTCTTAAATAAGTGATATAATCTACAATTGCATAAACTGACTTATTAGTAGTCATTGATTAAAAGAGAGGATACCATGATGGCATTGCTAGAAAAGATAGAACAACCTAGTGATTTGAAAAGTTTGAATCAGGAAGACCTTCCGCTCCTGGCACAGGAAATACGGCAGTTTATACTGCAAAGAGTGTCGGAAACCGGAGGTCACCTGGCATCAAATCTTGGTGTTGTTGAGCTTACTTTGGCCCTCCATTATGTTTACAACAGCCCTATAGATAAAATAGTATGGGATGTAGGACATCAAAGCTATGTACATAAAATTCTCACATCTCGTAGAAAAGAATTTCATACCCTCCGCCATTACGGCGGGCTTAGCGGCTTTCCTAAGCATAAGGAAAGCAACCATGATGTATTTGAAACCGGGCATAGCAGCACCTCGATTTCTGCCGCCCTGGGTATGGCCAAAGCTAGAGACCTTAAAAAAGAAGATCATAGTGTTTTGGCTGTTATTGGAGATGGAGCCCTTACAGGCGGTATGGCGCTGGAAGCTCTTAATGATGCTGGTAGATTGAATACCAGCTTTACTGTTATTTTAAATGATAATGAAATGTCTATTGCTCCTAATGTAGGCGCTATGGCTTCATATCTAACTAGAATTCGCTCCAATCTAAGATACAAATGGTTTAAGAAGGAATTCGCTCATTTCTTACGAAGTGTACCTTTGATTGGAGATTGGTTGACGGAAAAGTTAGAGAAGCTTAAGAAAAGCTTTAAATACTTACTTGTTCCCGGGGTGTTGTTTGAAGAATTGGGTTTTACCTATATGGGGCCTGTTGATGGTCATGACTTGCCCACCCTTATTTCAACCCTGAATAGAGCGAAACAATTACAAGAGCCTACTCTTATTCATGTAATAACGAGAAAGGGGAAAGGTTATTACTTCTCAGAAACCAACCCGGCCCAGTATCACGGGGTAGCTCCCTTTGATATTGAGAATGGTGAGAAGACATATAATGGGAAGTCTACTTCTTATTCCAAAATATTTGGGACTCATCTTACCAAACTAGGGTCTTTGCATCCAGAACTTACTGCCATTACTGCTGCTATGCCTGATGGTACCGGACTGTCTTATTTTCAGGATCGATTTCCTAATCGCTTCTTTGATGTCGGAATAGCAGAGCAGCATGCTGTTACCTTTGCAGCCGGGCTGGCAATCAGTGGTCTAAAACCAGTAGTAGCTGTATATTCAACCTTCTTACAAAGAGCTTATGACCAAATTGCCCATGATGTATGTCGTCAAAATTTGCCAGTAATTTTTGCCATTGACCGAGCAGGGTTAGTAGGACAAGACGGCGATACCCACCATGGAGTCTTCGACCTAAGCTACCTAAGCCATATACCTAATCTAACGATTATGGCACCTAAGAATACTGAAGAATTAAAATATATGTTAGATTATTCGCTTGAGATTAATGCTCCTATAGCTATTCGATATCCCAAGGAAAGTACCCAGTTAGTGGAAGAATTACCTTCTGAGCCGATTTACTCCCTAGATTGGGAGGTTTTGCAAAGGGGTCAGGATATTGCTATTCTAGCTGTAGGTTCGATGGTGGAGCTTGCATTACAGACATCGGGATTATTAGGCAAGAAAGGCCTTAACCCAACTATAATTAATGCCCGAGTAGTCAAACCCCTGGATACTAGATTACTGGACAAGCTGGCTCAAACTGGTTATACCCTCTTGGTTACTATGGAAGAAAATGTGTTGGATGGCGGATTTGGAAGCTGTGTTAATGAGCACGTAATCAAAGAGAATAATGGTACCCAGGTGATAAATATTGGCATTCCTGATAGCTTTATTGAGCATGGAAGCATACAAGAGCTAAGGGATTCCCTACACTTGGATCCTGTCTCTATAGCATCACAAATTTTTAGCTCTACCAGAAAGGAGACTTCCCATGCAAGACTCTCGTAAGGAACGGATTGATGTTCTTCTGGTAGAAAAAGGTTTGGTAAGCAGTCGCGAAAAAGCGAAACGGATTATTATGGCCGGGCTGGTGTTCGTAGATCAACAGCGTGTAGATAAGCCTGGAACTTCAGTAGTCATAGACAGCAATATAGAGGTAAAAGGCACTGATAACCCCTATGTCAGTCGCGGAGGACTGAAGCTGGAAAAAGCACTCGAGCAATTTAATGTTAATGTTAAAGATCGCATCTGGCTGGATATTGGCGCTTCCACAGGAGGTTTTACCCATTGTCTGCTAAATAATGGAGCAAAGCAGGTATATTCCATTGATGTCGGCTATGGACAACTTGCGTGGGAATTAAGACAGGATCCCAGAGTTATTGTTATGGAGCGGACTAATATTCGAAATGTTAAAAGAGAGGACTTGGCAACTGTCCCACAAGGCGCTGTTATAGATGTGTCCTTTATCTCCCTGAAACTGGTTTTACCTGGTGCTATAGAGCTGCTAGATGAAAACAGCCCAATAATAACTTTGATTAAGCCTCAGTTCGAAGTAGGAAAGGGAAAGGTTGGGAAAAAGGGAGTAGTGCGGGAAAAACCGTTGCACTTAGAGGTTTTAACAGAAATAGTTAACTTTTCTAAAGGATTAGGATTAAAGCTTCAAGGTATGGATTTTTCACCTATTACCGGTCCCGAAGGGAATATAGAATTTCTGGGGTATTTCTTTAAGGGGACCCAAGCCCCAGCCCCTCAACCAGTTCCAATACAACAGTCATGTTCTATCTTAATAGAGGAGACTGTACATAGAGCTCATGATTTTTTTGAGAAAAGCAGGTGATTATATGATTAAGCTTGGAATTATATCTAATTTGTCCAAGGACATCACAGGAGAGTACACAAAAAAGGTCTTAAATGGAATACTGGAACGAAACATGACACCCTTAGTTACTCCTTCTGTTTATCAGCTATGCCAATTAGGCAATCTATTGGCTGAAAGCGAAATTTATAGGCAATCGGACCTTATATTGGTGCTAGGCGGAGATGGAACCATATTACACAGTTCCAGAAAAGCTGCTGAGTACCAGAAGCCCCTTCTTGGCATTAATCTGGGTCACCTAGGTTTCTTGGCTGAAGCGGAGATGGCAAATTTACCCTCCATATTAGATGCTTTGGCATCAGGCAATTATAAAATTGACAAGCGTATGATGATTGAAGCAAAGGTTATGCGAGGTCAGCAGGTTTTGAAACGGGCAATTGCACTTAACGATGTAATTGTCAGCAAGGGAGTCTATGGAAGAATAATACACTTAAATTTAAATATAAACGGCGAGTTTGTAAACTATTATGCAGCTGATGGTTTACTGGTTTCAAGCCCAACAGGCTCAACCGCTTACTCATTATCTGCCGGAGGTCCAATTATTGATCCAGACATGGAATGCCTGCTGGTAACACCTGTTTGTCCACATACTCTTAATTCCAGGCCTATTGTAACTCATTCCTCATCATTGATAGAAATAGAGAGTACTGACAAAAACAGAGATGTACAGGTAACTATTGATGGGCAGCAAATAGTTAATTTGGCTGAAGGCGACCGTATCATCATCGAAAAAGCCGACCAAAAGACCCATCTAATCCGTATTACCGGGTACAATTTTTATAAGCTCCTGCGGAATAAACTGTTTACACGAAAAGTGTGAGTACAATTTTTCAAAGAATGTTTTTCAAATAGCGAAGGAAGGTAGTGAGGAGAGATGAAATACAGCAGGCATGCCTTAATACTAAAAATAATTGAGGAAAAGGATATTGAAACCCAGGAAGAGTTGGCAAATGAGCTTAGAGCTAACGGAATGGATGTAACACAAGCTACAGTGTCAAGAGATATTAAGGAATTGCGAATGGTTAAGGTTCTGGGAAAAGCCGGAGTATACAAATACGCTGCTATGGAACGGCAGGATTCAGATATGGCTGAGCGCTTGATTAGGGTCTTTTCTGAGTCTGTTATCAGTATGGACCATGCCAACAACCTGATTGTCATTCGTACAATAGTTGCAGGGGCACAAGGAGCGGCTTCAGCTATTGACTCAATAAACTGGCCGGAAATTATTGGCTGCATTGCTGGGGATGATACCATTTTGGTTGTTGTACGAGAAAACTCCATGGTAAATGATGTTTTGAAACGCTTCTCTAATATGATGCGACAGTAAGTGAACTCGTTTTGCCTCTAGCAAAACTTTGGAGATTCAGATGGAGACTCTACTCCACCTGAATGAATGAGAGTGAACGCACCACTTATAGAAGTGGGCGTCTTAACGTGGGATAACAGGGATATATAGAAGTTAAGTTATGGGGGATAGCATGATTCGAGAAATTTCAATTCAGAATATTGCTCTTATCGACGAGCTAACCATAAGCTTTGAAGAAGGCTTTAACGTATTAACGGGAGAGACTGGTGCCGGTAAGTCAATCATTATCGATTCCGTCAATTTAGCATTGGGGGAAAGAGCAGACCGTGAGTTGATTCAAACTGGAAAGGACTTTGCCAGGGTTGAGCTTCTTTTCCATCTAACGGACGATCGAATGGATGAAACCCTTATAGAGTACGGAATCCTTCCAGAAGAGGATGGAAGCCTTCTTTTAATGCGAGAGCTGTCCATACAAGGTAGAAACCTGTGTAAGGTTAATGGACGCTCTGTAACCTTAACCATGCTTCGTGAAATAACACGTCACTTGGTTGATGTTCATGGACAGCATCAGCACCAGTCTCTGTTAACTCCAGAGTCTCATGTTGAGTTTTTAGATCGATTGGGAGGTTCTGCCCTGGAAGAAATAAAGAGTGAATTACGAAAAGCTTGGTCAGCTTGGCATGCCACTAAAAAGGAAATTCACAAACTTCAGGGTTGGAATGAGAATGGCGAACGTCGTAGAGATATTCTTAGATATCAGATTGAGGAAATTGAAGGTGCTGCCTTACGGCCTGGCGAAGAAGAAGCTATTCGCAAGGAACGCTCTATTCTTGCACATGCGGAGAAAATAGCCACCTCAGTGGCAGAGGCTTATGAGATATTATATTCAGGGGATGGCAATACCTCTTCCGTAATAGATGGGCTTTCTGGAGTAGTCAGCCAATTAAATTTAATTCAGGGAATCGATGATAACTTGGATACAATTATAGAAGGGCTGGAAAGCCTGCAATATACCTTAGAGGATTCGGTTCAAGAGTTACGTTCTTATCGAGACAGCTTTGAATACGATCCAGAGCGACTTGAAGAGCTGGATGAGCGCTTAGAGATACTTTTATCTATGAAACGCAAGTATGGAGCGACCGTAGAAGATGTAATCCAATTAAAGACTGAATTGGAATCAGAATTGGACATGTTGGAAAACAGTCAGAAAAATATGGATGAGTTACAAAAACAGTCTCGTAAGCAATATCTTGGCGTACTTAAGACTTGTAGAATACTTTCACAAAAAAGAAAAAAGGTTGCTAAGTTTCTGGAACAACAGCTGACAAAGGAACTGGCAGATCTAAATATGGATCGCACCTTGTTTCAGGTGAATATGAGCTCACATGATAATGCTGCTGCTGAAGAGGTTGAAATTACTGGAATTACCAGGAACGGTTATGATGAAGTGGAATTTCTCATTTCCCCCAACCCGGGAGAACCTCTAAAGCCCTTGGCAAAAATCATATCCGGCGGAGAAATGTCCAGGCTGATGCTGGCCTTCAAGACTATCCTGGGCGACCTAGATGAAATTCCCACCATGATATTCGATGAGATAGATGTGGGCATCAGTGGAAGAACAGCTCAAAAGGTTGCTGAGAAAATTGGTGGTATTTCAAGAAACCGTCAAGTAATATGTGTAACACACCTACCACAAATTGCATCAATGGCTGACTGCCATTTTGTTATTGAAAAGATGCTTAGTGAAGAACATACCCGAACTAATGTATCCAAATTAGATATTCAGGAAAGAAAAGAAGAAATTGCCAGAATGATCGGAGGCAACAAATTAACCTCTCTTAGTTTGGAGCATGCAGGTGAATTGATTAAGTCTGCAATACAACAAAAAGAAGAACATTCGATTTAACTTTTAGTTCCCATTCAAAAGCTTTTTATTCTCCGTATAAATCATTTCTTATAGGTTACCTTAAAACTAGTTATGCTAGATTTCATTTTAGGTAAATATTTTGTGATTATGTATAAATTGGATGATGTTGCTAAAGATACTAATAATTTCGTTTGGAGTGTGATGTTATGATTCGAGGCAATGCTAAAAAAGATAAGAAGACCAAAAATTTAATAAATCGTCTTGGACCTTCTGACATTGCTATCATTCATCATAAGGATATAGATGAAGTTGCCGCGATTCATCTAGTTGAGCAGAAGGTAAAAGCTGTTATCAATTGCGACTGCTCTATAAGTGGAACCTTTCCAAACCAAGGACCTAAAATCTTAGTGGAAGCTGGGGTACCATTATATGATAACTTGGGTATGAATTTTTTTCAGCAAGTTGAAGAAAATGACCTGATAGAAATTTATGACAACACTATCTTTGTGAATCAAAAAGCAATTTGCAATTCCAAACAACTAACAGAAGATGAAATAAACAGTAGTATGGAGAAAGCATCTGAAAATATACGTGATGTACTTCATGATTTTATTGACAATACTTTGGACTATGCTGGACGAGAAAAAGAGCTAATACTTTCACCTATCGATATGCCGGAGCTTACTGTCAATATGAAGGGAAAGCACGTACTGGTGGTTATTAGGGGCAAGAACTACAAAGAAGATTTGAAAGCCATTCGCTTATATATAGAAGAGGTTAATCCTATTATGATATACTGGATTTTTTGCACTTTACAGGAGCATCAGTGGAATCAGCCCTTACCTTGCTGCCTAATATTCCCATAAACAATGAAGGAACAGTTCATGCAATTCAACAATCAGATGAATTTATATCTACCATGATACAGGAATTGGTATACAGCATGAATTATGGTGAGCTGACGCCACTAGTGGAAGAAGCTGAAGAACTGTTTATTCACTCTTATATTCGGCAGTATTCATACCCAGTTGATATAATAGTTTTACTGGGTCAAGGAACTCCTACCCTAACATATGACAATATTCTTATAGAGAAGGCTAAGAAGGCTGGAATTAATGTAGTTGCTGTTGAGACTGGACAAGTGGAAACTAGCAATATGTCGGCTTATAAAGCTTTGGGGATCTCAACTGTAGACCATATAGAGTCCATGTATGGGAGGCTTGCTCTAGCATCAATATTATCAGGTAATACAGGAAATTTCGGCTTTGAAGAAGACGCTTTGGATCTTTTACCAAGTCCTCTGTTTTATGAAAATGATACAGTTGTACCGGGGCCAAGGGATTTTGTTAATGAGGATGGCAATCAATGATTAAAAAAAAGCCTACTGTAGGGATAATCATTCCAGCATACAATTAAGAAGACAAAATTAGGAGAACAATAGAGTCTATAAAGCATCTTTCTTGGATTGAACGTATTCTCGTAGTGGATGACGGCTCAGCTGATAACACTGCTAAGATTGCTGCTAATACTGGTGCTGAGGTTCTTTCTCTCTCTGAGAACAGGGGAAAGGCATATGCAATGAAAACCGGCTATCTTAACTCGAACAGCGATATTCTGATTTTTCTCGATGCTGATATCGATGATGGAGCTTATCAGATAAATGAAAACACTAATCCCCCAGCTAAGCTGGGGGATTAGTGTTTTCATTTAGTCTCTTTTCTGGGTATTGGAGTTCTTGCCCTGGAGAATTCAATTGATAAGCTGAAAAACAGAAAAGTTACACTACCCAAGGAACAGGTGAAGCGAAATACTGGCATTTATACTTGGAAGACCTTAAGTCTATTCTTTATATTGATTTTAGGAAGCCTCTTTGAAGCTTATATAAGCCCAATTTTCTTTAGTTTGTTCCGTTGGGTATTTAAATAGCTTATGCTTTATGGAAAATAAAAGGATTTTAATAGTTTTTGTTGAATACTTAAGAAGCAAATGTAGAAGGAGCTTTATTGAAATGGGTTTTTATTTACATAAGTATTCAGCCTATCTAAAATCCGAAAGGGATTTATCGGATAACACCATGGAGTCGTATTTAAGTGATATAAGTCAATTTATAGAATATCTAAAATCAAAGGCAATAAATGAGGTAGAGAATTCTTCCAATGCCTTAGTGGTATCTTACATGCTATCTCTAGAAAAAGAAGGGGCAGCATCCTCTAGTATACATAGAAAGCTTTCATCATTAAGGGGTTATTACAAATATTTGTTGTGGTCTGGTTTGGTAAGTAAAGACCCTACAACCAATTTAGTACCACCCAAAAGTCAAAAGAAAATTCCCGACGCTTTAACCTTTGATGAGGCGAATCGCTTACTAAATCAACCTAATGGTAAGGATCCCAAATCTATTAGAGATAAAGCGATGTTAGAGCTATTATACGCTACAGGAATCCGTGTAAGTGAACTAATATCCCTCAATTTAGAGGATATAAACATGCAGGTAGGCTTTCTACAATGTGTTGGACAAGCCTCCCGGGATAGAATCATACCCATTCCAACAGTAGCGCTTCAACATCTAGAAAACTACTTGGAAAAATCTAGAGGTATCCTAACTAAAAAAGGGGCTCCAGATGAAAAAGCGCTTTTTGTGAATACTCACGGTAAGCGTATGACCCGTCAGGGCTTTTGGAAGATACTTAAGTACTACAAGGAAACAGCGGAAATCGACAAGGATGTTACTCCACAAACACTTCGCCATTCCTTTGCTGTACACTTGGTAGAAAAGGGAGCAGATATTCGTTCAGTTCAGGAAGCTCTAGGGCATTCCGATATTTCTACGACTCAGGTCTATAGCCAGCTTCACTCCGAAATGAAAAAACAGGTATCTTCAAAATCCAGTAACTAATAATTATGAGCAAAGGAAAAGTTCTTATTTGAACTTTTTTCTTTGTTTAATCTGTTTTTATCCTGGTTACGATAATTAAAGAATCAATTTTTCAAATGAGCAGATAGAGAGGTAATATAGAAATTATGGTAGATAGAGTTTTTCTAATAGTAATGGACAGCCTTGGAGTGGGAGAAATGCACGATGCAGCTGACTATGGTGATGAAGGCAGCCATACCCTGGGCAATATTATTAAGGAGTTAGACGGACTAAATATACCTAACTTAGTGCAATTAGGTATTGGAAATATTAAAGGCATCGATATTCCATACAACGAACCTTCTCCTATTGGAAATTTTGGAAAAGCCAGCGAGGTTTCCAAAGGAAAAGACACCACAACCGGGCATTGGGAAATAGCCGGTATTCAATTGACAGATCCTTTTCCCGTTTATCCAGATGGATTCCCTCCTGAAGTCATGGATGCTTTTCATCAGGCAATCGATAACAATTCTTTATGGAATAAGCCAGCATCAGGCAGCGAAATCATAAATGTACTTGGGGATGAGCATGTTAAAACGGGAAAGGTTATAGTTTATACTTCCGCAGACAGCGTTTTTCAAATTGCAGCTCATGAAGACATTGTTTCCTTGGATGACTTATATCGATACTGCGAAGCGGCAAGAAGAATTTTACAGGGAAAGCATGGGGTTGGAAGAGTCATTGCCCGTCCTTTTGTTGGCAGCTCTGGAAATTATATCAGAACAAAAAATAGAAAAGACTTTTCTTTACCTCCAGTTGGACCTACCATATTGGATGTGTTAACCGAAAAAGGCATTCCCACCATAGGAGTAGGTAAAATCAGTGATATTTTTGCTGGCCGAGGACTACAGAATTCCTTATCTGCTAAAACCAATGAAGAGGGTATTGAAGTTATTCTACAGCTAATAAATAGTGACACAAAGGGGTTAGTATTTGTCAATCTAATTGATTTTGATATGCTTTATGGTCATAGAAATGATGTAAAGGGTTATGGAGCATCTATAGAAGCTCTAGATAAACGTATACCCGAGCTGCTAAAAGCACTGAATGATAATGATGTACTCATTCTCACAGCTGACCACGGGTGTGATCCAACTACGCCCAGTACAGATCATTCTAGGGAATACGTACCCGTATTGGTCTATGGAAAATCCCTTAAAAAAGGGGTAGACCTAGGCATACTTAATTCCTTTAGTGATATTGGAGCAACTGTCCTGGATTTATTTGGTGTAGAATCTAAGCTAGAAGGATCAAGTTTTTTAAGTGACATAAAGTAGTATGCAGTAACACTTAAATCTTGTCATTCCGAGTTTATGGAGGAATCCTAACGGAAAAGATTCGACCCAATTGCCAAGATGCATTGAAAGATTTTATGAAAGTAAAGAGGAAGGATGATAATTTTGTTTCAAAAAGCAGCAGAATACATTAAGTCCCAGATTCCAAATAGTCAGGCACCAAAAATCGGATTAATTTTAGGTTCTGGACTAGGTGTACTTGCAGATTACATAGAAAATCCCGTATATATCCCGTACAAGGATATACCAGGTTTTCCTCAAACAACAGTAGAAGGCCATGCGGGAAGGTTTGTTTATGGAGGCTATCAAGGAAAAGCAGTACTGGCCATGCAGGGACGCTTCCACTATTATGAAGGTAAAAGTATTGAAGAAGTTGTATTTCCCGTTAGAGCAATGAAAATACTAGGAATAGAAGTTCTGATTTTAACCAATGCTGCAGGTGGAGTAAATAAAAATTTTCAGCCTGGGGATTTAATGCTAATTACTGATCATATAAACATGAGTGGCGTAAGCCCTCTGAGAGGTGAAAACTTGGATGTCCTAGGCGGGCCCAGGTTTCCAGACATGAGCTTTACATACGACCCCGAGCTTAGAAAATTAGCAGCTGATGCTGCAAAAAAGAAAAATTTCGATTTGAAAACCGGAGTATATGCAATGATGCAAGGTCCCAGTTTTGAAACTCCTGCAGAGATTAAAATGCTTCGAGCTTTAGGTGCTGATGCAGTGGGAATGTCAACAGTTCCAGAGGCAATAACTGCCGTTCATGCCAAAATTAAAGTTCTTGGTATTTCTTGTATTACAAATATGGCTGCTGGAATTTTAGAGCAAGCTCTGACCCACGAAGAGGTGATTGAGACGGCAAATCAGGTGAAAGGAAAATTTATCTCCTTGCTTGAAAGTGTAATTTCCGTCATTTGACCCATCGAATAACAAACTTTCTTGTTGGAAAACCTATTGAATAGAAAAGGCCAACAAGGAGGGATAAAATGAGGAAAAACCGAAGAAGTTGTTTGTCTTTGATATTAGCTATTTTACTTGTTATGTCAAGTGTTTCCAGCGTCCTTGCTACCCAACCGCCATTTGACTTACAAGCAAAATCTGCCATATTAATGGATTATGAAACCGGCACCATACTTTACGAGAAAGCTCCTGATGAAAAACTGCCTATAGCTAGTCTAACCAAAATTATGACTATCTTGCTGGTGTTGGAAGCAATAGATGATGGGAAGCTAAGCTTGGAAGATAAGGTTCAAATCAGCGAATATGCATCATCTATGGGAGGGTCTCAGGTGTTTTTACATGAAGGAGAGACCATATCGGTAGATTCGCTTCTAAAGGCAGTTGTAGTGGCATCAGGTAACGACGCTAGTGTTGCCTTGGCTGAGAAAATAGCGGGTACCCACGAGGTATTTGTGTCCCGAATGAACGACCGGGCAAAAGAATTAGGTATGACCAATACACGCTTTGCAAACTCCACAGGCTTACCTGCTGATAATCACTATTCAACAGCTAAGGATGTTTCACTTATGTCCAGAGAGCTTCTAAAGCATCCACTGTATTTCCGTTGGAGCACAATATGGGTAGATACTTTGGATGAAAGCCGCAACAAGACAGAGCTTGCCAATACCAACAAGCTGGTTAGATTCTATGATGGTTCCGACGGTATCAAAACAGGGTCAACTCAGGAAGCAGGTTATTGCTTATCTGCTACAGCTAAACGGGGTAATATGCGGCTTTTGTCAATTGTATTAAATGCACCCAGCACTAAAGTACGATTTTCTGAATCTTCTAAGATGATGGATTATGGCTTTGCAAATTATGAAATGGTATCAGTATTAAAGAAGGACCAGGTGGTGGAAAATCAGGTACCCGTATCTGTACATTAACCCTCAAGCAAGATGGTAAAGTAGTACAATCCTTAGACATTGTTTCTGATCGGGACGTGCTAAAAGCTAATGTATTAGACTACTTTAAGAAGATTTTCGATAACTGGGTTAGAAAGTGAACTCACCACTTATAGAATTAGCCTTAACATAGGATGGAAACTATGGTGAACAGGTGGAACAGTTAAAAAAGTGTGCAGCAGCACACTTTTTTATGTTATAATAAATTCACATATGAAAGCAAATCCTAAAGTATTTGCTCTCGCAATAAAGCTCTCGGCATAATATAACAATGGAGCTAATTATTTTTGTTGTGGAGGATAATAAATGTTCCGACAACCTATCGAAATTCTGCTCAGTTTACCAGCTGTGTTTTTGGCTATATCTTTTCATGAATTCGCTCATGCTTTCACAGCGGATAAGCTTGGTGACGACACACCCAGAAAGCAAGGACGCTTAACTCTTGCTCCCTTAGCACATGTAGATTGGACCGGCCTGATCTTATTTGCATTATTTGGTTATGGGTGGGCAAAACCGGTGCAAGTGAACTCTTCTAATTTTAAAAACAAGAAAATGGGTGATATTCTTGTATCCTTATCCGGCCCTGTTGCTAACTTTTTGGTAGCTGCCCTAAGCGCGCTGTTATATTTTGCATTAATGGCGATTAAATCAACTGCCCCTGTAATTGATACTATTCTGGCTGTAGTAAATTATTGTATATACTTGAATATTATTTTTGGCTTACTAAATTTAATGCCAATTCCCCCTCTCGATGGATATAATGTTTTAAAAACCTTGCTTTTTCGTACATTTACCCGCTTTTTTATGGCATATGAAAAGGTAGGAATGTTTATTTTATTTGCTTTTCTATTGTTTGGTCTGTTTGATATAGCTATCAGCCGACCTGCGTTGTCCATATACCATTATTTAATGACAACAGGCCAAAGCATACTGGAGTTACTACAGTAGAGAATCGAGGTGTTTGGGGAAATGGTATATATGGTTAAGCTGCAGGAATTCGAAGGTCCGTTGGACTTGCTACTTCACCTGATTTCTAAATCAAAGGTTCAAATTGAGGATATCTCCATAGCTGAAATTACAGAGCAATATATTGAAGCCCTGGAATTGATGGAGGAATTTAATATAGATGTTGCTAGTGAGTTTTTGGTTATGGCTTCAACATTAATGTACATAAAGTCCTGCAGCCTTGTGCCGAAAATCCAACCGGATTTGGATGAGCAGGAAGAAGAGGACCCCAGGCAAGAGCTAATAACTCGATTACTAGAATATAAAAAATTTAAAGAAGCAGCTGTAAAAATGAAAGAAAGAGAGGCTTATTTTTCTGGCATGTTCTATAAGCTTCCAGAGGAATTGTATTTGGATGAAGGTAAGGATGCATTACCTTCTGATGTCAGTGTTGATGCACTGCAAAGAGCCTTGAGTAAGCTTTTAAGTACTAGAGGTAAGATTAGTAAAGAAGAAGTAACCCCTATGATTCATGAAATTAGAAGAGATCCAGTTACCATCCATGAGAAAGTGATTCTCCTCAGGAGTTTTTTTAACCAACACCAGCAAACTACATTTTTCAGCATCTTTGAGGAAGACACCGGTCGAGAAGATGTAATAGCTACTTTCCTGGCGTTGCTTGAGCTAATTAAGGACAATTTCCTTAATGTTAAACAGGAGTACCCATACGAAGATATTGTGATTAAGAGGAGAGATTAAAAGGGATGAAAGAGAAATGATGGCTGTGGTGGAATCCATCCTTTTTGTGGCAGGCGACCCAGTGGATGTCAAAGAGATAGGCTTACTATTAGATATGGATGTACGCACAGTAAGAAAATTTATGAAAAAATTAATGGACTGCTTTCATTTTGAGCGCCGCGGCCTGCAAGTCATAATGGTAAATGATACATATCAGCTGGCCACTCGACCTGAATATAGCAGCTATATAGAAGAGTACATAGGACAGCAACAAACTCAAAAGCTTTCTCAGGCAAGCTTGGAGACCTTAGCCATTATCGCCTACCGACAACCAATTACCAAGGTGGATATAGAAAATGTTAGGGGTGTGAAGTGTGATTATATTGTTAGTACTCTGGTAAATCGTCAACTAATACATGAAGTAGGAAGAATGCCTACACCAGGTCGGCCAATTTTATATGGCACCACAGATCTTTTTCTTCGTAATTTTGGTATATCCAGTTTGGGCGAACTTCCGCCTCTTGAAAACGATGAAAGTGAAGCCGCTGTATTTTTTTCAGAAAATGAGAAAAAATATAAAAAATAGAATAAGGGTGTTGCGTTCTTATTTTACATAATATTACTGATAACACTGTTAATATTGCTACTTTTTCTAAAAATACAGATTGAGCTAAAGATAATCATTAAGAATGGAAGTAATTTTTCATTTGTTATAGTGCGCTTTTTGGGTTTTATTCGATTACGTATGAACCTGTCTTTAGGAATAAATAATAAGGGTTTCATTTCACTAACACTTAGAAAAACTGATTCTGCCATGGGTAAAAAGGCTTCCTTTGAGCAATTCTGGGACGCCCTCAAAGACTTCTTTCAGTATTATGGGGCTCATGTAGAGCCTTTCCGCTATTTTAAAAAGAAAGTAAAATTCAATAATTTTTCTGTATATTCACGGATTGGCACTGGTGACGCTGCTACTACAGCAATGACTATTGGTGGTTGTTATGCATTTTTTACCATTGTTTCTCGCTACCTCTATCGACATTATCAGCTGCAAAAAAGCAAGCTTGACATGCTGCCTTATTTCTCAGGTCCTTTGTTTGATCTTGATTTGGATTGCATAATGAATTTTAAATTCGGTCATATTATAATAGCAGGCTTAAAATTGCTAACAAAAAAAAGAAAAGGCGGTGTCGTAAATGGCTGATCATACAATTGAAAATGTAATGAAAACTACTATGGAAAATTTAAAGTATATGATTGATGTTAATACCATAGTGGGAGACGCTGTGGAAACAGCTGAAGGTACTGTTATTGTACCTATATCTAAGGTATCTTTCGGGTTTGTTGTCGGTGGTGGAGACTACAAGGAGAACTCAGCTTTTAAATCTAAAGGTGACAACAATAGCTCACCAGAGGGACAAGATTTGGAATTGCCCTTTGCAGGAGGTAGTGGAGCTGGTGTATCTGTAAACCCTATAGCTTTTCTTGTGGTTGGTGAAGATAAGATTAAGCTATTACCAGTTCAGTACAATTCCACTGTGGATCGTATTGTTGAGTTGGTACCTACTATGGTTGGGGAAATACAAACGATGATGAGCAAAGGTTCTAACAAACCCAATGGTAAAAAAACAGAAACCATCATAACCACTAATGTACCACAATAAAGCGGCTTTCAAAAGCCGTTTTCTTTTTCAAGTTATATCTGGAAAAGGAGTCAATAGATTGAAAAATGTAAAAATCATACTGGTGACATTTTTATTGTTAATGTATACTAATAGCATAGTATTTGCCACGCCTCCTGTAACAGGTGGCAAGTCATCTGTTCTCATGGATGGAGGCAGCGGTCGCATACTTTATGAAGAAAACAGCCGTGAAAAGATTATACTGTAGCCCTTAGATCGGAAGAGACTGATAAGATAAAAACAAAGGTGATTTTACCAAGTGAATTAGAAGCACCAATAGAAAGAGAGCAGTGGGTGGGCTCACTGCAGATTTATATGGAAGATCAATTAATGGAAGAGATTCCGCTGGTTACACAACATGCTGTAGCGAAAAGAACTATTTGGGACTTCTTCCGCAGGGTGGTGAAGTTTGGGAGGTAGAAAGAAGAATGAGGCTTCAAAAATATATGGCCCACTGTGGGGTTGGTTCCCGGCGAAAATGTGAAGAGCTCATAAAGCAGGGTAGAGTATTCATTAACGGAAAGCAAGTAACTGAGATGGGAGTTCAAGTAAATGTAGAAAATGACGAGGTTAGGCTGGACCACAATAAGGTTTTGAAGCTCGAGGAAGAGAAAATTTATATTCTGTTATACAAACCTAGGGGTACGATTACTTCCGCATCAGACCCACGTGGTAGAAAAACCGTATTGGATCATATGGGCTGGAAAGGCAGCCGTATTTATCCAGTAGGGAGGCTGGATTATGATACGGAAGGCGTACTCATTCTAAGTAATGATGGAGAGTTTGCTTATGAAATGACCCATCCAAAGCATGAAGTGG
>CAYFSR010000001.1:58233-71295 GCA_964345785.1 uncultured Eubacteriales bacterium | reverse complement strand
ATAATAACCCCCTACAGTTATGATCTATGCAGAATAGGATTCCTCGTTCTACTCGAAACGACAGCACATTTCTACATGACAACATTTATTAAGATGATATAATTAAATGCAGTAGCATACTTGATTTCAGTTCATGTAAAGTTTCAGCACATAATTACATAGTACCACAATGTCAGTTCTATTAATAGTAAAAAATAATAACCTTAAGTTGGCTTTCAACATACAATATTATAGACCTATACCGTTAGGAGGTGAGCATATGGGATTTGGCGGAGGCTGTAAGCCAGGAGGATGTAGAAGCGATGATACTCTAATAATCATTGCCATCATTCTTCTCTTGATTGTTCTTGCAGATAATAGTGGCTTTAGACTCTTTGGTACAGAGTGATCTTATTTACAGAGCCAAATGATTACGGATAACACAAAAAAGGCTGCAATCATTCATTTAAATGATTTTATCTGCAGCCTTTACTGTTTTTAATTAATTTGTAAAAAAGCTATGGAAGTCGTTGAATATTTGCTCCCAGAGCCCGGAGCTTTTCCTCAATGCATTCGTAACCCCGTTCTATATGATATATATCTGTAACATTAGTGCTTCCATCTGCAAATAAGCCTGCCAGCAAAAGGGCAGCTCCTGCGCGAAGATCTGTAGCCTTTACCTCGGCACCCTGCAATCTATCTACACCTTCAATTATTGCACATCTGCCTTCAATTTTTATCTTCGCCCCCAGTCTCTGTAATTCACTTACATGCATATAGCGATTCTCAAAAACCGTCTCCGTAATCATACTGTAACCAGGCAAGGTACACATTAACGCCATCATCTGAGCTTGCATATCAGTTGGAAAACCGGGATAGGGAAGGGTCTTTAAATCTATAGATTCCATTGAACCATTGCTATAGACCCGAAGTCCTTCTTTCACTGGGGTAATCAGCACTCCTGCTTCTTTCAACTTAGCCTCCACTGGCCTTATATGATCCGTTATAACATTGGTTAAAATGATATCTCCTCTTGTGATTGCTGCTGCCACCATAAAGGTGCCAGCCTCAATTCGATCAGGAATTATAGTATGGCTGCAACCAGTCAGTTCTCGTACTCCCTCGATTTTTATGGTGTCTGTACCAGCACCCCTTACATGCCCGCCCATGGAATTCACATAGTTGGCTAGATCAGTAATCTCTGGTTCCTCTGCAGCATTTTCCAATATGGTCTGCCCATCTGCCAGAGCAGCTGCCATTATAATGTTCTCTGTTGCCCCTACACTGGGAAAGTCTAAATAAATCCTGTTTCCTATCAACTTTTCTGCCTGAGCTTCTATATAACCATGGCCTAAAGTAATGTCTGCCCCCATAGCTGCAAAACCTTTTAAGTGTAAATCAATAGGTCTTGTCCCTATAGCGCAGCCCCCAGGCAAGGATATCTTTACACTACCAAAACGAGACAACAAAGGTCCCATAACCAGAAAAGAAGCCCGCATTTTCCTAACTAAATCATAAGGGGCTTCAGCAGGCTTTATTTGGGAGTTGTCTATTCTCAACTCCCTATCCTTATGCTACAGTTGAGAACCAAAATTAGCTAGTAATTGTGACATAACCTGGACATCCTCCAGCCCGGGAACATCCTCCAAAATACTACTATCATCTGTAAGTAAGGAGGCTGCCATTAATGGAAGAACTGAATTCTTAGCACCATTTATACTTATTGTCCCTTTCAGGGGGCCACTTTTGGAAACCAATATACTGGCCACGCTTTCACACCTCCTAAGATTACCAGCTGTCAGTACACGCTGAGCTAGTATGGAATAGCGATAACTGGTGTTCCCACTCTAATATACGTTTTTCCTTCCGAGCTGTGATATCTTAATGCAACATTTACATTAAATTTTCCATATTCAGATTCCAAATCCCCACCCAGACAATTACTATAAGCTGTAAAACTAACCCAATCACTATCCTTATTACTTTCTGTTATTCTACCCTGAATATTTCTGACTAATCCTTTGCCTAGTTCCTCCATTTTTCTAGTAGTTAACTTACCTTGAATAACCCCAGTATAAGTAGTTGTTATAGAAGGCTCACTTCCAAATTGACTCAGTAATTCCTGTAACTCTTGAAAAATCTGTGCCTCTCTATCGAGATAATTAGAATCAATTATTGAGTCAACTACTATATATGTTTCCCAGCTATCAGCTTTATCATGAGGAAGGCTGGAATTATAAAATCTAATATTAGTTTGAATTCCATCACGGTTCAATGTCAAAGAAACCTGTCTAGCATCGTCGATTTCACCTGTTCGAATTTCTTCCTGTGAATTCTCTCCCAGTGAATTTTCACCTAAAAGAGGCAGAAGCTCCATAGTTAGCTTCTGTAAATCTTGTATTGACATATATTCACAATTTGCTTTTATCCATCCATCTATCCTAATCTCTTCCATGACTCCGCCAAATTTACTAATTTGTTGAATAATATCAAGGCCAGTAATATGCATGGAGTCAGCCAGCACAGTTACAACTTCACTAAACAGAAAACTAAACACATATGTAAGTATAGTAATTAACAATAATAAGACCAGAGAAGTTTTTTGATTTCTTTTCATAACGCACCTCACAATAATTACTTCTATGCAAATTATTGCCTAAGTTTATGCCTAGTATACGCAACTGGCTATACATTTTTCATATATACTTTAACGTAAAATACAGATCCTTCGTTGCAAACTGAATGGATGTCAGCTCTTGTCACAAAAAAGCCCTGCCAGGTTTTTCTGACAGAGCTTTTTACTATCTTGTCTTGTTATATCTACTACTTTGTTCCAAACAATCGGTCTCCCGCATCTCCCAGACCTGGTACAATGTAGCCATGACTATCTAGCTTTTCATCTACAGCAGCTACAAAGATATCAATGTCGTCGTGCTCTTCCTGCACTCTAGCAATCCCCTCAGGAGCGGCAATCAAACAAACCAGCTTAATGTTTTTGGATCCCCTTTGCTTTAAGAAATGAATTGCAGCTGCAGCTGAGCCACCAGTTGCAAGCATAGGATCTACCACAATTAAATCCCTTTCCTCGATGTCAGTAGGCAACTTGCAATAGTATTCTACCGGTTCTAAAGTTTCCGGATCTCGATATAAGCCTATATGTCCCACCTTTGCTGTAGGAATCAGTTTGATCATACCATCCACCATTCCCAGACCCGCTCTTAAAATGGGCACTATCCCCAGCTTTTTGCCTGAAATAGTGCGGCAAATTGATTTACCCATGGGGGTTTCTACTTCAATCTCCTTCAATGGCAAATCTCGATATACCTCGTAGGCCATTAGTAGGGAAAGCTCTTCCACCAATTCCCGAAATTCTTTAACACCCGTCTCTTTGTCCCGTATCAAGGTCAGCTTGTGCTGTATTAGCGGATGATCCATAACATGTACATTTGACATTCTCTTCTCCCCTTTGTTTGGAATCTAATTTTATCTTCTATTATTTAAACTGCCCCAGCAACAGAATATATATTTTTATTAGTTGCTGACAATCAGCTTATCTTCTGGGAACAATTTGCTTCACCGTATCCTGGTAAGCTATCAGGGCTCTCTTGGCTATACCCAAAAATAACCCGGTTTCTAGTAAACCCGGGATACTTAAAAGTTGATTATTAAGTAACTCTATATCTTTAGGTGCCACTTCAAAGCTGATATCCAAGACGAAGTTACCATTTTCAGTGACTACAGGGCCATCTTTTCGTAGAGCACTTCTAAGAACCGGCGCGCCACCTAACTGCTTAATTCGCAGTTGAGCATAGGAAAAAGCAGCCGGAATCACCTCTACAGGCAATGGAAACTTGGTGCATAAGGAATCCACAAGCTTACTTTCATCTGCAATTAGGACAAATTCATCTGCCATGGAAGCGATAATCTTTTCAACGCTATGGGCTGCGCCTCCGCCTTTTATAGCATTAAGATGTGGGTCGATCTCATCGGCACCATCAATTGCTATATCCAAATGATCAAGTTGCATGCTGTCTACTACAGGTATTCCGTGCTTAACGCATAGCAGCTTAGTACCATAAGAAGTAGGCACTCCTTGAATTTTTAGGCCATCCTTTATTCTAAGCCCTAATTCTTCAATTAAAAAGGTGACGGTGGATCCAGTACCAATCCCTACCTTCATGCCGTCTTTAATCAAGTCTGCGGCTTTAATTCCTACCATTTGCTTCATTTCCTTATTGCTGGAAACCGATTTCAAAGAAAAACCTCCTTTTGGAAACTAGAACTTTTATCATTCTTTTTATTATATAACCTCTCTCTGGGTTACGTCCATAGTTTTATAATAATTACCGCTATTATTCACAGCCTAGGGTTACTATTCACAGCCTGAAAATAATAAATCATATGTAACGAGCCTTTGCGGAGTGGAATATATTTATTATTTTGCTTGACTTGCTGTAAATAGTAACCTAATAAATTAAGCCTTATTTAACTTATCTACAACTTTCTGCAAAGCCTTACTTATTTCCTGGGCTGTTATTTGATATTCCTGCTTTGAAAGCCCATAGGGATCTGGTATATCTTTCTCATTAAACCCAGCATATTCGTTTAGAGTAAATATTTTGTTCCATACAGATGGCTCACCTGACAGGACAGCGTTCTTGTGTCCTTCAGTCATAGTCAGTATCAAATCCGATTGTTTTAGCAAATCCACCTGGATTTGTCTGCTTCGATGATCTGCCACCTGAATTCCCTGTTCTTCCATAACCTGTTGAGCTAAGGGATTTGCCTTTACATTCGGGTATGCGGCAATTCCTGCAGACTCCACTTTAATGTTTTGAATCCCCTTTTCTCTTAGCATGTCCTTCAATAGAGCTGCTGCCATGGGGCTTCTGCATGTGTTTCCAGTGCATACAAATAAAATGTTGATCTGTTTTACCTCCCCAATTATATATTTACAAATCGATTATATGAAAGCCTGAAGCTCTGGCCATTCGATTCATCACTGCCAGGCCTTCTTCTTTTTCGTCGATTCCTTCTGCCAAAATCACGTCTACATCTAAATGATTAAATTCTCTTAAACGTGCGAACAAATGAAAAGCTAGCTCAGATGGCTTTTCTCTGTCTCCCAGAGATAGCCTGATGCCGTAATTACATTCCGACAAGGTCTGATCTGTAGCCAATATTCCTACTCGCTTGCCTTCCCCTTCCAACCGACCGGCCTCCTGATTCATAAACCTAATTAATTTGGGGTAATCACCCCTGATTAATGTAACAGGTGCCTTCGGTGCATAATGCACATATTTCATTCCAGGTGACAACGGTTTTTGCCCTTCCTGCAGCGGCTTCATTACATTATTATGAACGTGAACTTGTCCAATTACCCGACGCAACATCTCAACTGTTATGCCTCCTGGGCGCAATATTATGGGTGTGTCACCGGTCAAACTCAAGACTGTAGACTCCAGGCCTACATTGCTTACTCCCCCGTCCAATATCATAGGGATCCGCCCGTTCATATCCTCTAGAACATGCTTGGCAGTAGTTGGGCTGGGACGTCCAGAAAAGTTAGCGCTAGGTGCAGCGATAGGCACGCCTGATTGGGAAATAAGCTCAAGAGCTGTTGGATGTAAAGGCATTCGTACTCCAATGGTATCAAGCCCGGCCGTTACTTCCTCAGGCACCAAAGAAGATTTTTTTAATATGATTGTTAAAGGTCCTGGCCAGAAAGCATCTGCTAAAATCCTCGCCTTTTCAGGAACTGAATCTACAAGCTCATCCCACTGACTCATATGACTAATATGTACAATAAGGGGATTATCCCCCGGTCTGCCCTTTGCTGCAAAAATTTTGTTCACGGCTTTAGCATCTAGAGCATTAGCGCCTAGTCCGTATACTGTCTCTGTTGGAAAAGCAACAACTTCACCACTGCGAATGAGATTTGCTGCCTCTTGCACATTATGTAATTGGCTTTTCAGGTCAACTATGGGAATGACCCTAGTCCTCATATGTAAAATTCTCCTCTTTTCTTACTAAATGGTCTTCGACAGGATAATCCCAAGTAATATCCCAAACATTAATCCAACGCCTGAAATCCTGCCTCTATATAGGTCACGGGATTCCGGTATTAACTCACTACAGGTAATATATAGCATGGCACCTCCAGCAAAACCCAGACAAATCCCAATAAAACCTGCAGAAATTTCTCCTAGTATATAACCTATAAAGGCACCAATTCCTGTAGGCACTCCTGCTAGTAAGGCTGCCAACACAACTCCTCCTGGACGCGTGCCTCCCATTCTCATTGGAACTGCCATGGCAATACCTTCAGGTATATCATGTAGTGCAATTACCAGGCTCAACCCCAAGCCAAAGCTTTGAAATGAAGTAAAGCCGACACCAATAGCCAAGCCCTCTGGAAAATTGTTAAGGGCTATGCCAATTCCTATTAGTATCCCCGTTTGTGAATGTTTCTTGCTCCTACCTCGCCCTACGCCCTTTTCAGTACCCTTGGACAGAATTTCCTGGAGTAGAGCCATAGTGATTACACCAATAAGCGTTCCTAATAGACCTATTCCAAAGCTCCCCAACTCAAAGGATCTGGGCAAAAGATCGAAGGAGACCACCCCTAACATTAATCCCGCAGATATTCTAAGTATTGTACTTAGCCAGCGTTTGCTGGGATTATTTATGAAGAAGGCTATAACGCCGCCTAATCCGGTTCCCAGTATTCCAGCCAAGGTGCCTACAACTGTGCTGATCATCAAATTGTTCAATGCTTATCCCCCCAAATAAAATGGCTTATACCATTGTATTCAAGGAAATTACCGGCTATACTGTAATGCTCAAATCTTGTTATTCCTGGTTTATTGAGGAATCTAGGGTAGCTTATTCTTACGAAAACTGGGACTGCAGCTTTTTCGCCTGTTCAGTCTGTGCCAGTTCTCTTATCATTTCATCCAGATCGCCATCTAAAAAGTCTTCCAACTGATGAATGGTTAAGCCAATCCGATGATCGGTGACCCTTCCTTGAGGATAATTATAAGTTCGAATACGCTCACTTCTATCACCAGTGCCTACCTGAGTTTTCCGGTTTTGTGCATATTCCGATTCCTTTTCCTGTATAGCCATATCCAATAGCCTGGATTTTAAAACCTTAAGGGCCTTTTCTTTATTCTTTAGCTGAGATTTTTCATCCTGACAGGAGACCACCAGACCTGTAGGCAGATGAGTTATACGCACAGCAGAGTCCGTAGTATTAACACTTTGTCCTCCGTGACCGGAAGAACGGAACACGTCAATACGTAAATCATTGGGGCTAATATCAATGTCTACATCCTCCGCTTCCGGTAAAACAGCAACGGTTACAGTGGAAGTATGTATTCTTCCCCCTGATTCAGTAGTAGGTACTCTTTGAACCCGGTGAACACCACTTTCATACTTCAAGCGGCTGAATGCCCCTTTGCCTTCCAAGGTAAAGATCAGCTCTTTAACTCCGCCTAATTCGGTAAAGCTAGAGCTCATAATATCCAGTTTCCAACCCTGACGTTCTGCATATCGGCTGTACATACGATACAAAACCGCACCAAAAAGAGCAGCTTCATCACCACCAGCCCCGCCCCGAATTTCCATTACCACGTTCTTTTCATCCATGGGGTCCTTAGGCAAAAGCAGCAATCTAATCTCTTGTAGAAGGGCTTCCTCTCTACTATTAAGATCCTCTAGCTCCAGCTCGATCATTTGCTTGAATTCATTATCATTGGCTTCCTCAAGCATAGCTTGAGTATCTTCTTTTTCCTGTTGTATATTTTTTAGTTCCCGGTATCTGGTAACAATCTCCTCCAAAGAGGAATGCTCCTTAACCAAGCCCTGCCATTCATCCTGCCGGGTAATCACATCTGGGTCGGCTATTACATGGCTTAGCTCTTCATACCTGGCCTCTATATAATTAAGTTTTTCTAACATGTGCAAACTCCCTGTCTTTTATAGATAATCGCTATTCTGTCGATACCGGCAGGATCTTGAATTATCTCCACTGACTGCCAGGTTATATCTAAATTTAGAAAAATCTGTCCTATGCTCTGGCTTTGTCCTGCTCCCATTTCCATTGCAACAAAACCATCTTCCTCTAAATAGTTCCCTGCTTCCCTAGCTATCTGGCGATAATAGTCTAAACCATCCAAACCACCATCTAATGCTTTAATAGGTTCATAGTTTCTTACTTCCCTCATCAATGAGTCTATCTCCCCTGTTGGAATGTATGGAGGATTGGACACTATAATATCAAATTTTCTTAGACTGCCGGGCAAGGCAAGTGGAGCAAACATATCTCCATGAAGAAATTCAATGGAATGAGCTGCTCCATTTAGTTCAGCATTCTCTTTAGCTACCTCAAGGGCACCCTTTTGAATGTCCACAGCTGTTATTTTTGCCTGGGGCAAATAATGAGCAAGGCTCACTGCAATGGCACCGCTTCCTGTGCCCAAATCTAAAATACGCAGAAAAGGTTCTCTACCCTTTACTGCTTGTAATATTGTATCTACCAACCATTCTGTTTCCCATCTGGGAATCAATACTCTGGGATCTACTTTAAATGGCAACCCCATAAACTCCCAATAGCCCAAAATATACTGCAAAGGTTCCCCATTTAATCGTCTCTTGATCATTTTATCAAAGCTATGCTTCTGCTCAGACGTAAGTGGGTCTGATTCATTAAGATACATTTGGTGACGCTGGACTCCAAGAATATGGGCTAGTAGTAACTCACACTCCAGCCTGGCTGATTCCACCTTCTGGTGATGCAGTAACTGTTGCCCCGCTGCTAGCACTTCCCTCAGATTCTGTTCCACTTTCTATGAACTCCTCTCCTTCCTCTTTTACAAGGATATCACCAGCTGCTGCCTGAAATGCGCGAATAGCCACTTCCAGCTGTGAGTCGTCGGGATCGCGGGTGGTAAGCTTTTGTAACATCATCCCGGGGTACATTATTATGGTAATAATACGAGCATCGCTTTTGCCTGCAAATTTTGTAACCTCATAAGCCAACCCAGCTACCAATGGCAGTAACACAATCCGTCCCAGAACTCGAATAAATATATTTTGCCATCCCATAAAGGAAAATATAATAATGCTAATCACCATAACAATAAGCAGAAAAGCTGTACCGCACCTGGGGTGCAAGGTGGTAAATTTCCTGGCATTTTCCACTGTCAGCTCTTCATCATGCTCGTAGCAATGAATGGTTTTATGCTCGGCACCATGGTATTCAAATACTCTGCGAATATCCTTCATTCTAGATACCAGGGTAAGATAAATTAGAAAAATACCTAATCGAACAACACCTTCAGCTAGATTAATCAAAATATTGCTATTTATATATGGACGAATAAGACTTGACAACGCAGCTGGCAATAAGATAAACAAACCCAAAGAGAAAACAACAGCTAATATAACAGCAGTATAGATAAAAACATCCTCCACGTTTTTTCCAAGCTTTTTCGCCAGCCATTCTTCCATTTTTGAGGGCTTATATTCTTCGTCCTCTTCGCCGAACAGCTCAGCTGAAGTCATAAGAGATTTTACCCCTAATACCATCGTTTCCCCAAAGGTGATTATTCCCCTGAGAACTGGAATCTTTAGAATAGGATATCTATCTTTTATGGTAGTCAAAGCCTTTTTGGTAACCTCGATGGTTCCATCGGAGCGCCGTACAGCTATGGCCATGGTATCAGGAGCCTTCATCATAACCCCTTCCATAACTGCCTGACCGCCAATTGTAGTTTTTTTCATGACTTCTCTCCTAAAAAAATACAGACCAAGGGCCCCTGGTCTGTATCTCTGATCTCAGATATTACTTTTCGTTGGCCATCCCATAGCGCTTTCTGAAGCGTTCTACTCGTCCGCCAGTATCAACTAACTTTTGCTTTCCGGTATAGAATGGGTGACATTTGGAGCAAATTTCAACTCGAAGTTCTTGTTGTGTGGAACCGGTTGTGAAGGTTTCCCCGCATGCGCACCTGACCACTGCTTCCCCATATTTCGGATGTATGTTTTCCTTCAATCTTTTCACCTCTTTCGTGATCTCGTGCAATTCGTGCATAATCTTTTTATTAACTAGTCTTCCCAATCTCCTGAAAAGACGTCGGTTTCATTAACTTTTACAGTATAACATAAGGATAATCAGAAAACAAGAAGCTTTTTGAACCATGCTAAAATATGTAAATTTCTAATACTTTTTCCATGCAGGTAAAATACCTGACTTTTGAAGGGACTTCAGTATAATGGTAAATATAGGACCTGCTATTAGCCCGATAACTCCCAGAAATCTAAACCCAAGGTACATGGATAACAAGGTTACCAATGGATGCAGCCCGATATTTCCTCCTACTATACGAGGTTCCAGGAACTGACGTATGATGGTAACCAATACATATAGGATTATGAAACCTACCGCCATATAATAGTTGCCATTAATTAAGTGAATAATAGAACCTGGAATAAGAACCGTTCCAGGCCCCAGCACAGGCAAGATATCGGATATTGCTGTAATAATGGCAAGAAATAGAGAATATTTTACTCCAAGAATGGTATAGCCTGTTAATACTACAAAAAAGGATATAGTTACCAATATTAATAAGGCCTTGAGATAGCCAACCAGAGCAGATAACAAATCATTTTTAATTTCTCTCATCTTGCCATACCAATTATTAGGCATTTGTGCATAGAGAAAGCTGGTGATTCGATCCCAGTCCCGGCAGAAAAAGAATGCACCTACCAGGGTAATTACTGTATATAAAATAGCTTGGGGCAGGGAAGTTAGCACAGAAATCATGGCTTTTGATAAGCTATTAATCCACCCGGTAACCGTGCTGCCAACCCTTACAAAAATATTTTCCACACTTGATTCAATGGAGCTAACAACCTCTGCTGGCAAACCTGCATACCAGTTGCCACCCAGATCAATAAGCTCTTGAATCCTATTTAGTATGTTTGCAAAATAAAGGTTGCTGCTGGCTAGATCATATACTTCCATAAATAGGCGGTAAAATAAGAATCCTATAATCCCACCTGCCAATATTACAAAGACAAATAAAGAAATTGCTGTGGCAATACCTCGAGATAAGCGGCATTTTTTTTGCAGCCAATTTACAGGCTTTTTTATCACCGAGGCTATTAGCCAGGCAAGAAGGAAAGGTGCAAAAAATAACAGCATTTTTGTAACAACAAAATATAGTATTACAAATACTAACAGTATACGAATTATTAACTTTAAGATTCGTTTGTTATTCTCAGTTAGCCAATTCATAGTTTCCCCTTACAATTTCACAAATTCATGTATGATTTTCATCTAAATCACCTTTTAATAAGGAATCATATACCGATTGTTTGAATGCAATTACCATTAGTAACGGTAGTTGTTCGAATAACCACCTCTATCGTATCTATCATTTCTGTCGTTTCTGTCATATCTATCATTTCTGTCATACCTGTCGTTTTTGTCGCTTCGATTGTCGCTAAAAGTATTATCTTTTTCTGCGTCCTTAAAATGCTCCAGCATAAGATCGATAAAATCTTCATTGGAATCAGTTCTCATAAGATCATTAATGATAATCTCCATGACTTGATCCGGTCGACCTTCACTAAGGTTTTTACGAATAGCCCATACACCTTCGAGTTCCTTCTGGTTCATAAGCAAATCTTCTCGTCTGGTACTGGATCTGTGTAAATCAACAGCAGGGAAAATTCTCTTCTCTGACATCTTTCTATCAAGATGAATTTCCATATTACCTGTGCCCTTGAATTCTTCATAAATGACATCATCCATTTTACTGCCTGTTTCAACAAGTGCAGTAGCGATAATGGTTAAGCTGCCACCTTCTTCAATGTTTCTAGCACTTCCAAAGAAACGTTTGGGCTTATGCAGGGCTGTGGCATCCAAACCACCTGATAGAACTCTACCAGTAGAAGGTGCTACCGCATTATATGCTCTGGCCAAGCGAGTTATACTATCCATAAGGACTACTACATCACGACCGTGTTCAACTAAACGTTGGGATCGTTCAAGTACCATCTCTGCTACCTTGACATGATTATCAGGGAGTTCGTCGAAGGTGGAATATACAATATCACCGCGTATTGAACGTTGCATATCAGTTACTTCCTCAGGACGTTCGTCAATAAGAAGAACAATAAGATAAATATCAGGGTAATTAATAGATATACTGTTGGCAATGTTTTTGAGCAAGGTAGTTTTACCTGCCTTAGGCGGGGATACAATTAGACCTCTTTGCCCTTTTCCAATTGGAGATACGAGATCGATGATACGGGTTGCAAGATCATTTCTGTGTTTTTTATTTTCTAATGTAATCCTCTGGTTAGGGTAGATTGGTGTTAAATCTTCAAATGGACGGCGTAAAGGAGCTTTTTCCGGATCCTCGCCGTTGACAGCTGTAACATACAGCAGCGCTCTAAATTTGTCGCCTTCTTTTGTATGTCTAGTTTTACCGGATACCAAATCCCCTGTTTTAAGGCTGAATCGTCGAATTTGAGATTGAGAAATATATACGTCACGGGTGCCAGGCATATAATTTTCGGTACGAAGGAAACCGTAACCATCAGGCAGAATTTCCAAAATGCCTTCTGCATTACCAACATCACTGTTATTTAACAGGTCAGGAATGGCTGGGTTAGAGGTATTATAATACTTTCTAGCATAGGCTACTTTTTTGTGATATTCTTCCGGGTTATCATTTCCATGCTCTTGCTCTTGGGTAGAGGTTTCAACATGATCATCAGTTTCAGGTTCTGTTTTAGTTTCAACTTCTGCTTTAATTTCTGTTTCAGTTTCAGCTTTTGTTTCTGTTTCTGTTTCAGCTTCTGCCTTAGCTTCGGTTATAGTTTCAGTTTTTGAATCTGTTTCCGTTTCTGCTTTTACTTCCTCTTTCTTTGGAGGTGTTGCCGCTGCCTGACTTTCTGACTTTCTGGGACGGCCTCTCTTACGTTTAACAGGAGCGGGTTGTTCCTGTTCTTGTACTGGTGCCTGCTCTTGCACCTTTTCAGCTTCATTTGACGTTTCTTGCTTCTGAG
>CAYFSR010000001.1:49373-58133 GCA_964345785.1 uncultured Eubacteriales bacterium | reverse complement strand
ACTGGTGCCTGCTCTTGCACCTTTTCAGCTTCATTTGACGTTTCTTGCTTCTGAGTTGCTGTAGTTATCTGGCCTTGAGACATCTCTGTCAGCTTTTCTTGAATCATTTCCATCAGTTGGGCTTTCTTGTATCGTGTGACACTTTTAACACCAATCTCTTTTCCAAATTCTCTAAGCTCAAGAATGGTGTTTTTACTTAAATCACTTAAATCCAAAACTTTTTTCCTCACTTTCGTCATAAACTTTTGCACAACATAAATAGAAGTGCCAATAGAATGATATGTTTCCATTGAATAGTTTCCTGGTTTGTTTTATAAATACACTTGTTCTGTTCTTGATAATATCCAACAGACATTTTACCTATCTACGATAATCATGCATAGGGTGTGGTTTATTTACACACATGTTGATTCTATTATTGCCGGAACTAAAGGTTTCATCCATTTATTTCTGAAATATTCGAAACAAAAATTAAAAATGAATAGAACAAATGACTTTTCGCTATTTACATATTATTATATAAACAAATTTTCGTCAACCATAACAAAAAACTTTGGTTTATCTGTATAGAAATTATCGCCTTTATTTGTAATAGAGGTTTAATTCGTTGGTGCCGACGGACATTCCGTCGATGTCTAGCTGATATTTCAGATTCAAGCTGCCCTCTTCTGAACCTAAATCATGACGGACTCTGGTTGGATATACTTCCATCTGAATTGAACCTAAAGGAGTTACGCGAGTATCAATATATTTTTTCCCTCGTTGAAATACAAACTGAGAACTTGAAGTCCCAGTACGTTCCATGGAAACTCCATCATCTAAAATGGAAAATCGAGTTTTAGTGCCTGCCTTGCCGGAAATTTCGCTTTCGTCATATTCAATATGAAAAATACCATTCTGCTCAAGCAAACGACCCTCTGTAATCAGCTCCATGCTACTGTTCTCCCCATCAGCACTTCTATGACTTCCTTTTATGGTAAGCATAACTTTCTTATCCATTGTGCCTCCCCCTAACTAACTGGCAATTACTATAATATACTAAATTTTATGATTAAAAACTTCAATGTTCATTAAAGTTTTATTTAATCTGTCACAAATCCCATTTGTGATAGTATCCTTATTGGTTCTCAATGTCAATACATTCTGCTGTAATCTTTCTACCTAGGAAGTGACTTCCAATCTTTTGGAAGCTCTGGCCAAAATCGCTGACATAATACTGGATCTCAGCTTCCTTCTCTCCATTATTCAAACCGTTGATATCCGTCAACATATTTTTTACCTTTTCAGCTGTATTAATTGCTGGATTAATTAATCTCACACCAGAACCCATTACAGTAGAAATGGTGTTTTCCAGAAGAGGATAATGTGTACAGCCAAGGACTAGAGTGTCCACGTCTTGCTTTTTGATATCTTTCAAATATTGCTCTGCTGTTAGGAAGGCAACCTTTGTATCGCTCCATCCTTCCTCTACTATGGGGACAAAAAGGGTGCAGGCTTTATCAAATACCTGAATCTGAGGATTTAATTCTTTAATTGCATTGGGATAAGCTTGACTTTGTATGGCTCCACTGGTGCCAATGACACCAATTCTCCCATTCTGTGTAGCCTTAACTGCAGCGTTAGCTCCTGGTTGAATAACACTGACCAGTGGCAAATCAAACATGGCTGATAAGGGTTCAAAACTACTTGCACTTACTGTATTACAAGCTATAACGGCCATTTTTACATTCTTATTAACCAAAAATCGTATGCATTGTGAAGAATACTTTGTAACCATTTTGCGGGATCGGGTGCCATAGGGAATCCGAGCCGTATCACCAAAATAAACGATATTTTCATCAGGAAGTACTCTCATGAGCTCCTTTACTACTGTCAGACCCCCCAATCCGGAATCAAACACACCTATGGGACGATTGTCCATACTGTCACGCCTCCTTCTTTTATCTCTATTCTACTATGATGAATTAAAAGTTACAAGATGGTCATAACTCGTATCTCGTAACAAACATCTTTTCGTACTACTAATATCTAATATCCTGTATCCAATACAAAAAAGCGGAGGTGCACCTCCGCTTTCCTTAGTTAATACCGATATTTGGGCTAATTCTGTTGATTAGCTATTGACCTTTCAGCAAATTCAATGGCTTTCTGCACCATTCGACCGCAATCTCGGGAAGATACGTTACCCCAGCCTTCATCTCGAACCGAATCATATACGCCTAATTCCTTCGCTATCTCAGTCTTTAGATTCTCAGACATCCTTGAATTCCTCTTAGCCATTTCTATCGATACCTCCCCAGGTTCGCATCGGATTTTCTTTTCGATGCTAGTCTTATTTTGTCCTGAATCCTAAGGAATATAAGCGACAAATATTGGCTAAATTGTCAATGAACCGTTTTCAGTATCGATAATTTGAAGGATTTCTGCTTCTTGACCAGTCTTGGCATCTATGTAAACAATAAAGCGCTTTTGATCCATTTCTCCTTTAAACTCATAGCATAGTCTTTCTTCTTTACCCTCTGTTGGAATAATTGCCAAACGGGAAGAGGTTATACTCAGCCTCGGGCTTACTAATTTTTGCGCTTCCTCCTTGGTCAATTGAGGTTCTTCTAGCTTTCGTTCCTTGTGGGCTATTAAATAATTTCGTGCATCCAATCCATAAATGTTACCGTCATCCAAAGCAATTTTTACTTTAATTAAATCGGGATACACAATCACATCATCCTGTGAATAAGCAAAGTTAATGGTGGAAAGTCCTTCAAAATTTTGCTGATAGGTGGATACCATATTTTTGTATCCATTTTTATCTAAGAACTCCTTGGCCTTTTCCATAACCTGATCTATTGAGAGGCTTTCTTTTACAACATTGTGTTGACCTATGACATTAACTACCTTGCCTCCCCTTATACTAACTGATACAAAGATGGGGTTATCCGCATCTCCTTTTGTCCATAGCTGAAATCCCCAGGTGTCTAGAATGCCATTATTTCCATCCGAAGACTTCTCGATTTGCGCCACTCTATCGTTGCCTAAGAATTTTATAGCAATATCCCTAGCTTGTTGCTCTGTTACGGGTGCCCCTTTAAGCTCAGTACCGCGTTTCTGGTTCAGTGCTTCCGAAAACGGCCCATCATAGATTAAGGAAGGATAATCGATTCCAGTCTTTTGTATGTTAACAAACTGGTTTGTATATAAATCATCGGAAGCTTCGTAAATTTCAGTGCGGGCATTGCTTACAAAATTTCCCCAGCTTATAGATCCAGTTAATACCTCATTGCTTAACTGGCTTAAGTCCTTATTCATATTGACAGCGTTTTCATGGAGCTTACTCAGGTTTTCCATTTCTTCAACGCTGATGGTCTGACCCTGGGACACCTTTTTATTAAGAAAATATGTGTAATCAGCTAGTTGATTAAGAAATTTCGCAGTCTTATCCAAGGCAATATGGGAAATCGGCAATTGTCCCAGGTCCATTTGAGCCCCATTAGCTTGTCTACTGATTTCTGACAACAGCATCATATGCTGAGAGCGATCACCACTGACCATAAGTTTCGCCAATCTACTCTCTACACTTCCTACATTTCCCACCAATTCATAAAAAGACTTTTGATAGAAATTTTCCATATGGGTGTTGTACTGCTGGTTCAACTGATACTGGTTATAGCCCCATACACCTGTGAATATCAAAGCAACTGCCAATATGGCAGGCAATACCCAATTCTTCATTTATATCTCCCCCTCAAGTTGCAAAGCTGTGCTTACCAATAACGATATGAACTGGCCTGCTCCATATCCATTTACTGGTAGCTTTTGCAGGATTGTAATAATAAATTGCGCCATAGGTAGGGTCCCATCCATTTAAAGCATCACGGGCAGCTCTAATAGATTCCTCGTCTGGTGTTAGATTGATTTGACCATCAGCTACAGCTGTAAAAGCTAGGGGTTGATAAATGACCCCGGCAATTGTGTTAGGAAAATTCGGATGATTCAACCGGTTTAGTATGACCGCTGCTACTGCCACTTTACCTACATAGGGCTCTCCTCGAGCTTCGCCATGAATTGCTCTAGCTAAAAGATACACATCATTGGAGTTTCCACCAGCATTACCGCCAGTAGAAGGAGAACCCTGGCTTGGCGTATTGGAAGTCAATTTAATACCAAGAGCATTAGCGGTTTGTGTTCCAATAACACCGTCTTGCTTGAGACCATTTCTTTTTTGAAACAAAATAACGGCATCATAGGTTGACTGCCCAAAGACACCATCTATCGGGCCGTCATAGTAATCCCATTGTTTGAGTTTTCTTTGCACTTCTGATACCTTGTTTCCTGTAGAACCCCAATACAGACTGGCAGCTTCTGCAATGTTACTGCTGTCAAAATGAAATTGAGCAAACATTCCCAAGCAAAGTACCAAAGTCACTAATATGGAAATCAGCGTAAGCTTTCTTTTGTAACCCATATTTTTCTCCCTTTCTATTGTGTGGCTTTAAAGCTATTTTTTGTCATCTATAGAAAGGATATGCACTGAAATATAATCCAAATTTTTACAATAAATCATTAGAAAAAGTAAACGCCCACTAAATAATAGTGAGCGTTCCGGTGGGGGATTTAAAAGAAGAGAGACTCTATGCAAAGAGATTGGAAATCCAACCTCGGAAATTTTTCCACCATTGAGCTAGCTTGAAAGTGTAGATTACTGTTTTCTCATCATTTCCAGCTGTGCTAGTATCAACTGAGGTATTCTCTTCATCATCTATACCTACATCGACTGATGTTTCCTCTATACTTTCTTCGGTTTCGTTTTCACTAACAACCCCTGAAGAAACATCCACAAAGCAAAGTGGAGGAAACATAACACACCACCAATTGGCTCCACTACCTTCACCTATTACCACCCGAAGGGCTTCATATTCTCCTGCGGGATAAACCAAATCACCGTAAACCTTAGTTGGAAAGGAGGCTGCTCCTAGAGAAGCATCCACTGGATAATCAAAGCCCTGTCGATTAATCTCCCTTGAAGCAATATCTTTTAAGTCATCTAGGTTCCCATTTATCAAGTTTCGAGCTTCCTCTATAGTTTTTGCATCACGAAATATGTCGCCAAAGCTTATTAACAGCTGATCTCTTACCTGGTATTTTAGCTCCTGATCCTCATCAGAATCGCTGTTTGCAATAACATGCAATCGAATTAAGCTATTGCTTGCCAGAGGCGGATTCATACCAGTACCTATTATTATGACCAATATTAAAAAAATCAAAGATGCCATCATAAGTGTATTTTTCTTCATAATTAAAACCCCCGTATCTTGTTTCCTATCTAAGTATTGACAAGTTGCAGGAGTTTATACATCGCTATATACATATATTTATCACATAAACGAGTTAAGGGGACGGTTATTTTGACTCAAAATATCGCATTACCATCTCTATGTCGCTGAGTTTATCTACATCGTTACCTATTTCCGGATAGTCCACTATTATGGCAGAGGCTTCTATATTGAGCAATTCGTTGACGCGTTCCTCTACTTCATTTATAGTCAAGGTGCCCACCAGCAAACCAAGCAAAAATTTAACTCCCAACAGCTTTGCTATTTTCCATGGCTGCTTACGATATTGAATCATGTTCTGCGCAAATTCCTCGCAAGATGTCCATTTTGGTGGTTTTAGAAAGATAATATTTCCACCAGTAAATGTACCTTCCTTCAAACGGACGTAAGTTCTTTCCACGCTGGGAAATTGAACATCATTTAGCTGTTTATTTACAATTGGGTAACAGAAATCCCCCCCTTGATCAAGAGAGCGCTTAATGAAGTCTGTTATCATCTCCCCTGTAATCATTGGAATATCCGAAGTTACCACTAGAACAGCTGAATCGTCAATAAAAGGGCTGAGCCCTGCTTTTACACTATCAAAAAGAGAATCCCTGTCTCCTACGTAATAATTCACCTTGGTTCCTAATACAGATTTCAAGAGCTCCTCAGGGCCAGAGATGGAAATCTTGCCTATATAAGAAGAGCTGCGTAGTGCGTCAACTACATATTCCACCATAGGCTTATCGTATATGGGCAGCAAAGATTTGTTTTCGACACCCGACTGGATAAAATCCTTTTTATTGTCACCAGCTAACACAATTGCGTTGATTTCACTCAATTGACCCAAATCCCCCTTCTATTATTTCCACACCCTTATTAAGTGTAGGAACTGTGTACACCTGTTCATACTTCAACTTAAACTTTTCGGCTGCCTCATGGGCATCTGCAGATTTTGAAAAAACACCAAATACAGTAGGGCCGCTTCCAGTCATTGAACTGGCAAAAGCTCCTGCTTGAATCATGCAATCCTTAAGCCTTCCAATCTCTGGATGATGGGCTTTCGTAACCGATTCCAGTGCATTTCCAAGATTGCCATTAAGCTCACTTAATTTCCCTGACTGTAATAACTCATATACTAGTTTCCAATCGGGATTAGTCTTCTTTGACTTCAAATCTAATCCCTGATAGGCAGCTACTGTAGACATACCAAAAGGCGGTTTTACCAGAACAAGCCATATACCCTTTAGAGGAGGAAGGGATTGGATTTCTTCTCCTATACCACGAGCTACTGCTGTCCCGCCAGTTATGCAAAAAGGAACGTCTGCTCCCAATTTGGTGCCCAGTTCAGCCAATTCTGATGTAGAAATGCCAAGTTGCCATAAAGCATTCAAACCTGCCAACACAGCTGCAGCATCTGTACTGCCACCTGCAAGTCCTGCTTCCATAGGAATATTCTTTATTATTTCAATTTCGAGCCCCGAAGTTATTCCAAAGTTATTCATGATCAGTCTAGCCGCTTTAACCGCCAGATTGCTTTCATCCAATGGCATTCTATCAGAATTTCCTCTTATATGGATTGTATGATTTTCATCATGGCAATCACTTAGGATGACTTCATCCCACAAATCAATGGACTGCATAAGCATCTCCACCTGGTGATATCCGTCTGGCCTTTTTCCTAATACATCCAGAGTCCAATTGATCTTTCCCGGTGCTTTAAGTTTGATTTTTGCCATAATACCTCCCATTTAGGCCCTGTAATTGTCCACTTCAAAGTGATAGGAGTATTATACAACAAAAATGTAAAAAAAGGAAAGCCGCAATCAGCTTGCAGCCTTCCTACCCCCCAAGATCCTTCACCTCGTTCTGGATGACAATGAAGTGGCAGATCTTTGATAGCTTAGTAAACAGAGGAATCCAACTTCTTATATATCAATAGCCGAGTTCCTACTTCAAGATTCTCATCTTCCAAGGAATTATATTTTAATATTCCAGCAATTGTAGTATTGTATTTCTTAGCAACGGACCACAAAATGTCTCCTGGTTGTACATAATAGATATAAATGCCTTCTTCCTTAGCAGATGCCTTTTCAACTTCCTCTGCCCCGATTATAACTTCCTTAACTACTGACTGGTAAATACCAGATTTGCTAAGGAGAGTAATCTTAAGCTCTGCTTCATCTTGAGCCAGCAATGTATGGTTTATATGTTCAACTAATACATCACTCTTGCTATCCATTCCTTGTTTTACGCCATCTACTTCCAGGCTATGTCTGAATGGAAAATCTTCTCTAAAGCTTCCCAGTGGAACGGAGGCATCGTTAGTTTGATAAATTACCTGAACGGTTAGAATTCCCTCCAGGCTGACTAATCCTTCCTCAATCCTTTCATCGGTAATGGAAGGTTTGGCATCTACATAAAGGATTTTTCTAGCCTTTGGCACTCCCTCTGGAAAGGTTACACTTTCCTTCAGAACAGTCTGCCCCTGGCTTTCTCCCATAAACTGTGTAAGATGAACTTTTCTTTTCTTTAATGACATGGCAAGAGCAGGGCTATATGCATCAACCAGAATCTCACCTTCCTGGGATTCAAAAATCTTAGCATTCATGCCTAGAACCATCTCTGTATCGATGATACGCAGCTCATTGTTGATATTTTCCCTAAGATCTGCATAAAACTCTGTAACCACAACGTCTGCCTTGCATTCCATACCCTGGTAGGCACCTGGAATTTCCACAACATGACTGAAGGGAATACTATGAGCCAGATATTGTATGGGCTCATCTTCATCTTCACAAAGATACAACAATTTCAAGTCCACTTCTCCATGTACAACAACCTTGTTATCTGCTGCCTTTTTTTCATTAATTCTAACCTGGGCATCTTTTCTTAGAATCTTTAAAACAGAAGGCATCGCATCAGTGAGCTCCAAGTCCTCCCGTACCATGGTTTGGGAATGCCCAGTACCAGCTGTAGCTGATACACGAATGTTGTCCCGTAAAGCTTCAACATCATTTAATTGGGAAAAATCTGTGACTGCCTCCAGCTCCATAACCTCACTAACTCGCCCATTAAGATTCAGCACAGACTTCACATTGATTTTTCTTCCTGATGCAAGCTCAAAATCAATATGTTCCACATTCAGCTTCAATTCAGATGCCATCTTTGGCTTTGCACCTGGTAATTCAAGATATTGCGTGAATCCAACTTCCGCATCCATAGAATCAATTACTGCATCATCTTCAGGAACATATAGGACATCATATCTCAAAATGCCTTCTACCATTACCTTATCCTGAAGGACTTCACGGCTGGAAATAACTACTTCTGCATTAATATCCAGTATTTTGGCTACCGGTGCTTTGGTCTCCGGTACATTGATTTCACCTTCTACCAACGCCTGGGATGTCTCTTCACCGACCACCTGATCCAGTCTCAGTAGATCCCT
>CAYFSR010000001.1:43164-49363 GCA_964345785.1 uncultured Eubacteriales bacterium | reverse complement strand
CTTCTACATTCTATTGTCAATGTTGTTCCCCTCCCCTGACATTATTTGTCCATAAACTTTCATAATATATCTTATAAGGGGACCGGGCAAAATATGAATAAAAAAAGAAGGCACGCCTTCTTTTTTACTAGTTTTTTTGATTTTTCATTAACCAGTGCTAATTCTCTGGTTATTGCTACATTTTACCAGCTCCACATTGGATGTGAGGACATCCGAATAAGTGTAAGCAAGAGTCTGTACAGATTTTGTATCGATATCCACTTGTACAGTAAATAGTTTAAGATAGGTATCACAAATGACACCTTCCTTGATATAGGACTTCTTTCTTCCCCGATTGGCTTTTAATCTTACCTTTTGCCCTACGTTAGATTCCAAAACCCTTTTAACCCTAGCCAAAGCTTCTGCATCAATCACGGCATCACATCCCATTTCATTTTCCATTTTGAAGGTAGTGTTTCCGTGACTGTTTCAAATTATTCGTCGTCTTCGACTTCTTCTGCTTCTTCTTCCAAATCAATTTCTATCATACCTTGATTCTCGTCTTCAGCAAAAAGCTCTTCATCGTCATCTTCTGATGCTTTGTCCCAGTCCGTTTCCTTTTCCTTGGCAGGTTCAACTTCATCTTTGTTTTGCTCCAACATGCACGCATAGCACATCTCTTCGCCCGCCTTTATGATTTGATCCCCACATTCAGGACAAATATCATACTCTTCCTCTTCTTCATCACTTCTCCGAATTGCCTTTCCCACCTCTTCCAGACAAATCGTACAAAGTAGATCTGCATCCTTTATATAATTAAGACTGCAGCGTGGACACTTTTTGTAAGCCATGTTTTACCTCCAAGAAATAGATGCTTAATTGCTTTACAGATAATTAGTACATATTATATACCTAAAGTCTTCAGAAAAAACCACTACATCAATCTTTATTTTCTGAGCTTTTAAAAGCATTGGATTGTATTCTACGCAAATCTATAAATTCCTTCTTAATTTATAAAAAATATCTATTCTGATAACCAAATTAGATATTGGGACAATATATCTTCCACCTTTTGCTGCTCATGACTTTCGCAAACCAGGTTTAAACTGCTTTCCGCTGCATTGTACGACAAGCCCACCCATGACCCGTCTTCGAAACACAACTTCTGATCCGTTCCTTCTTCCAACCATTCAACCAGCTTTCCTGAGGACAAGCTTTCATACCGTATCCACTCAACAGGTCATTAACTCGACTTGACGTAAAAATCTCAGTGTAGATATCATATTCTTGCCCATTAGCTTGAAACCACTCATCTAATAGAAGTGCTGAGGCTTCTACATTAGATATTACCTTTCCACTTGGTGAAACAGCCCCTAAGCTACTGCCATCTCCGCTAAAAAAGAATCCTATGTCTCCCCTTTTTTTTTTTTTCTATCTGGTAACTGGATGCATGTTGCGACTATTAGGGGAAGGTACACAGTCCATAAATCCTGGATTAGGCTTAGTACGGATATGAATCCCATTAATTGTCCATTCTTTCATCATATCCTGAAAATAAGTACCTACGCTTCCAAAAAAGCTATCACTGGCAATAAAGAGATTTTTATTACAAAGAGTATTGATATCTATAACCTTTTCAATTTTTTTAATATAATCAGGGAAAACATCAATATAATTAAGCAAATGCTTAGTATCCTCTGAACTTCTAGGGTATCTCCTGTAAAGATACTGAAAGAGAGTATCCATCCAAGTCTGATTGACAGGCTTGCCTGGTGGAAGTCGGAAGCTTAATCCCGAATATCTAGCAGGACGACTTTCTCCTGTTACCATTATTCCCAAATCAGCATGATGCATCTCTATAGACATACTTAAAAAAGCAGTAGGTACCGGTTTTTTATGCATGAATACCTGGATTCGGTTAGCGGTCAAAACACGCTGAATGGACCATGCATACTCCCTGGATAAAAAGCGGGTATCATAGCCCAATACCACCATTCCTGGATGGGTCGTATCATTAAGGTAGTCTGCTACAGCTTGTGCGACAATGCTGATTGATTCAAAGCCCACCTCATCACTGATAATACCAAACCATCCGCTTTCACCGAATGTAATCAATACCGTCACCTCCCTATCTTCATAGTATGCATAATAAGAGATGGTTGTGTAATCAGGAGCGGCCGTGCAATATGACATATGAAACTTCTCAACTTAGTGTTTCAATTATTGATTTCCACAGACTGTGAGTGGAGTTATCCACATTGTCCACAGGGTTATCCCCAAACCACGGCACCAATAGGATTTCTCCCTTGTGGAAAAAATTCATCTTTTCCACAGAAGACACAGCGCCATGTTAATATATGCAAAAGCATATATAGAGTATAGGTAAAGTAAATAGAAAAAAATTTATTTTTTGTTTTTTATGGAAATAATGTTATACTATGTTTAAAACTAACTCAAATACATACTAGGGGGAGAATATTAATGGAATATCGCAAATTTGATAAACTGGGAATTGAATGTTCAACCTTCGGAATAGGTACTATGCGATTACCCCTTCAAGAGAAGTACGAAGGAGCAGACAATTCTGAACACATCGACGAAAAAGAAGCGATTAGAATGATTCGCCATGGTATAGACAATGGTGTAAACTATATCGACACGGCTTATGGCTATCATGGTGGGAATAGTGAAGTACTAGTCGGTAAGGCGCTAAAAGACGGTTACAGGGAAAAGGTAAAAATAGCAACCAAACTGCCCCCTTGGCATGTTAAAGTCTATGAGGATTTCGATCGGCTTCTGAATGAACAGCTGGAAAGGCTTCAAGCAGAATATATTGACTTTTATTTGCTTCATGCCCTAAGTAATGATTCCTGGCTAAAGTTAAGAGATCTGGGCATTTTAGAGTGGTTGGATAAAACTGTGGCTTCCGGCCGCATTCGTTACCCTGGATTCTCATTTCATGATGAGCTGCCTGTATTCAAGGAAATAATAGACTCTTATGACTGGAAGATGTGTCAAATCCAGTTCAACATCCTGGATGAGTATGAACAGGCTGGTATAGAAGGTTTGAAATATGCTGGTTCAAAGGGGATCCCTGTAGTAATTATGGAGCCCCTGCGTGGAGGAAAACTAGCAAATGTCTCACCAGATATCCAGGAGCTCTGGGACCAGGCAGAAGAAAAACGTTCTCCCGTGGAATGGGCATTCCGTTGGCTTTACAATTTCCCCGAGGTAGCAGTAATCCTAAGTGGCGTTAGTACCATGGAACAGCTTGAAGACAATATCCGGATCTTCCATGATGCTAAGCCAAACTGCATGAGCCAAGATGAGCTGGAGCTTGTAAGGAAGGTAAAGGCTCTATATGACGCTAAAACGAAAATTGGCTGTACTGCTTGTGAATATTGCCTGCCTTGCGCTTTCGGTGTTTCCATACCAAGAATTTTTGGAATTTGGAACGACGCTTCTATGTTTGGCATAAATGATGAGCATTACCAACAATACAGAAGACTTATTGAAGAAGAAAAGGATGCTCAACAATGCACCGAATGCGGTAACTGTGAAAGCTTATGCCCTCAGCATCTTGATATTATCGATAAATTGAAAGAAGCTGATAAAGCTCTACGGATTTAGGACAATATAAATACTTCCTATTACTTAAATGAAATGCAAAAAGCTGGTGCAGTTAGTATTACAGTTACATTGCACCAGCTTTTTCATTTTTCTAATTTTTTCTTAATCTGAAAATATTATTAGAATGTTGGATCTATTTGCCCTCAAGTATTACTCCGCTTATAGATTCCAAATTAATAGTCAGTACATCGTTATCAAGATGATAGTTATGCCCATGCGAATCTAGTAAATTACCGAGTTTCTGTATGTGGTAGCTTGACAAATCAATAGTCAGCTTACTGTCTTTCATGTCGCGATTTATAATAATCAACAGAAAATCGTTTTCAGCTTCCTCACCAAATACATCCCTGCTATTTTTAATACTTCTGATGTAAGCAAATAGGCCTTCTTCATACACAATGGGAATATACTCTCCATTACGCAGTGCATATCTCTGATTTCTCAGCCTTATTAGTCTTTGATACCACTGGATCATAGAATGATCTTCATTGCCCCATGGATAAGTTCTCCTGTTATGGGGGTCGCTATAGCCCTCCATTCCTGCTTCGTCCCCGTAATATATTGCGGGAACTCCAGGTAGGGTCATTTGCATGATAACCGCAAGCTTTTGTCTCATGTCTGCCAGCGTTTTTTGTACCTCTGTCATTTTATAAGCTGCTTGATCTCCCGGCGAAAGTCCAGTTTCGGCTGGGATAGGAGCCTCACCGAGAACAGTACGCAGTCTGGTTACATCATGTGTACCCACCAAATTCATTGCACCAAAGAACACCTCCTTGGGATAATTTTCATACATGGAAAGAGAACCCTTCATTAAATCTTCACCATTTAAATTACCTAATAGAAAATTCAGCAGCATGCTTCTAAAAGGATAATTCATTACCACATCCAGCTCTTCGCCCAATAAATATTCCCTAAGAGAGCCATAACTTATTTTATTGCTTGCATCCTCCCAAACCTCGCCTATAATAACAGCTTCCGGGTTGGTTTCCTTAACTGCCTTCCTTAATTCTCTTATAAATTTATCGGGGAGCTCATCTGCCACATCTAGTCTCCATCCACTGGCTCCATTTCTTAACCAATGCTTGATAACACTGTCCTCACTCCGGATGATAAAATCCATATAAGATGGTTCCATTTCGTTTACATTAGGAAGTGTTTTCACACCCCACCAGCAATCATACTCATTAGGATATTCTAGAAATCGGTACCAGGGATAATAACGTGAATCCTTGCTCTGCCAAGCACCAATACTGGGATAATTACCATTTTTATTAAAATAGATGCTGTCACTGCCAGTGTGGCTGAATACCCCGTCCAAAATTACGGCCATTCCTCTTTCCTCAGCCAGCTCACATAAGGATTGAAAGGTATCTCTGTCACCTAACATAGGGTCGATATTCAAATAGTCTCCTGTATCATATCTGTGATTTGAAAAGGACTTAAATATGGGGTTTAGATAAATAATAGTGACACCTAAATCTTTAAGATAGTCCAGTTTATCAATGATACCTTGTAAATTACCACCAAAAAAATCATTATTCAGGATTTTCCCGGTTTCGGGATCAGGCATATAATTGGGCACATCATCCCAATTATCATGGAAAATGATATCTTTATTAAGATTGTCATCGTTAATAAGAGTTTCCATCTTATTGTCTTTTCCCCTACGGAATCTATCCGGAAATATCTGATATATAACCCCTTCGCGGTACCACTTAGGTACATGGAAATCTGTCTTATGTACAGTAATCTGATAGGAGTGACGAGGTTTCTTACTCAGGCATCCAACACCGCCGTATAGATTATCAGGTCGGCTGTAATAATATGTGCTACCCCCATATTGGATTCTAAAATAGTACCATAGAAGCTGATGGTGTTGTGGTGAGAATACAGCCTCATAAAACCTATCCCCATTATCCATGTTTTCCCTTACCAGTTTCATGGGTATAACTTTTTCCCCAATATCTCTTTTCCAAAATCTAAGTACCACATCATTAGCAGGCTTATTGGACTGTATGAGAATTCTTATAACGATTTCCTGGCCAACCGGCACTGCACCAAAGGGGCTGCGATAACTAATATCATGTGAATTATGATATACATGAAGTTTATGCTCACTCATATGATTATTGGTTCTCCTGTTTTTCAATGTGATTTTGCAACAGCTGTCTGTATATAAGTATGTAGTCATCTACCCTTTGTTGCCAGGAAGAATCCAGCTTCATGCAATTATTCACATACAATCCCCAATTAGGAGTATTATAGCTGTTAATTGCTTTTTCCAAGGCTTGTATTAAGCCTTTATCGCTCCATTCCTCCATATAAAATCCAGTAGGTCTTCCACTTCTTCCATCTTCAGGTGCATATTCTATATCTAGCACAGTATCCCGCAGTCCACCAACTGGATTGACCACTGGCACTGCTCCATACCTCATGGCATATAGTTGCCCAATTCCACAAGGCTCATATTGAGATGGCATCAGATAGATATCGCTGGCGCCATAGATTCGTCTTGCTAAGTCATGGGAGTATTCAGGAATATAAACCACGTTTCCTGGATATTCTGACCCTAGACTGGATAACAAGCCCT
>CAYFSR010000001.1:0-43117 GCA_964345785.1 uncultured Eubacteriales bacterium | reverse complement strand
ACCAAATCTATACCCTTCTCAGATTGCAATCGGCTTATCATGGAAGCTACAGGTATATCCTCATCTGGCAAGTTTAATTCCTTCCGTAAAGCGCTACGGTTCTTTTTCTTGTTTACTTTCCAGTCTTTCTCATGATAAGGGTGAGGCTGAACACCATCTTCCTTGGGACTATAGCTTGTCCAATCGATACCATTCAATATTCCAGTTAACTCATCTTGTCTTTGCTGTAAATAGGGCTGCAACTGGTTTCTTTTGCTTTCCTGCGATATTTCCCTGCTATATGTGGGACTGACTGTAGTTAGCTTGTCCGCATATAGAATACCAGCTTTCATAAAGCTTAACCAACCCGGCCAACCCAAGGGTAGCTGCTCTCTTTCGGATAGCATTCCATTTAAGAAAGAAGGTGGGATAAAACCGTCATAAGAAATATTATGAATTGTAAATATGGTTTTGATTTCAGGTAGTTCTTTTTTTACCATCAAAGCCAGATAAGCTGTATGCCAGTCATTAAGATGTATAACATGTGGTTTCCAAGATGAGAACTTAAGCATCTCTATTACTGCTCTACAAAAGAAAAAGAAACGAAATCCATCGTCCTCCTGGCTGTATATGCTGTCTCGATAAAAATACCGATGATTGCTAATGAACCAGGTAGGAACATTCTTATTATCTGGATCAGTCTTTAAGATGCAGGTTTCAAATTTTCCATCCTCTACGGGAACAGGAAAGTCATTTAAATATCTTGTTCTCCCATTGTATTCCTTATATAGGGGCATTATCCTGCGTACTTCAACCTCTCCTGTATTAAAAAGGGCTTGGGGTAAGGCATAGCTTACCTCTCCAAGACCTCCAACTCGTGCGTATGGCGCTGATTCAGCAGTAACAAACAGGATCTTTAGCTTCTTTTTCAAAAAATCACCTTTAAGCATTTAGTTACAGGCAATAGGCCTGTTGTTTTGAACGTAACGAAAATAATTTATAGGTGCCATATCTTTTTATTGTAATCCATTATACTTCGGTCGCTTGAGAAATAACCAGATTTAGCTACGTTGACGACAGCCTTCTGATACCAGTTTTTCTTGTCCCTATATATGTTCTCGACCTTTTCATGGGCTAGACAATAGGATTCAAAATCCGCCAATACCATATATGGGTCAGGCATTCCTCCATCTCCATACAGCAAGGACTGGAACAACTCGGCAAACATTCCTGTGTTTTCAGAATAGAGGAAACCGTTAACCAACTGATCTATTACCTTTCTGAGCTGCAAATTTTCTTCATAAATGTTTCGTGGGTTATAGGTATCTGTTTTGTAGTAATTGGAAACCTCTTCTGCATTTAGGCCAAAGATAAAGATATTATCGTTTCCGACTTCCTTAACTATTTCAACGTTAGCACCATCCAGTGTTCCTATAGTTAGGGCACCATTCATCATAAACTTCATATTACCAGTTCCTGATGCTTCTTTACCTGCAGTGGAAATCTGCTCACTTAAATCTGCAGCAGGTATGATCCTTTCAGCCAGGGAAACACGATAATTTTCCAGAAATACGACTTTGATGATTTCAGATACTCTTTTATTCTTGTTTATTTTTTCCGCTACAGTATTGATCAACTTAATAATTAGCTTAGCTCTGTGATAACCGGGAGATGCCTTTGCTCCGAATATAAATGTTCTTGGATGAATGTCCGCATTTGGGTCATCCTCTAACTGGTTGCACAAATACATAACATGAAGAATATTTAAAAGCTGTCGCTTGTACTCATGGAGTCGTTTAACCTGAACGTCAAAAATTGAGTTTACGTCCAGTTCAATTCCATTTTCATTTTTAACATACTCAGCCAGTACATTCTTATTATGCATCTTTATCTCTTCTAAAGATTTCAAGAAAGCAGGATCTTTTTTATAAGGCTCTAGCCCCTCCAGAAGCCAGGGTTGCTTAATCCAATCACTTCCGATTGTCTCGCTGATAAGCTTTGCTAGCCCTGGGTTTGAATTTAACAGCCAGCGCCTTTGAGTTATACCATTGGTAACATTGGTAAACTTATAGGGCTCCAGCTTATAATAATCGTGAAATACCTCGTTCTTCAAAATCTGGGTATGAAGAGGTGCAACACCATTTACCATATGACTTCCTGCAATGCAAAGTGGTGCCATCCGAATTTCATTATAGGCGATTATGGCCATATCGGAAATTTTCTTCCACTGACCAGGATAGTGTTTCCAAAGCATCTGACAATAACGCTCATTGATTTCCTGAATAATCATGTATATCCTAGGGAGTAAATCTTTGATTAGAGACTCAGGCCAACGTTCCAGGGCTTCGCTCAAAGTGGTATGGTTGGTATATGCAAAAGTTCTTACTGTAATCTCCCATGCTGTTTCCCATTCCATGCCTTCTTCATCCAATAGAATTCTCATCATCTCAGGTATTGCCAATGCCGGATGAGTATCATTTATTTGTATTGCTACCCGTTCAGGCAGGCTTGCTAAATGTCCATAGTTTTTCTTATCGTTTCCGATAATACATTGCATAGTAGCAGAAACAAAGAAATAATGCTGTTTCAACCTAAGGGCTTTCCCTTCATAGTGGTTGTCCTCAGGATAAAGCACCTTGGATATAACCTCAGCCAGTTCTTTTTCCGCTGACGCTCTAATATAGTCTCCTCGGCTAAACCAGCTCATGTCCAAATACTTAGGTGATTTGGCACTCCAAAGCCTTAAGGTGTTTACCCGGTCAGAATCGTAGCCTATTATAGGAGTGTCATAAGGAACGGCAATTACCGAAATACAATCTTCCTGCCGATACATAGGACGATCGTCCTTCCAATCTACTACTACCTTACCTTGGAAGCGAACCTCCTTTTGTTCCTCCGGTCTGGGCAGCTCCCACACATTGCCGTCTTCTAACCAAATGTCGGGCATTTCTATCTGATATCCATCTACTATTTTCTGTTTGAACAGACCATATTCATATCGAAGCCCCATACCCTGTCCAGGCAGATTCATAGTAGCAAGGGAGTCTAAAAAGCATGCAGCAAGGCGGCCTAGACCACCATTGCCAAGCCCTGCATCAGGCTCAATCTCTCTAATTTCATCAGGGTTTATACCAATCTCTTCAAAAACCTCCCGATAGATATCCAAGCGTAATGAGTTAATTAAATTATCTCTAAGGGCACGGCCCATCAAGAACTCTATTGATAAATAAAAGAGTTGTTTTTCTCCATTCTGCTCCAATTCTTTTTGGGACTTCTGCCACTTATCCATGATTTCATCTCGAAGGGTCATGGCACAAGCTTTATAAAGCTGATTTTTGGTAGCATCTTCTATGGATCTTCCAAAATGGCTTTTTAGGGTATCCATAACTTCGCCTTTTAACCTAGCCTTTTCTTTATCATATTGCGTCATAAAGTTAACGTCCTTTCAAAGTAGAGTACAGGTCTATATATTTACCTGCGGAGTACTGCCAGCTATAGTCACCTGTAATGGCTGTCTCCTGTAGTTTGGACCAAACGTCTTTGTATTTATAAACCTGTAACGCTCTTTTAATCGTAAATAACATATCATGAGCATTGTAGTTCGTAAATGAGAACCCATTTCCTTCAACCGTATTCTCGTTATATGACAAAACGGTATCCCTCAAACCGCCAGTTTCCCGTACTATGGGAAGAGTGCCGTAGCGGAGACTGATGAGCTGTCCTAATCCACAAGGCTCAAAGAGTGAAGGCATGAGAAACAGATCAGAAGCTGCATAAATTTTATGGGCTAGTCCATTATCAAAGCGAATATTGGCAGATACTTTGCTAGGATAACGGCAGGCAGCATCATGAAACATACTTTCATATATGTAATCACCAGTGCCTAAAATATATAATTGCAAATCTTCTCCCATAATATCATCCAAAACCCGGGCAATTAAATCCAAGCCCTTTTGATCCACCAGCCTGGAAATAAGACCTATTGCTGGTATATCTCCATTGACAGGCATATTCAGCTCCTCTTGAAGAGCAAGTTTGTTTTTTATCTTGCCCTCCAGAGTATCTTGATTATAATTGAGAAAAATGAACGGGTCAGTTTGGGGATTGAATTCATCATAATCTATTCCGTTAACTATTCCATGGAGGCTATGACTGCGCGCCCTAAGCAATCCATCCATACGCTCACCGTAAAATGGATTTTGTATTTCCTCCGCATAACTGTTGCTAACAGTGGTGAGGATATGAGAATAAGTGAGTCCTCCTTTTAAAAAGCTGGCATTTCCATAGTACTCCAGCTTATCGGAAGTAAAGTATTCATCTCCTAACCCAAAGAGATCTTGAAAGACAGGAATGCTGAATTCACCTTGATAGCGCAAATTATGTATTGTAAACATAGTTGCGATATTTTCATATTTGTCTCGATTTCGATATTGTGCTTCAAGTAAAACTGGAATCATACCAGTTTGCCAGTCGTTACAATGCAAGATATCAGGTATAAAGTCTAAATGTGGAATAGCCTCTAAAACAGCACGACAAAAGAAGGCGAAGCGCTCCACCTCATCATCATACCCATATATACCTTCTCTTCTAAAATAGTACTCATTGTCAATAAAGTAATAGGTCACTCCGTTGTATTCAGTCTGCTCAATACCACAAAACTGATTCTTCCAACTAATCCTAACATAGATGGTTTCCTTATGTTGAATTCTCTCTCTTAATGCTGAGGAGATTGTCCCGTATTTTGGCATGATAACTCTGGCGTCTACGCCTTGCTTATTAAGCGCTCCGGGCAGTGAGCCTAATACGTCAGCCAAACCACCTGTCTTGGCAAATGGGTTTGCCTCTGAAGCAACCATCAATACTTTCAGCATTTCTCTTCTCCTTATATAATAGCTCTTTTTCCAATGACAACAGGATAGTTTTCCTGACCTATCAAGCGTCTTCCACGTCGGATGACAACATCCTTATCTATAATTGCATTTTCCAGATAAGCATTTTCCTGTATTTGTGTATTTTGCATCACGATACTATTCTTCACTACAGCGCCCTTGGCAATTCGAACCCCTCGAAACAGCATGCAGTTTTCGATTTCTCCCTCTACAATACAGCCATCAGCAATCATGGAATTACTTACCTTGCAATGGGTACCGTATTTTGCAGGGACCTCGTCTTTAACCTTAGTATAAATAGATCCACAATGGTAGAATAAATCCTCTCTATTATCTGCATCAAGCAATTCCATGTTGTACTTGAAGAAAGATTGGACACTATCAATTTTAGCCAGATAGCCTTCATAGGGATAGGCGAATATTCGAAGCTCATCCATCTTTTGAATCAGGATTTCCTTAGTAAAATCATGCTGCCCTCTTGCCACGCTTTCCTCCACCAGGTGTTCCATAAGGTTCTTTTCAAGGATGTACATCTCCATGGAGACCTTATCCCATTTTGGCATGGAGGGCATTACCTCCATATTACGGACACGATTATTCTTGTCTGTCTGAATCAGCGTAAACCTTGACAGCTCTGAGGAAGGGGCATCCTTTTCTTCTTTGTAAATAACAGTGACATCCGCTTTGTTTTGCTTATGATACTCCAGGGCATCATCATAGGTTAGGTTGCATACCATGTTGCTGTCTGAAATCACAACATATTGTTGGGTACTCCTGCGGATGTAAGCCATAATATTGTGTAGGGCATCTATTTTTCCTTTATACCACCCAGTATTGTCCCGACTGACATAAGGGGGAAGAATGAAAAGTCCATCTCTTTTTCTGTTCAAGTCCCATTGCTTTCCTGAATCAAGGTGGTCCATCAATGAATGGTAATTGTTCTGTGCAATCAAGCCCACATTATATATACCAGAGTTCACCATATTCGATAGGATAAAGTCAATCATTCGATATCTGCCTGCAAAAGGCACAGCTGCTATTGACCTTGAGCGTGTGAGCTCATTCAATTGTTCTTCTCCTCCTCCGGAGTAGATAATTCCCATTGTATCCCTCATATGACTTCCTCCTTACGCATCAAATCTGACTGCTTTTTTAAATGCTTACGTACATAATCCATATCTACCATGGCATTACATCCTATAACTGATTCCGATGGGATATTTACATTTTCGCCTACAACACTCAAGCATGGAATTTTACTAACAGAAGAATTTTTAGATAATTCATCACCAATATGACAATTATCACCTATTATCGCGTCTTCTCCAATAATAGAACTTTCGATAACAGTATTACTTCCAATCCGGGCATTAGGCATTATAATAGAATCTTTTATTATAGACCCCTTGCCAATATGGACACCGGAGAAAAGTACAGAATGATTGATATGCCCATATATGATTGCGCCTTCTGTGATGATAGAATTATTTACAGATGCACCAGTTCCTACAAAATGAGGTGGTTCCACTGGATTTTTACCATAAATTCGCCAGCTCGGATCATAAAGATCAAGCGCCGGTGGATCCTCAAGCAAATCCATATTTGCCTCCCATAGACTTTCGATAGTCCCTACATCCTTCCAATATCCATTAAAAGTATAGGCGTACATGGCCTCATGCTGTTCAAGCATATTTGGAATAATATTTTTCCCAAAGTCATTGCTGGAACCAATAGTTTTCTGATCTTCAATTAGGTAATGCTTTAGCAGTGCCCAATTGAAAATATAGATACCCATGGAGGCTTTGTTACTTATAGGGTTCTGAGGTTTCTCCTGGAATTGATTTATTCTACAGTCTTCATCAGAATTCATAATTCCAAATCGACTGGCCTCCTCCCAGGGCACTTCTATTGTTGCTATAGTGCAACCTGCTTTTTTCTCCTTATGAAATCCCAACATACGACTGTAGTCCATCTTATAGACATGGTCGCCGGAGAGAATAAGCACATATTCCGGATGATAGGAATCAATGTACTCGATATTCTGATAAATAGCATTTGCTGTACCCGAATACCATTCTCCGCTTTGTTGCTTTGAATAAGGAGGTAATATGGCTACTCCACCGTTAACCCGGTCTAGGTCCCAAGGTTCTCCTATACCTATGTATGTATTTAATCTCAGGGGGCGATATTGGGTTAGAACTCCAACTGTATCAATACCCGAATTTGTGCAGTTGCTCAATGGAAAATCAATGATGCGATATTTCCCTCCATATGGCACTGCTGGTTTTGCCAGATTCTTGGTCAATACGCCCAGCCTGCTTCCTTGCCCTCCTGCAAGCAGCATGGCTACACATTCTTTCGTTCTCATTGACTACCCCTCCTTTATTTTTTAACCTCTACTCGTGCCTCTCATAACTGGCATCAATCGTCTCGAACCCGGGCCTCAAGTAAATAACTGCTAGAGGTGGAATGGTTATGGCAATTGATTGTTCAAAATTATGCCAAGGAATCTTTTCTACTTCCAAGTTGTTCACATTATGTACTCCTGACCCTCCGTACATGATATTGTCACTATTAAAAGCCTCAGAATAACCTTTAGCCGGGGGAACCCCAATTCTGTAATCATACCTTGGCACTGGCGTAAAGTTTATTATGGAAATAACAAAGTCACGAGGCTTTTTACCCTTCCTAATGAAGGATAAAATGCTGTGGCTATAATCATTGGGGTCAATCCATTGAAAGCCATCCCAGCTATGATCAACTTCCCACAAGCAAGGGTTATCCAGGTAAAAATGATTAAGTTCCTTCACATAGGAATGCATCTTGCCGTGCATATCATAGCTTAGAAGGTGCCAGTCCAGGCTGTCGTCAAACTTCCACTCGATAAATTGGCCAAACTCCCCTCCCATAAAAAGAAGCTTCTTTCCTGGATGAGATGCCATAAACCCATATAAGGCTCTAAGGCCTGAAAACTTATTCCAGTAATCTCCTGGCATCTTGTCTAATAGTGAATGCTTCCCATGCACCACTTCATCGTGGGATAGGGGTAAAACGAAATTTTCAGAGAAGGTATACATTAATGAAAAGGTTACGAGATTATGATTCCATTTTCGGTGAATAGGATCAATGGATATATATTTTAATATGTCATTCATCCATCCCATATTCCATTTATAGTTATATCCAAGGCCTCCAAGATATGCAGGCTGGGTAGTCATTGGCCATTCACTGGATTCTTCTGCGATCATCAATGTATTTGGAAATTGAGCATAAACAGCTTCATTTAATGTCTTCATAAAGTTAATGGCTTCCAGATTCTCTCGGCCTCCATATTTGTTTGGAATCCAATCCTCCTTAGCGAAATCCAAGTACAACATGCTGGTAACAGCATCTACCCGAAAACCATCTACATGAAAATATGTTAACCAGTAAATTGCATTAGAAATTAGGAAGCTCTGAACTTCCTTCCTGCCATAATTAAAAAGCAAAGTTCCCCATTGTGGCTGCTCACCTTGTCTAGGATCTGCATGCTCATATAGTGCCGTTCCATCAAAGCGGGCCAAGCCAGCTGCATCCTTAGGAAAATGCCCAGGTACCCAATCTAAAATAACGCCGATGCCCTTCTGGTGACACTGGTCTACAAAGTACATGAAATCTTTTGGCGTACCGAAGCGACTGGTAACTGCATAAAAACCTAGAACTTGATAACCCCAGGATGCATCTAATGGATGCTCCGTAATGGGAAGAAGCTCTATATGCGTATAGCCCATTTCCACTACATAATCTACAAGCTCTTCTGCCAGATCCCGATATGTCAAAAAACCTTTATCTTCTTTTCTACGCCAGGATCCTAGATGAACCTCATAAATAGAAACAGGCTTGTCATACAAGGAGGCCGTTTTTTTGTGGCTCTGCCATTCTGCATCGCCCCATTGATATCCATCTAATTGATAAACAATAGAAGAAGTGTTTGGCCTAAGTTCGGAATAATATGCATAGGGATCATATTTCAACTGAAGTCTGCCCTCTTTTGTTTCAATGGCATATTTATATTTTTCACCTTGCTGGATATTTGGTATGAATACCTCCCATACACCTGAACTATTGATTTTTTTCATAGGATGCCGCAGTGAATTCCAGGCGTTAAAATCTCCTACTACGCTGACACTAGCTGCATTCGGAGCCCAAACAGAGAACCGAACGCCATAGCTGCTATCCTCATCGATTATATGCGCTCCAAGCATCAGATATGACTGATAATTAGTGCCTTCATTAAAAAGATACAGCTGATCTTCTGTAATTGTCCAAATTGGAGCTTTTTGAGGCATTCAATGAGTTCTCCTTTCCATGGCTGGTATCAGAAAATTAGGTCAAGCTAACTATATAATAACCTGGAAAAACAAGAATATAACATGTTAATTAAGCTTAATTTCCCAATAATATAAACTAGGACTGCATTAAAGGCATGAGAATAATAAATTGTATGATTGTATATACAAAAAAACACTGTGTTACTTACAGGATAGTAACACAGTTATTTAAAATAGAATTCTATCAAAATACAAATTTACTATTGCAGTTTTTTAAGTGTGAATGTAAACTCTGTTTAAGCAGTACTCTCCATAGATAGCTTATCTGCCACTAAAGCAATGAACTCTCCATTGGTGGGTTTATCATTTTTATCATAAACAACATATCCAAACAGCTGGTTTATATTTTCAACCTTTCCTCGGCTCCATGCAACGTCAATGGCATGACGTATAGCACGTTCCACCTTGCTAGGAGTGGTGTTGAACTTTTTAGCAATACCAGGGTATAGTTCCTTAGTGATGCGATTGATGATATCATTGTCCTCCACCACCATTTTAATGGCTTCTCTCAGGAAGTGATATCCCTTTATATGTGCAGGAATTCCTATTATTAGAAATATATTGGTAATTTTTTCTTCAATATTTTTTTGTACTCTTGGTACCTCATGAGTAACTACCCTGTGTTGGGATGGTACATAGGAAGCAGACAACTCCCGAATGCGGCTTAGTATCATATCAAAATCGAAGGGCTTGACCATGTAATATCTTGCGCCAAGTTCAATGGCTTTACGGATGAGATCTTCCTGTCCCACTGCGGACAAGCAGATGACAGAAGGGTGTGACTCTTGGTTACCACGGTTTAGAGCCTCCAGCACTCCCAATCCATCTATTTTAGGCATAATCATGTCCAACAATACCACGTCTGGTTGCAGTGCATGTATTAGCTCTAATCCTTTACTGCCATCGCCTGCCATTCCTACGACTTCCAAATCTTCTTCTCTGTCGATAAGGGAAGACATTAATTCACGGATATGGAAGTTGTCATCAATAAGTACTACTTTGGTCTTTGCTGTCATCTCTTTTCCTCCTCATTTGTTTACATTTCTTTTTGTTTTTCTACATGTTTTCCATCCTTTAGACGTCCTTCGTCAGTAAACGATTAATTATGTCGAACATTGTAAATTATAGAAATATATGGAAAACTCACTTTTCTATAATATCACATTCTCTGAAACTTTTAAAGGGAAATTAAAAAAATTAATAGGGATATGCAATATTTCCTGTCTTTACGTCGATGTATAAGAGCCAATACCCTGAACCATAACCATTTTTTACAGGAAGCCATCTAGAAAACCCGTGCATTGACATAGGAGGAACAGCGCTATAAATGCCTGGAATGGCGTATACTACGTATTCTACTTTTCCAAGATTGCGAACCAATCCTACTAGATAATGATCCAGTCGATTATCGTCATGTCGGTAGGGATTGTATCCTGCGTATGCTTGATGTGACAAATATACAGGATATACTGGGTAGGAAGGATATGACCACTCGTTTAGATTATCTACTCGTATCCAGTCCACCTCTCCTACGGCATCATCGAAGGGAGTTACCTTTTTGTGTTTGTCAAACAATCCATTGTAATACCCCTCTACCTGATTCCAGTATGAGTCCTGTCCTACTTCATTAATATGCTCCCAATTCGACTCAGCAAGGACTTGAGCGTTATCAAGTTCCAATATTTCCTCCTGATTCTCCTGAGGCTGCTCTTCATAAGTCTCAATAGGAAAGTCTCGAAAAGCTTCTTTTACTTCCTGAGTATCCTCTATTTGTTCCTGAAGTTCCTGATGTTCATGGTCTTCCTCAAAATCTATCAACTCTTCCTCAAAGTTGCCCTGTTCTGCTACGGGTTCATCGGGTTCATCGGATTCATCAGGCTCATATGTTATCTGCAATTCATGGCTTTGTTTTACTTCCTGATTATGCAATACTTGAATTTGATCAATTTTACTATTCTGCTCTCGTATTTTTGAAACATCTTTTTTGTGAAATGGTCTTCCTCCATACATTCCCATGAGCTGATTACTTACACCATCTGACCAGTTTATCTCTACTTTTTTGTCAGAATATCCCACCAAAGGAAAACGAAAAGCTTTATCAAGCTTTAAGGGACGATCTACTACTGCAAGAGCATGATATTGACCTATGTCGTACCCACTCTGCCGAACATCGTCTGACTCAAAATTAATTTCATATTCTCCTTTGCCACCTTCAGGTATCTGTATACTGGTTAACTTAACTGGAGTAACCTCCTCCTTATTGGAAATAAGAACTACATCGTAAATATTATGCTGAGGATCTGCCGGTTTCATATCCTGTATGTATAGTTGTAGCTTCCCATTGTTATTTTTAATCTCCATTTTACAGTAGCCCGCTGGTTCCTTACCTTCATAAAGCCCGTACCCTGTGTTTCATGCCTTCATTATGATAAAGGACCGATGAAATTGTCTATTGCCTAGCAACAATACCCTCCCCTTTCATTTCACAAATCTATCCCTATTAATATATGAGATTAAAAGAGAAAAGTACCCTCAAACTTGTTATATGTTTGTACAAAAATAAACCGCCCAATTTTCGTTGGCGGTCTTGATAGCTTTTCTTTATCTAAAAACATTAGCTATTCGCTATAACTACGTAATTTTGCTTAATGTGCTCTTTGATGAATCATTTAGAATCAAGAAATCATTATATAGAGATCATTCTAAAGAGGTTATTCTGCACTAGATCACTTATTAAATGGTATTACTAATGAGAGCCAACTCTTCCAGAGACAAGGTCTCTCCTCTTCTTTGTGGATTTATGTTAAGACTGCTTAGCATACTACTCAATTCAGGCTTGCTCATATCAGAAATCTCAGCATCATTTAAGGTATTAAGCAATGTTTTCCTCCGCTGAGCAAACACCGCTTTAACTACTTGAAAGAAGAGAGCGGAGCTTTTAACATCAACAGCAGGCTTACTTCTCTTTTCCAGTGTTATTATCATTGAGTCCACTTTAGGCTGAGGCATAAAAACCCCAGCTGGTACCTTGCCTATAATTCGAGGCTCAGTATAAAACTGCACAGCAACACTAAGCGCGCCATATTCCTTGCTGTCTGGCTGAGCAGCCATCCTTTGTGCAACTTCCTTTTGAATCATAACAGTGATTGATGAATATGGTAATTCTTCTTCCAAAAACCGCATGATTATCGGTGTTGTAATATAATAGGGCAGATTTGCCACTACCTTGAATGAGACATCCTTAAAATTGTCTTGTAGCAGTTGATTTAAATTTAATTTAAGAATATCCCCATGAATCACCTTTGCGTTAGGGTATTCCTCCAGAGTTTCCTTCAGTATAGGCAACAGAGCTCTATCTAATTCTACTGCAACAACTTCTGCACCTTGCTGGGCAATCGCACTGGTTAAGGTGCCAACACCAGGACCTATTTCCAGGACCCTGTCGTGAGGAGATATGTCTGCTCCCTTGACGATCTTCTGTAGAATGTTTTCATCTATTAAAAAATTCTGGCCCAGGCTTTTGCTGAAACGAAAACCATGGCGGCTCAGTAATTCCCTCAGATATTTTGGTGATGTTAATTGGTGCATTGTATACTCCTTTGTTCTCACAGTTAGCTAGACAATATCCTATAATAAACCTGTTTTTCAATTTAAGGGCAATAGGCTAATAGCTTGTTTTCATTATACGTCAAACAAAGCAAATAAAAAAGGCAGATATTCATCTGCCCGAAATATTTCTCTTTATCGAAGAATATAAATTGTTACGCTTCTTCTTCCCCAGTTGCGTGATGTACTTTTATCTTCCATATAAATATCTATTTTATTGCCCTTGATGGCACCGCCTCTATCCTCAACTGTGAATATTCCACTAATTGATACTCCGCGGCTGGCCCAGTATTTGACCAATTCTGGAATGTATACCTTGGTTCCCAATGGAATGTCCGGTGGTCCCGCTATAGTATGAAATGGCTGTACCTTTTTACCACTTGCGGTTATTCCCTTACCATTCATTCCTTCGTCAAAAGCTGTATATGCAGTGGCAGTCATTTTTCTGGTTTTCGTATATCTAACAGTATCTCCACGGCCTGTAACTACTCGTTTTATCGTTCCTTTTTCTATTATCCGATTTTTCGGTTTGACTGTAACCCTTTCACTTACCAGCTCCCGGTTAATTTCTACTCCATCATGGTAGGTAACAAGGGTCTTTCTTTCCAGCTCTCCCTGCTGTCCTTCCTGTACCAGTTTAGTGACGCCATCGTCCATTGAATTGTTATTCCTGGTAACCACTTTATAGGGAATAACCTCGTTTTCAGTCTCTATTTCCTCATCAATGCGAGTAACTTTTATCCTGTCGTTAGGTTTTACCTGTTGGTCAAGAGGATAATCGATAATATCCAGCTCTCGCAGGCTTACGTTGGCTTCTGCCAGTATATCCTGAACTGTGCCTCCTACAACATGCAACACTTCCTCATGTCCATCGGCTACTACGATTACAGGCATAGTTCGAGTTACTTCAATGCTGTCGAAAGGCATCACTAGCCGGTTAAGAGGATAGCTGATTATATCATGCTCTCCCAGGCTTACGTTGGCCTTCTCTAATACTTCCCTAACTGTGCCTCTGGTAACATGCAGTACTTCCTTACGCCCATCGGCTGCTACGCTTACTTCCATAGCTCGTGTTATTTTAATTTCCGTGTTATCTTGTAAAGCTGCCTCTATGGATGGTGTAATTTCATCACCAGGTCCGAGGGTAATTTCGTATCTATCTAATAGTTGTTCTACACTGCTGTCGAATGTTTTAATCTCAACACGGTACCCATCATCGTCTAGTACTACCTGTTTGGATAGGCCTTGTACGTACTGGGTTAGTATGGCTGTTGCCGCTCCGGCAATAACCAGGACTATCAAGAGTACTATAGTAAACTTACTCCAGAAGCCCCACTTGTGTGAGTTCATGTTCAGCCTCCTTCATCTTTTTAGAACTCAGGGAGAAGATGGGGTAATTGTAATACAATTTTAACATCTTGTCAAATCTTTTTAATAAATGGAAGGTTTTTGCCCCTTTGTATGGAATATTATCCCTATAAAATCGGATTATTATACCAACAAATTCCACCTATTCTAAATTGATGAAGAGATTATTCTGTTATATTAAAAAATCGGCAGGCATTTATCTTAGTAATTTCTGCTAGTTCTTCCTTTTTCAAGCCCCGAATTTCAGCAATTCGCTCTGCCACCAGTGATACAAAACCTGGGTCATTCCGCTTCCCTCGATGGGGATGAGGTGTCAGGTATGGGCTGTCCGTTTCTATCATCAGAAGATTTATGTCAATATTTTCTGCTACTTCAACTGTTTTCACTGCGTTCTTAAAGGTAACAGGTCCTCCTAAAGAGATATAGAAGCCCAAGCTTTGGTAAACTTTAGCTAATTCCCAGCTTCCTGAATAACAATGCAGTACACAACCCTTCAATCGAGACCTGTAAGATTTTAGTATATCCATAGTTTCACCATGAGCATCCCTGCTGTGTATCACTACGGGAAGACCAGCTTCTATAGAAAGCTCCAATTGGTCAGCAAAGCGTTTTCTTTGGCTGTCCCTTGGTGAATTATCGTAATAAAAGTCCAATCCGATTTCTCCTATAGCAACTACCTTAGGGTGCTTGGCCATTTTAAGAAGGCTATCCAAGTCCTGGTCCTTCATGCCCTCCGCATCGTGAGGATGTACACCTACCGTAGCATAGATAAAGGGATATGCATCGGCTAAGTGAATTGACCTAAGGGAAGATTCCATATCTGCCCCTACATTTACAACATATGAAATCCCTCGATCAGGCAGACCACCAATTAAGGCCTGCCGATCAGGGTTATATCGCTCATCATCCAGATGGGCATGACTGTCAAATAACATTACTTCACTCCTATTTAACCTGGGCACCACTTTCGATTTCTTCAGAAACCGTTGCCAGCACAAGCTTTCCGCTGTCATCTGAAGCAGCCAGAATCATACCCTCAGATTGAATTCCCCTTAGGGTTACCGGTTTGAGGTTTGCTACAATTATAACACTTTTACCTACCATCTCTTCCGGGCTGTAACTTTGGGCGATACCAGATACTACCTGTCGTGGCTTACCACCGACATCCAAGGTTAGCTTCAATAGCTTATCTGCCTTTTTTACCTTCTCAGCAGCAACCACCTTTGCTACTCGTAAGTCAACTTTGGCAAAATCATCTATGGTTATCTCTGGCAAAATTTCGGCTGTTTTAGAACTCTCTTCCTCTGGTTCATCAGTCTTTTTAAGTTCCTCCAAGGCTTCCAATTCCTTTTCCATATCCAGTCTTGGGAAAATTACTTCACCTCTACTTACAGAAGTGCCATTCTGCAAGCGGCCAAACTCATTTAGACTTTCCCAGGTGGTGTTCTCGCCAGGTGTAATGCCCAGCTGATTCTGCATTTGAGCGGGAGTACGGGTCATAAATGGAGCTATTAGCACTGATAAAAAGCGAAGTCCTTCTGCCAGATGATACATTACAGTGCCAAGCCTCGGTCTTTCAGATTCGGTCTTAGCCAGAACCCATGGCGTGGTCTCGTCAATGTATTTGTTGCATCTGGACACTAGTTTCCAAATTTCAGCCAGTGCATCGCTAAACAGCAGCTCATCCATTAGCTCTTCTACCTTTTTAGGTGTTTCCAGGGCCAATGTCTGTAGTTCTTTATCTAAATCTGTAAGCACTCCACAAGGAGGAATTTTACCGTCAAAATATTTCTCAATCATGGCTACAGTACGACTTAGTAGATTTCCCAAGTCATTAGCCAGATCGGAGTTAATCCTATTAATTAGGGATTCATTTGAAAATACGCCGTCTGAGCCAAATGGAACTTCTCGCAATAGGAAATAGCGAAGGGCATCCAAGCCATATCGATTAACCAAGACAACAGGATCTACCACATTGCCCTTGGATTTCGACATTTTTCCACCTTCCAGGATCAGCCAGCCATGACCGAAAACCTGTTTGGGAAGGGGTTCACCTAAAGCCATGAGCATGATAGGCCAAATGATGGTGTGGAATCGTACAATTTCCTTACCAACTAAATGAACATCAGCGGGCCAATACTTCTCATACTTTTCCGTATTATCAGTCATGTAGCCCAGAGCGCTTATATAGTTTGACAAGGCATCTATCCAAACATAGATTACGTGCTTGTCATCAAAGGTTACAGGTATTCCCCATTTGAAGGAGGTTCTGGATACACAAAGATCTTCTAATCCAGGCTTTAAAAAGTTGTTGATCATCTCATTTTGGCGAGATTTGGGCTGGATAAAGTCCGGGTGTCCCTTAATGTGTTCAATTAAACGATCTTGATATTTTGATAGACGGAAGAAATAACTCTCTTCTTTTACTAATTCTACGGGACGACTACAATCGGGGCAGTTACCTTCCTCCAACTGATGCTCAGTCCAGAAGGACTCACAGGGTGTGCAATACCATCCTTCATATTCACTTTTGTAGATGTCACCTTGATCATATAGCTTCTTAAAAATTTTCTGAACAATAACCTGATGACGGTTGTCCGTAGTACGGATGAAGTCATCATAGCTGATATCCATCAGCTTCCACAAGTCCTTAATTCCCGCCACAATATGATCTACATATTCCTTAGGTGTTACGTTGTGTTCTTTTGCTCTCTTTTCAATTTTCTGCCCATGTTCGTCGGTTCCCGTCAGAAACATTACATCATATCCAGTCATTCTTTTGAATCGCGCCATAGCATCAGCTGCCACTGTGGTATAGGAATGACCAATGTGCAATTTGTCACTTGGGTAATATATGGGGGTGGTGATATAATAGGTTTTCATTATCGCATCTTCCTTTCCTAACTATATTCTAATTAAAGGAATCTCTTCCCTTAAGCTGTTATTAACAGCTTGTAAATAATTAATTATATGTAACAAGCCTTTGCGGGAACGACTAATATTTTAGCGATTATCAGCAGAAAATCCGCTAAGCAACTTCCACTGTGCAAAATACAACAAGCCCCTCACACCATATAGGGGCGAGGGGCACGCGGTACCACCCTAATTTACTTCAGCTAAGCCGAAGCCTTATTTTAGTGACATTTATCACCTGATTGTTTAACGGAATCTTCCGCATCGGCCTACTACAGTAACTTCAGCCGATTCACTCCGGGGCCATGTTCAGTAAATTTCCTTACCACCGGTTTTCACCTTCTCCGGTTCTCTGTTGGGCAGTTCCTTTACCTACTCTTCCCTTCATCGTGTTTTCAATATGAAATTAATAATATTATAAACAAGAATAATTGCATTTGTCAACGCTTACACTGTTTTTTGGTCGGGCTTTCGAAATTCTGCCCCAAAATCCTTATAATAACATCGTCGCTTTTTGTTTTGTTGACCCGTAAAGCGCTTCCATTGAGAACGTACCTTACGATTATCTTCCAGCTGAGGATTTAGGTGAGCTACCTTTACCCCGTTTTTCCAGCAAGCCTCTGCCATAGCCTTAAAAAGAAGAGAGTTTACACCTTTACCCTGTAAATCTGGCCTTACAGCTATCAGCAGCATATCCACACTGTTGTTTACCTTAAGAGCCCGCAGCAATCGAATAAATCCAAGTGGTAAAAGCTTACCCTTAGTCTTTTGCAGGGACTTAGCCAAAGAGGGAAAACCAATGCTAAAGGCAGCTAACTGATCATTCTCATCCAATACGAGATTTATATAATCGGGGTTAACTACACTAAAATACTGCTTAGTAAAGAATTCAACCTGTTCATCGCTTAAAGGGACAACATTATATAAATCGCTATAGGCCTCGTTGATTAAATCAAATATGGCTTTGGCATAAGGCAATATTTGCTTGGACTTTGTAAAGGTAATGGTTTTGAGCTTGTTTTTTTCCTTTACAGCCTCTGCTAACCTAACAATGTCATCACTTAGCTTGTCAGGTACCTCCATGACGTATTCGTACCAGTCAACATCCTTACTATAACCTAGCATCTCCATATACTTGGGGTAATAATCATAATTGTATAAGGTGGTAAAGGTACCCATTTCGTCAAATCCATCGATGAGCATTCCTTCCTTGTCCAAGTCACAAAAGCCCATTGGCCCTTGTATCCCTGACAAGCCCTTCTCCCGTGCCCAGTTCTCAACCTGTTGAAGCAGGCACTTCATTACATCCGGATCGTCGATGAAGTCGAGCCAGCCAAACCTGGCATATTCTTGACCCCATTTTTCGATAGCTTCGTGATTAATGATACCAGCTATACGGCCTACAATTTGATCATCCTTGTATACCATCCAGTATCTAGCTTCACAGTAAGCAAAAGCCGGGTTTTTATCCCACCTTAGGGTGTTCAATTCATCAGCCCGAAGGGGAGGAATCCAATAGGGATTGTCTGCATAAAGCTCATAAGGAAAGTCAATAAAACGCCTTAACTGTCTTTTGGTTTTTACTTCAACAACATTAAGCAAATCACATACCCCCCATATGCATTGTTAAATGCGTGATTGTTTGTTACATTATATGTTAATTTTGTGCTTTATCTGCTAATTTCACTATACCATCTTTGTATATACCTATTACCGGAGCGGCATTTAATGTAAGACAGTAATCAATATCCTGTTCCAGCCCTGTATCCATAAGCTTCCTATAGTGTTTGGAGTACTTAAGCAGTCCATGCAGGTCGTCGGCATAGTTCTCATACAAAATTTTAGATACTACTGCTAAATCGCCCAGTTCCATATCCTCTACCTTGTCTGCCAACCTGTAAATGACCGCTCCAGATGTTATCACGTCTTCAGTTGTAAACTTGCCACCTGTTCCAGCACAAACAAAAATTACATCATTCTGGTGGTCGGCTATATACTCTGCCACTGCATCCACATTAGTAAGACTGCATATCAGCACTTCGGCAGCATCCGCTACTCTCTTGAAGGCCTGGGTTCCGTTAGTAGTAGTCATCAGTAAGGTTTTGCCTGAAACTTTGTCTGCAGTATACTCCAAAGGTGAGTTTGAAAGATGAAAGCCTTCAATGGCTTGGGTGTTTCTCTCTCCACACAGCAGGTAGGAGTCTTTCTCGTAATTTTTGGACATGTTTATTACTTCTTCAATTTCACCAGAAGGCACTATCTCCTTGCATCCGTTAGCCAGAGCAGCCAACATAGTACTGGTAGCTCTAAAAAGGTCGATAATTACAACTGTTTTGTCCTTTAACTCCTTATCCGCAACGTTGTCAGGAATGGCGTATACACTAAGCTTCATTCATCATTGTCTCCCATCCAAATTTCTTCAATGTACTAATTATAACATAAGTGCAAGTCGTGAATCGATTTGCTTCACACCGTTTCAATAAATACATCAGGCAAAAACCATAGTTTTTGCTTCATTTATAGTATTTATTATAACACAGAACAGATATTCCGTCGAGACTGCTGTTTTTCAGTGTTCCAGTCTATATTAGCGTCCAAATACCAGAGTACATATAATAATGGATGAAATAAATCCGACAAGATCCGACAGTAAGCCAGCAATTAAAACATAGCGAGTATCTCGAAGGCCTACAGATCCCAAATAAATACTAGCAGTATAAAACGTAGTTTCTGTAGATCCCATCATGGTAGAAGCGGTCCTTCCTATAAAACTGTCAGCCCCATTTGCCTTTAACATTTCAGCAAGTATGCCAATGGAAGCTGAACCAGATAAAGGCCTCATAAAGGCCAATGGAAGTAAATCGGCAGGTATTCCCATTAAGTTTGTAACAGGAGATAATAATCGAAAAAGTAATTCCATGGCGCCAGAGGTACGAAATACTCCTATAGCCACCAACATGGCTACCAAGTATGGTAGAATTCGGATTACTGTAGTAAAGCCTTCCTTTGCTCCCTCTATAAAAGCTTCGTATACAGGCACCTTCTTATAAAAGCCATATCCCAAGATGAAAAGTATAAATAAAGGAATGGCAAAGCGGGATAAAGCCTGAAATATAGCTATCATCGTCTTCCTCCTTGCCAGTAAACACGTTTTAGAATCTGTGCTAAAGTAATACCGGTGATAGCAGCACAAATAGTTGCAATTAGTGTTGTGCCCATTATTTCAGTTGCGTTGGTAGAACCAGCTGCGTTTCGGAGTGCAATCACTGTGGTAGGTATAAGCTGAACAGAAGAAGTATTTATGACCATAAATAAGCACATAGCATCTGATGGGGATTTTCGATTGCGATTTAACTTTTGTAGTTCCTTCATAGCATTAAGTCCCAAAGGTGTTGCCGCATTACCCAGCCCCAGCATGTTAGCTATGATATTCATGGACATGGCTCCCATGGCAGGACTGCTGGCAGGAACATCCGGGAAAAGCAAACGCAGAACTGGCGCAATTTTTCTAGAAATTGTCTTAATAAGACCTGCCTTTTCTGCAACTCGCATCAAACCCAACCAAAGTGTATAGATTCCAATTAACCCTAAACCCAGCTCTACTGCATAAGTTGCGCTGTCAAATGCTGCTTGAGTAGCCAGTTCAACACGACCAGTAAAAAAGGCTGCTAAAAAGCCTCCAGCTAATAAGATAAGCCAAATAATATTTACCAAATAAATCACCTGCCTAATCCTGTCCAACTATCTATATTTACAATGGTATGTCCCGGACTTTGTCCAATAGAACTAAAAAACTTATTGTAAACCTATTGAAAAAGGTTGACTTATTTTTCATTAATTGGTAAACTACATATGTATTATATGTTAGATTCTGTCGAAATTTGCATAATATAAAGGAGGGGAAAAATGAAGTCTACAGGTATAGTGAGAAAGGTTGATGAATTGGGTAGAGTGGTCATTCCCATCGAGCTCCGTAGAACACTTGGCATCGAAGAGAAAGATGCTCTTGAAATCTATGTAGAAGATGAGCATATCATCCTGAAAAAATACAGCCCAGCTTGCATTTTCTGTGATGATGCACGTGACGTCACTCAATATAAAGGTAAAAACATCTGCAAAAGCTGTCTTACAGAAATGAGCAGTCAAGAAGAATAATATGTCTCTGTATTAAGTTAGTAGAACGCTTAAAATAGAAAAGACATCAACTTTTAATTACAAGCAACCCATGAAAGTGAGCAATCAGCCGGGGTTGCTTTTTCTTTACTCTAGTTCTAATCCAATACTGAAGGGATATACCTGAGACTTTGGTAGGTTTCTATCCTTAGCCACTTGTTTAACTGCCTCTTTTTTAGATATGCCTGATGAAATATAATCTCTTAGATGATCCTCTATGCTGATATCGCTAAAATCCTTTTGTAGAAGGTCCTGTAGCTGCCCTTCCATTACCAGAACAAACTCTCCTCTCGGTGTTACTTCCTGATAATAGCTGATAGCTTCCTCCAATGACATGGGCAGAACCTCTTCATGCAGCTTGGTTAGCTCTCGAACAATTGAAATCTTTCGATTCCCAATAAATTGAGCCATATCTTCTAGCAATGAGCGCAGTCTATGAGGTGATTCATAAAGTATAATTGTTCGCTCTTCTAATTTTAGCTTTCGTAATCTTTCCTGTCTCAGCTTTTTTTCACGAGGTAAAAAGCCTTCAAAGGCAAAGCTTTCTGTAGAAAGCCCAGATAATACTAAGGCAGATAAGACCGCAGAAGGCCCGGGGATTATAGTTACAGGTACTTCAGCTTCGTGAGCCAGTATAACCAAATCAGCTCCGGGATCAGATATTCCAGGCATACCTGCATCAGAAACAACAGCCACCTTTAGTCCCTCCTGTATCATAGACACAATTTCGGGGCCTTTCTCTCTTTTGTTATGCTCATGATAACTGATTAAAGGCTTGGATATATTGTAATGATTTAATAGCTTCAAGGTATGCCTTGTATCCTCTGCTGCAATATGGTCCACTTCACCTAATATGCGTAACGCACGCAGGGTAATATCCTCCAGGTTACCTATAGGTGTTCCAACTAGATATAAGCAACCTTTGCTTGTATTGGTCATTGGCGTACTCCTTTTTTATTGGTTACGGAATAATGGTTAAATATGGTAAATTTCCTTTAATTGATCGGTGTACTGATTATTTTCATCATACATAATCAATGGTGGCATCAATGTTAGGAATGGCTTTCCATGTGAAACCGCTTCAATTAGGACTAGACTGGGTGCTTTATGTATTAGAGAATGCACCATACGAATACGCTTTGGTTCCAGGTGGACACTGCGCATACCCATTAGAATATCCATCATCCGCTCAGGCCTATGAACCATTGCAAAGCGGCCTCCTGCTTGTAGCAATTTGGAGGCAGATAATAGCACATCCTCCAGAGTACAAAGAATTTCATGTCTAGCTATGGCCATATCATCTTGGGGGTTTGTAATTCCACTGCCTGCCTTTTTATAAGGGGGATTGGATACTACTAAAGAAAAACTTCCCTTACCTAATTTTTCTGGCGCATCCTTCAAATCAGCTTCAACTATTTCTACGCGAGTCTCCAAACGATTCATCTTAATACTGCGATTAGACATTTCCACCATATCACTTTGAATTTCTACCCCGATTATACTTGCTTCTGCCATTCTGCCTGCCAGCAATATAGGGATTATACCAGTTCCTGTACCTAGGTCTACAACTCTATCCCCTTTACGAATACCGGCAAAATGGGACAGCAATACAGCATCTGTCCCAAAGCGAAACTTGTTTTTATTTTGAATAATCCGAAGCCCTTTAAATTGAAGGTCCTCAATTCGTTCATGCTCTTTCAACTGAGTTTCCATTTCTTATTTTAATCCTGCCTTTGTTAATAAACAATTTTCGTTAATGCTTGTAAATATAATATCCAATATCGCCGTTAGAGAATGATTCAATCATACCATATCTATTCTAATTTGTACTCAGCTTTAAGGCTTCAAGAAATGCCTCCATCTCCTCAAGGCCTGAAAAAGCACCGGGTTTCAGATACTTTACTGTTCCTTCCTTATCAATCATATAGTTTGCAGGAATACCCCTCTGTTGATATATTGCCCAAACAGAATCATCACTATCTAGCAGGATAGGAAAGGTAAAGCCATTATCAGCGATAAACTCTCTAACTTTTTCTTCTGCTCTTTTAGCATTATCTATTCCTTGATTCTCTACCTGATTTGGATTAACCGCCAGAATCACTACATCCTCATCCTTATATTTTTCGTAAAAGGTCTGCATATGAGGCATTTCATCACGACAAGGCGGGCACCAGGTAGCCCAAAAATTTAGAAATACAATCTTTCCTTCCAAATTGGAGAGGCGAACCTTATTACCCTCCAGATCTTCCAACTCAAAATCCTCTATTGGAGCATCTATGACAGCATAGCCTCTTTCATACTCCTTCAAAATAGACTCAGCATCCGTGTCCCCCGTTACTGGTTCAGAGTCTCCGGGCTTTTCACTCGCATCAGAAGGAGGCGTTGAGGCAGCTGGAGGATTAGTTGTAGAATCGGGAGTTTGTCCTTCAGGGTAAACCGCTGTACAAGCTGAGAATACAAGCAGCAACACAAGAGATAGAGCTAAAATCTTTAATTTATTTATCATCAAATGATTAAACATTTTCTTCACTTCCCTTTTGATTTATAAATAGGCCAATCTGGCAAAAATATTAAAGTAAATCATAATACCTATGATAATTAGAATAATACCACTTATCTTTTTAATTAACCCCATATGTTTATTCAAGAGGCTTAAGTATTTGGATAAATATCGAATACCCACTGCTAACAAGAGAAATGGTAAACCTAAGCCCAGGGCATAAACTGCTAAGAGCAGCATTCCTGAGGCTAATGTTTGAGTATTAGCTGCCAGTAATAAAACAGAGGTTAAGATAGGCCCTATGCACGGTGTCCAGCCAATGCTAAAACCCATGCCTATCAGTAGTGATGTAAGCAAGCTCTGTTTTTTTCTTCGAACCTGAAGTCGCCTTTCATAATTTAAAAAGCGAATGGGTATCCAACCTGCATGAAACAATCCAAAGAAAATTATTAATACAGCACTTATGCGACGAATAAGGTGTTGATGACGCAGAAGATAAGAACCAATTTTCGTAGCCGCAGCACCCATCAATACAAATACAATGGTAAACCCTAGAATAAATGCCAATGAATTTATTATAAGGATTTTATGGGACTTTTGATCATGAGTCATTGCATCCAAAGATTGGCCTGTTAAATATGTCATATATGCTGGTATTAATGGCAATACACAGGGAGACAAAAATGAGGCCAACCCCTCAAGAAAGACTGGTATGAATAAAAGACGATCCAATTTTACACCTCACTCATTAATTCCTAATCATAATTAACCTGATTCTATAGTAAAGAAACAGAGATGTCTAGATATATTCATAATCAGTGCCAAAAATGATTAAAGCCCTCCGGCATGGAAGAGCTTTAATCATTTTTTATTTTTTTAACGTTTTACCTTATTTAAACATGCATTATGATAATTTTTAGAATTTGAGGTAATCACCATGGACATAGCCTGTTAAATTGCCACTTTTAATCTTATACCAAATTCCGCTGGTGCCTAGAACCTCTACCTTGGTATTTCGTAATAGTCCTCCAATTACTCGGTTCCCTGTGCTTGCTCCTGAACGTACATTCAAACTGGTGGCAGTTATGGTAGCCGTTCGGGAAGAATCGCCTCGGCTTGATTGGTCAGAGCCTTGAGTAGTAGTTATATATTTTCCACTAACATAGCCAACAAGGCTGCCGCTTTGAATCCTGAACCAACCATTGCTCGATGATAATAAAGTGACCTTAGCGCCTCTTTTTAGTGAGCCAACCCGGGAATAACCTGTACCTGCACCAGATCGAACGTTTAAGGTGCTGGCTGTAACGGTTCCTGTTCCTATATTGCTTGCTGGTGGATTAGGAGCCGGTGTTACATCCTGAATTTTAATATACTGACCACTTACATAACCCTGCAACCCATTGTAACTAACCTTGTACCAATCACCTGATTTCTCAAGTACATTTACCTTAGTTCCCTTTACAAGCATACCTACTTTATGGTTTTTGGTTCCCGGACCACTCCTAACATTCAATGCAGAGGCCGTTACCACTCCAGTCTGCTCCTTATTGGGGGGCAGTGCTGGATCTGTAGGTGGAGTAACAGGTTTTTCTGGTTCAGTAGGGGGTGCTGGAGTGACTGGGGCTTCTATTTCTATATATTTGCTACTAACATAGCCTGTTACACTGCCCGCTTTTATCTTTAACCATTGTCCGGATTCCTCCAGGATTTCAACCTTGGCATTGTTCCTTAAGGAGCCGACAACTTTGTACTGTGTACCTGATCCTTGTCGAATGTTCAAGGAAGTGTTCACCTTTACCTTACCAAACTTAGCTGGTACTGGCGCTGGAGTAGGCTCAGGTGTTGGGGCAGGAGTAGGTGCAGGTGTCGGGGCCGCTGTTGGCGCTGGTGTCTCAGTAGGTGCTGGTGTAGCCGGTGGAATATAATCCGGTGCCTGTGGAGCAGAATTATTTAATTGGCTGTTCACTGTTCCCGGATAATAAAATTGTAGAATCTCGTTGTAATTCTTGGCTACATTGGCCATCTGTCTAGCACCGTGTTGGCTCATTCCCACACCGTGGCCATAGCCACCACCATTTAGTACATAGGCATTTCCTGTATCCACTACTGTAAACAGTAAACTCTTCAAGCCCAAAATTGACCTGGTATTGGTTCTAGTAAGGGCTACAGTTTCTTCTATGGTTTCCACCGTTCCGTCTGCTTTTTTGGCGTCAAGAACTACTACAAAGCTGCCAACATTCAGACGGCCGCTGTCATTGTGCGAGACTGTAAGATCTTTAATGCTCTGAATTATTATATCTGCTGTGGCAGTGCTATAACCACGTTTTGCCAGAGAATTAGCGATTTCAGGGATGATTTTAGTGGACAGCCCTGAGTCAACTGGGGTTTTAGCATAAGTAACCTGCCAGCTCGCATTACTGTTGCTTGGATCAGCAATGTCATATGGATCAGCTTGTACTATCAAATAGGGAAATTCATATGTAAATATATTTGCTGAACGCTCAGTCATTCCCCCATTACTAGCTGAATAAAAGGTCTGCGCAAGGCTGCCCGAATATGTCAACACTTGCCCAGCGGTTTCGTTGACTGCTTGAATACAATTATTTTGATTCTTATTGTATCCCTTGTATACCTGACTGCTTTGGGTATCTACCAGATGATAATCAGAGCTCGAACGGGCACGTATCTTATCCACCGCAAATGTGCGGGCAGCTACTGCCTGCGCTTTTAATGCTTCTATAGGCCAATTATTAGCCATTTCATAAGGTAGTACACCATATAAATATAGTTCCAAATGAACATGATTAATTAGACTTATGCCGTTACCCTCTACACGAAACTCCATGTCTCCCAAGTAGTCGCAGCTACTATAGCTTGGGTTTTTAACACGCAAGCTTCCATGCCTTCGTTGGAAATATGCCTTATTTCCAAGTGACCAGTTGCTTGTGCCGTCACTGAGAATCATGTTGCCATTTTCCAATCTAAGGGTATAATTTCCGTCCTGTTTGAGAGAAATTGAAGAGTTTTCCTTTATGGAATAATCACCTTTTACAGTGAACTCGATACTAGTAGGAGTTCCCATAGAGGTTAATTTTACCCGTATTATACTGTAGTCGATTGCTGCAGAAGCCGGTTTCACCCATACAAAATTAAGGGCCACCACCAAACTAATCAAAGCTGCTAAGAACCGGCGCATAATACCACCGCCTTTTTAAAATATGTAGTTATGCACCTATAAATATAAAAATGCATACAACATACAAAATACACTTTCGGCAAAGAATGACGAATTCCTGCCTATTTCATTGAGAATTACTGTTAAATTCAAAAATATTTTTGAAAAAAGCAAAAAAAGACCTGATCAAAGATCAAGCCTTCTTTCCGAAATGTGTCATTCTGGTTGAGGAGCGCCAGTTGGGCATACATCAGCGCAAGCACCGCAATCTATGCAAAGCTCTGGATCAATAACGTAGATGTCACCTTCTGAAATAGCATCTGTAGGGCATTCTGGCTGGCAGACACCACATGCGATGCAATCCTCATTTATAACATAGGCCATGGAAGTCACCCCCTAACATGGAAACCCCTTAATAAATTCGATAATATTTTATCACTATTCGCAACAAAAGAAAAGAGTCAATTGTCCCTTTTGCGATTTTTACTATATGGAGCTCCTGAATTTTTATTTCCGGTTAATTGAAGCTCTTTTATAGAAAATTCTTTTACATCCACTGTATCGTCGTCTAGAATCATTTTGACTTTGGCTATTTCCTTTAATAGATTATAATCCGTAATCTCAGCCGGTCCTTCTGGCGTGATTACTTCAGTACCTATACGTGGCATGTTCTTACGCGCATATTCATAGTGATCCTGCTCATATTTTAGGCAGCACATCAAACGTCCGCATATTCCTGAAATTTTGGTAGGGTTTAGGGACAGATTCTGCTCTTTTGCCATTTTAATGGAGACAGGATGGAAGTCTCCCATGAAAGTGCTGCAGCATAGGGTCAACCCGCAAGGACCCAGACCTCCAAGCATCTTGGCTTCATCGCGTACACCAATCTGTCTTAGCTCGATGCGAGTTTTGAACACTGCAGCTAGATCCTTAACAAGTTCTCTAAAATCTATTCGACCATCTGCTGTAAAGTAGAAAATTAACTTGCTATTATCAAAGGTAAGTTCCACATCCACCAGGTGCATAAATAGATTATGTTCAGCTATCTTTTTTTCCCCTACCTGGAAAGCCTCTATCTCTTTTTTCCTGTTTTCAGCTACCTGTATTTCGTCTTCCTCAGTGGCTTTCCTGATGACTGATTTTAATGGTGGTACAATTTCTTCATCAGGAACCTCTTTGGGGGCAACTACCACATCACCGAATTCAACGCCTCTTGCCGTTTCTACAATGACATGGTCTTCTTCATTTAAATCCAACCCGTTGGGACCGAAATAATATATTTTACCGGCTTTTTTAAACCGAATTCCGACTACGAGATGCATCCTTTGCTCCTCCTTGAAAATGGCTAAGCATAGCCTCTATGGTTAATTGATAGTTTGTATTACTCTTCAATCTTTTTCTTGCTTCTTCAATACTCCCTATCATAACTTGTAAAGCTTCTCTTGTAAAGTAAGAAGCTTGTTTGCGCAATAAGGGAGATTGGTCCCTATTTATTATTAGGTTAAAGTCTCCTGTTTCTCTAAGAATAATAATATCACGAATCCATAGCTGCAATATGGTAAACAGATCATCTACCCGTTCTTTATATTCAGTAAAAGGTCCAATCAAATCCATTATTTTTGGGTTACCTGCATCATTCATACCGTTAATAAGCAGTTCTCTCAGTGTTCTGAACTCATCATCCCCTGCTAAAGCTAATGCTTGCCCTGGATTACCCTGAGATAAAGATGCATATATTGATGCCTCCTCATGCCCAATAGAAAGCCGCTTGTTTAATATCATCGCTATATCTTCTGTTGATAGGCTGTTTATTCGAAACAATTGACAACGTGAAATGATAGTTGGCAGAAGCGAACTGGTGTTATCAGCCAAAAGGAAAAACAAGGTATGAGATGGAGGTTCTTCCAAGGTCTTAAGCAGTGCATTTTGTGCCTGCTGGTTCATCAGATGTGCCTCTTCAATAAAACATATACGCCTTCCCTCTTGAAAGGGCTTTACTTTGATTTCCGATTGCAGTTCACGAATTTGATCCACACTTATGGCTGTCTTGTCTTGCAGGCGACGAACCCATAAAACATCCGGATGATTTCCACTTTCATACTGTTTGCAGGGAATACATTTATGACAAGGCTTGTCCTCAGATTTCTCGCAGAGCAATGCCTTAGCGAACAATCCGCTCATAGTCTTTTTACCTGCGCCTGCAGGACCTTCAAATAAATAAGCATGGACAACCCGACCTCCGGCTAGAACCTGCTCCATTCTAGCAATCAGAGGTGATTGTCCAATTATATTATTAGTGTTCATTTAGGGAAAATCCCTTTCTATTTTATCCAGATCTATCCTACCTACTTTAATTAGATTTTTCTAAAATCTTCTACATCCACTACAAAAACAGTAGCACCACCGACAGTAACCTCTACTGGATATGGAACATAAACCCCGGCTACACCGGCTACTGGAGAAGGTGAGGTAGCAATCTGTTTTCTATTTTTACAGACTTTTTCAATAAGCTCCATGGCATAGTCAAGTCGCTCTTGCTCAACACCGATTAAGAAGGTGGTATTACCTGCTCTTAAGAAACCACCGGTGGTCGCCAGTTTGGTAACACTGTAACCATCATTCATTAAGGTTGTTGTAAGCTTCTGGGCATCCTCATCTTGTACAATGGCAATAATTAATTTCATGCTACTGAACCTCCTTCAATTGATTGACTTAGGCGACTCCGTCACCATATCTACATATTGTAACTAAAGTAGAACTATATGCTATTAAATATATATGTTATCAATTATATATTTAATTATAAACTTCATATTCAGTTCTAAGCTAATATTTTTTCAATAAGACATCCTGCCCTCGCAAAAAAACTTTAATTTGCAACTTATGTAGTACCAGCCAGGATCTCGCCTTCTTGTACCTTTAGTATAACTTAATTTCCGTTTATTTGCAAATAATATCTGGCAATTTATCATGTGGTTTTTCGTATTAATCATAATAGCCCAGCCAACTAAATCTCAGTAAATCGATTGTAAGTAAAATGTGACACTGTCTCTTTTATCATCCTAATTTACACCATTATACGGACACAACTTGGTTTTTGGGGCTATTTGTGCATTTTTTCTAGTAATGCAATGTTTTTAGTGAAAATTATATGCATTACTTGATTTTTTGCTCACTTTTAGCCAAAACATGTCATAAATCGATGTAATTTCATGCATTAGTTGATTTTTTGCTCATAAATCATTAAAAAGCAACCTAAAACGATAAGATATCATGGAATGATTGAAATTCTACTCATTTTTTAAAATACAAGGATGACCTATGAACTGAGGCCCTTATCATCTCAATTTACATCATGTCATCCCATATTTATTATAAAATATCTAGTTGACCATTACTTTTGCTTTTACTTTTATCTTTCAATTACAATAGAAGTCTTTGATTATAGTAGAGCACTTATTATTCATAAGCAATCATTCATATAACAGTAAAAGCATTTATTTTTTCATCACGTTATTAATCGTGTTGCAAGTATTTATAATTAGCAGCATTCTTGTTAAAAGTAGTAGCTTCTATTACTGATCAGCTAATCTTTTTTCTCCAGTTAATGCTTGTATATGCTTGATATTCTGGGTAAATTCCAGGGTGCCCAGATATTCCCCTGCCTCATTACGAACCGCAAAATAACGGATATATACAAAGGCATCTCCCATTTGAATCCAGAAATCTTCATGATCCTTTTTTCCGGAACGAAGATCTTCTACTATTTTAGCTACTATGTGTACACTGGCCGGGGGATGGCAATTTTCAACACTACGCCCAATTACCGATTTGGTTCTGGCAAAAATACGTTCTTTTCCCTGACTGAAATATTTAACAGTATCATTTTTATCCACAAAGGTTATATCAACTGGCAGAGTGTTGAGCATGGCTTCCAGCTCTTCCGTTGTCAGTACGCCAGTTTCCAGTCTTACTGTGCCCTTATCCACTACTGGTTTTTCTGATGCTTCCTTGACATCCTCTCTATCACGCTTCCAAACACCAGCAGGCCTTACCAAGGTGTAGCCTATCTCCTCACTGTCGTTTACCATTACCATCCATTCGTCCTCAGTTAAGGTTTCCAATGCCATTGGTATTAAAATGTTTTCTTCCTTGAAAATCATTTCCTTAACTCTATGGACGGACTGCCTAACAGCTTCAGCATTTTCTTCCCGGCTGCCTTTTTTGCCCTCTATACTTTGGATACAATCCTTTATTTCCGCCCTAATCTCATCATCGACTCCCCACATTACCTGAGGTGGTCCGGTAATATCATATTTCTCAAGGAATGGGAACAGGATATTCTCTTTTCTGCTGTAGTGCTTGTCGATTTCCATGAGCTTATTCAGGTGTTGTAGTAATGCTTCTGTATTTTCGTTACTATCTTCCTTCTCGTACTTATCCGTTGCGGGAAGGATACTGTTGTTCATTAAACGCTCTAGAGCCCGGTTCTCCAAAATAAGGGTATGTACAGGGTGTCCTGGAATTTCATGAGGTCCTTCAGGTTTATGAATATTTTCAATTGAACCCTTGAAAACAGCTGCATGAACGTCACACAAACGCTGAACCTCTTCTATGGGCAAACCTTCCATAATCAGACTTTGTTCCATCTGTGATATTTCTGAAGCGGAAACACCATCGATAAGCTTGTCAAAACGATCTTTGACCTCATCTACGGTTTTCCCTTCATGGAGCTCCATGATAATTTCTTTTAACACTTTTTGACGATGCTCTCTATTGTTTATTATTTCACTCATACTTATCCTCCTTAGCAGAATATCTATCTACATTTTACCCCCGAAAGCTCTAAGCTAAGCAAAATAATCCAATATCTAAACAATAGTTAACTTGAACAATGCTCCACACATAGCAAACTTATAATTGCAGCCTGTAAGTATATTCAATGCTTGCATCCCATAGGACAGGTATGACATGCCGATCCAGGTCCACCGCTGTCTTTACTGGTGCTCTGTAAAGAATTGTATTTTCCTTCGTAAATTTGCTTAACTTGTCCTTCGCATTGGGGACATCTCACCTTGTCCCTATTGTGACTATAGACCAGTTCATCAAATTTCTTATTACAATCCTCACATTGGAAACGAATCATAGGCATAATTCATTACCCCCTTCTAGAAAATTTAAAACTATAATTCCACTGTCGCATTCGCGCTATTTAAGTAAATTATTCGATTTACACGAAGTTTTTAAAGCTGTTAATTCATGACTAAAATAGCGGTAATACACGGTTCATTCACTCAAGAATGAACCCGGGTGCCAGTTTTACCTTCAAATCCATCAGACGCTTTTTCCAGGGAGGTGATTAGCGCAACTCTACCAGCCTGTGAAGAAGCAAAGGACAATGCTGCCTCTACCTTAGGAAGCATGGAGCCTTCAGCAAACTCTTTATCTTCTAAATATTTTTTTGCTGCTTCAACTGTAAGCTCTGAAAGCTCTTGCTGATCCGACTTCCCAAAACGAATGTAAACCTTTTCTACAGCAGTTAAAATTACAAAAATATCAGCATCAATTTGCTCAGCCATAAGAGAACTGGCAAAATCCTTGTCGATAACAGCTTCTACACCACTTAGGTGTTTTCCTTCTTCGACCACAGGAATTCCACCACCGCCACAGGCTATTACTACCTGACCGTCATCCAGAAGGGTTCTAATCGTTTCTATTTCTATAATCTTTTTAGGTTTTGGGGATGATACCACTCTTCGATAACCCCGCCCGGAATCTTCGATAACGATGTGTCCCATTTCTCTTAATTTTTCCGCCTCATCTTCTGTAAGAAAGGGTCCAATAGGCTTGGTTGGCCTCTTAAAAGCTGGATCATTTGGATCAACAACTACCTGGGTGACAATAGAAGTTACAGTTTTATGAATTCCTCTATCATGCAACTCCTCTCGCAAAGCATTTTGCAGGTTATAGCCTATATACGCCTGACTCATTGCAACACACATGTCTAACGGCATAAAAGGAAACTTAGGATCTACCTTGGCATACTCGGCAAAGGCATTATTAATCATACCTACTTGCGGTCCATTCCCATGGGACAAAACAACGTCATAACCTTCTTCTATCAAATTAACAACGGAAACAGAGGTATGTTTCACAGCAGCCATCTGTTCATCCAATGTGCTGCCAAGTGCATTCCCCCCTAATGCTATTACCATCCTTTTCTTCTTAGTCTGCTCCATCTTTTGCATCATCTCCTTTTTTTCATAAAACAATTTCTATTTTACACCAATATATCTTTGAAATAAACTGTTTTTTCTAATTTGCAGGAAGCAAGGGTATAGGCATGTAAACAGATAAAGCTGGAAGGTCTTATTCCATCCTATACTGGAAAAGTTGACATTAAAAGCTTTCAAACAAGTCTGAATTGGAGTTACATGTATAATTTGGTATTTTTCTTACCTTCTACATCTATTATATAGTATAATAAAAATAAAATTATAAGAATAAAGATTTGGGGGGATTTCTTAATGAGTCAAATGCCTGATTCGGTTCAATCCAATTACAAACCTCGAACTAATGGATGGACAATTGTATCCTTGATTTTACTGTCTACGGTACTGCTATTTCACATCGTACAATTTGGAAGAGAATTTATTATAAGCTTTCAGGAATTAAACATCGTCAAGGGAATTTTCTCTTCCCCATGGGTAGGATTCGAAAACTATAGTACACTACTTTCCAGCTTCATGTTCGGCAAAGTTTTGAGAAACACCTTTATATTTAACTTGTTGTTTTCTGGAATGTCTTTTATTTTTGTGGTATTTGTTGGTTACTTACTAAACTCACTCCCCAAGGCGATTGCCAGGGTAATTACTGCTTTTATGGGGCTGCTTTTGTTTCTTCCTGCTGAAGTTTTTGCAGCTTGGATCATCCACCTGATTGGTACCGATATTATAGTTAATCCAGTGTCTATGCAGTATTTCTTTCCTTTCCTATGTACAATAAAATACTTGGGAATCCCTCTCATTCTAATTGTTGTCAGAAATGAGATTTATTCAGAAAGTGACAATCTGGTTCCTGTAAAAGTTGCAGGTTTGTATTTACTGGTTTCCCTCGTTTTTGTATCCAAAAGCTTCTTCACCTTAGCTAATGCTTTTACTAATCCACTTAACTATGAAACAATGGATATGTTGGATACTTTTTCATATCGAACGGGCCTGATTCAAGCGAATATGAGCGTTAATGCAGCTGTAGGGGTTATCCAGACGCTAATTACCATGGTAGCTGCAGCTGTTTTGCTTGTTCCCATAGTGACTTTGTTCCGCAGTATATTTAATGGAAAACGAAAAGAGACCTTTGAAGAGAGCAGCCTTGTTAAATGGATTCCTTCCCTAATTGGCCTTGTATTATTTACACTAGTTTATTTCCTGCCTTACATGAATAAGGGTTACTCCTTTGATCTGACACAGTTTGTGGAACAAGCAAATCTAACGAATTCCATATTTACTATTTTAATATTGTCTGCTATTTCTGCTCTGATCGCCTCGGCTCTTGCTGCAGCTATGAGCGGAGCTTTCTTAAACACAAACCGCTTTACAAGAATTGCAGCAGGTATTCTACTAAGCTTAATTACTGTTCTTTATATCAGTCCTGTTAGATATTCCAGCTACTCCTTGATTAGACAGATGGGTTTATTTAATACTGTCTTTGCTATTATTGCAACCACCTTATTTTCCAATGCAGCTGTATGGGCAATGATATGTATGCTTCGTGATGATCCCAGACCAACAGGAAAATCACTAGTCCTGTCTATGCTAAGCTTGTTTTTGATTCAAACAGCCATTATATATGGGAATTCCACAGTGCATTTGGTTTACCTGACCCAGATGCAGATGTCACCTTTGTTAATTATGCGTCAGCTTGGACATATGGGAGAGCCACTCGCGCGGGGATCGGTTGGTCTTTATGGATTTGTAGTTTCCCTGCCCCCCTTACTCCTATTCCTTATAGCTAACATCTTTCTGCCTAGAGACAAGATGCTGGCTATTATTAGTGCCGGTGTAAAAAACTAAAAGGATATAGGCCCTGGTAAGTATTATATTTAAAATACTAACATTAAGTTTACGGTTGTTATTATTTTCAGCCTAAAAACAGTAAATTGTATGTAACGAGCCTTTGGGGGAATAACAAGCCTTCTTACAGGTACCTGCTGACAATGGCAAATATATCATTGTGTATGTCTTCGATGGATCGGATCTTACCTTTTTCGATACAAGGAACTTTATGCCAACCATAGGTTTCAGCCAACCATAGTGACCCTAGATAAGATTGTTCCATGTAGACCGTGTCCCGCTCATGAATATCCTTTTCCATTTCACCTGTTATTTTATTTTTTCTGTTCTGTATTAATTGGCTGGAGTATGCAGGCGGCATATCCAGAAAAATAACGCAATCAGGCTTGGGAAGTCCAAAGAGTGTAAATTCAAAATGCAAAAGCCAGTCTAGATACTTCTTCCTCGCCTCCAAATCGGTAATTTTAACTGCCTGGTGCACCATGTTGGAAGTGGTGTACCGGTCAGCTAGAACTATCCCCCCGTCCTGATAGAACTTTTCCCAATCCTTCTTATATGATGCATACCTATCAACTGCATAAAAGGTAGATGCAATATATGGGCTCACATCTCCAGGGCTCTTACCAAAATCCCCTCTTAGATACATCTTTATTAGAGCAGAAGACTCACTTTCATAATTGGGAAATGATATTTTCCTAACCTGTTCATTATTATCCTGCAGACGCTGAAAAAGCTTTTTAGTCTGCGTTTCCTTGCCACTTCCATCCCCTGCCTCGATACATATCAACTTACCCAACTTAATCATTAGAGATCTCCCTTTCCCCTGCTTATGTTATAATTCATAGCTAGCCAAATAGAAAAATAACTATATTAATTTATTAATTGCAGGCTGTGAACATTAGCCTACATATCTCCCATAAATTTACTCTAGTATAACAGATATCTTACCATCTTCAGATAATCCAAACAAATTGGCTCCCTGCATCTGATTCTCCAGTAACTCTTCCAGCCCAGAGGCAGTTATAAACTCTCCCGGGTAATACTTGGGAATACCAGGTGGATATGGCCCAACAGGTGCTCCCCCGCAAATTCGACCTGCTGCCTGCTCCAAGGAAATCCATTCTACATTTCCCGCAAAAGCCTCTTTAGGTGACAACATTTGTCTCGGTATTTCCCGGGAAATAGTCAATTTTCTACTCTTAATTTCCCGATTTTCCATATGAGTCGACAATTGCTTACATGCATCCACCAGTCTTTCAAAGTCTTCTCTGTGATCAGCCACTGTGCAAACCAGCACCAGACGCTGACTATCAGACATCTCCACTTGTACACCTGCCTGTCTTAATATTTCCTCACCTTGAAAGCCCGAGAGACCAAGTTCAGAAATATCCAGCACCAGCCTAGTGGCGTCGATTTGATATATTTCCGGTCTGTTAAAGTCTTCCATGGTATCTATCCCTAAGGCACGGAGTTCTCTTCTTGTCCATGTCAAGTGTTCTAATAGCTTGTCCAATGCTTCTTTGCCCTGTTCCTCCATGTATGCCCTCGCATAATCCAACGAAGCCATAATTAAATATGATGGACTAGTGCTTTGCAGTAACCGGTGATATTGTGTAACTCGTTCCAGCAAATAAGTATCTAAGGCATTATTCTGATTGCCTATATGTAGATATGATGCTTGAGTTAAAGCAGGAAGCGTCTTATGTGCACTCTGTACCCATAAATCTGCATTGCATTGAGCTGCAGAAGGTGGCAAATCCGGATGAAAGATCAGATGAGGACCATGGGCTTCATCCACCAGCAAGTTCATTTTGTGTAAGGCCAATATCTTTTGAATTTCTGATAACTGCGGGCACAGTCCATAATAATCTGGATTAGTTATTACCATTCCCTTAGCATTCGGATTTTCAATGATTGCCTGTCTCACCATTTCTGGAGTTACATGGGTAACTAAACAACGTTCCTCATCATATTCTGGCTGTACAAAAACCGGCTCTGCTCCACTTAATACTAAGCCACCCCAAACAGATTTATGGCAGTTTCGTGGAATAAGAACCTGGTCACCTTGCTTAAAGGCAGCCATAATCATAGCATGAATTCCAGAGGTAGATCCGTTGACAACAAAAAAACAGGCATCTGACTGAAAAGCCTTTGCCGCCAATAGCTGGGCTTCTCTGATGATGCCTTCCGGGGTTTGTAGATTATCCAAACCTGATACCTCTGTCAAATCCATTTGAGCAAATGAAAAGGATGAAAGGTCAGGCATGAGCCTCCCACCCTTATGCCCAGGCATATGAAAAGGCAGCTGGTTCTTAGAAATATATTCTGTCAAGCCATTAACAAGTGGCATATTCATTGAAAATCACCGCATATTTTACACCATATTTTTGTCTTGTTTGCTTGGAGCCGTCAATACTTCCTTCATTTTCTTGACATACAAGTCATAAGACAAATCTTCTGTAGAGCTCTTAGTCAATTCAACTTCACAATCCTCACAGATATTTTTGCCAAAGAGCATCAGATTTTCCTTCTTTGTTTTTAAACATAAACAGCATACAGCAATGCGGATCATAGTATACACTCCCATTCTTTATCCTTTACTCCAATAATTGCCCATTGCTGTTATTCTATTCAATTTTACAGTAAGTGTTAAACTAGTATGCTGTAACACTTATATCTTATCAAAAGATCCTTCACATAGTTCAGGATGACACTGAAGAAAATATCATTCGTAAACACTTAGTATGACATAGAAAGAATTTATATATCAGAAATACCAGGATGGCAGCCACCTAAGAAATCTGATATAACCCTGAGGTACTATTAAGCCGGATACAGCAGGGTAAAAGACTATAAATAGAACTAGAACCAAAGCTAAGTACCCATATATCACCTTTTTGGACCTACCTTTTTCAATCCACTGTTTTATCACATAAACCACTGACAGCATCATAAATGGCACCATGGGGAAAAAGTGATAGATAAAGGCGGACCGGGAAACTAACATCCATGGAAGCATCTGAGATATTACAGCAATCACAACTACAAACATAGCCTTGTTGCCCTTCCACGCTGCACGTACTACAATGAAAAATGCCGGTATCGCTGGCCACCAAACAGCAGGATTACCGAAGGAAGCTATTGTCGAGGCCATACCTGCAGGCAGGTCTTTCCCCTGGTAGTACCAGATGGGACGGATCATTAACGGCCAGGACCACCACTGAGATTGAAAATCATGAGTAGATTCCAATCCGCTGTGATAGCGATACATAGAGCCCTGATAATCTATAATATCAGAAAATTTCATGCCTTCTACCAGCAGATAAGGAATATAGGAAAGTAGATAAATAATACCTGGAATAATGATGAAGAATAAAACACAATACACCATTGTCTTCCACATATACACAGGAATGAATTTTTCCAGCCAAGCGGGCTTGTTACCAGATGCGCTTGATGAGGCTTGTATCATAGCAGCTTTATAATCGCCATATTCCTTGTACTTTGCAGTAAAGAAGATAATAGCTAAGCCCAATCCCCCGTATATTGCAGACCATTTGGTAGCTGCACCAAATCCGAAAAATAGACCACTTAGGAACAGGGGTTTTATAGATGAGTAAAAGCCTTTTTTATAGGATTTTTGCAGATAATAATCTGCCATAAAATAAAACATCAGTATTACAAAGAAAGTAGTATAGCTGTCGATGGTGCCAATTCGTGTCTGTGCAAAGTGCATTAAATCAAACATCATTAAGAATGCTGCACAAAAACCATAAAAGCTCTTCTTAAACAGCTTCTTGCCAAACAAGTACATCAGCGGAATCATCATAGCACCAACCAGGGTGCCGACAATTCGCCATCCAAAAGCGTTCATCCCAAATATACTAATACCTATAGCAATCAAGATCTTACCAAGGGGCGGATGAGTCCATTCATAGGGACGAATTCGATTTAGGTGCTCATAAGCAGTACGAGGATGATAGATTTCATCAAAATAGGTACTGGCCATAAGGTCCCTTTCACGATATTGGGCTATATCCTGTTCGTCAACTAGATTTAGCAATTCTCCTTCTGCTGGACTGCCATCCAAATTAAGAATTTGAATAGGAAGAGCATCCTCAGTACTATCAGAAAATACTGCTATCTCCTTTATCATACCACCGGATTTTTTTGATTTTATTTTAAAACCAGTAGTCACCTGGGAAACTTCATATTTATGCCACTTATAGAAATCATCTACTTCAAGGTCTTCTAGGCTTTGATATGTTCCTTCGGAATCCTTATACCAGACCTGGTAAGTTCCCTCACCTAAGCCACTGTAAAATGTAATACGCGAAACCCGCTGCTCTGATTCCAAACCAATAAGAAAACCATCCTTATTGCTAGAGGAAGCCCATTCTGTCTGTGGAACATCAAAGCTGCCAAGGTTAATAAGGGCAATAGCCAAGTAAATAACAGTCATCACAGTCATTATTATGACATCTTTCTTGTTAATCTTTAAAGCCGTATATTCTTCTTCATTATGACTGACTCTTTTGTCCGTAGAAAACCACAGAGGACCACCTTGGACGAGGGATTCAGATTCTCTCATTTTCATTGGATCAGTCTTCCCTTGAACAGCAATTCGCCAGGACCAAATCAGCATTGTTATAAATAATAGTAAGTTAATAAGAGAAATAAATATAAGAACAGGTTCATCCGGTGAAACATGAGGGTAATCAAATTTTATCTGTCTATCCAGTACAGCCATGGTATTGGTAAAGATGCTAAAAGATGCAACTCCGTAGAATACCAAACTCCATCTATCTTTCGTAAGAATGAGAATAACTGCTAGAAAAAACAAAGCAGGAAACATGTATCTTTCATGCATGCGCACAGAAAGCATGAATACTGCCACGAAGAGTACTAAAGCATTTACATATTTCAAATGCTTGCCCTTGCCCTTCCAGTGTAAGATGGCTGAATAGACAATAGAAGCCACGATAAAAATTGTGCCCCAGGTCTTGTAACTGAAGAAGAGGAATATTTCAGAATCCGGCTTTAAATTAGCACCAATGAGGCTGAAGAAATTAAAAGCATTTAAGGAAACATACTTATAGCCATCTGCTGTGCCCAGGTAAAGTTCGAAAATCCAGGCCGGGCCTTCAACTAATGCAAAGGGTAAAATGATGACAATAGCTGTACCAATTCCATATAGGGCTGTTTTTATAAGAAGCTTCCAGTCCTTACGTTTAAGGAGTTCAAAAAAGACAATAGGAAGTATGATTAGACCTTGAGGCTTAATCAAGACACCAATTGCAAAGGGTATGCCAGCCAGAGCTGGTCGTTTGGAATCCATAAGAAAAAGACCCAAGGCAAAAAACAGTACGAGGAAGGAATCCACCTGCCCCCATATAGTGGAATTAATGATAACAGCAGGATTAAAAACATATATGATTGAAATTAGTACAGGCCAAATTCCAGGTAATTTCTCTTTTGCCAGCCTATAGAGTAGATATGCAGTAATAAGGTCTGCAAAGATGGATGGTAACTTCAATAGGAAAATAAAAAGAGGTTCGCCTCCTGTCAGCCCTAGGAGGCCTGCAAGCTTACCGATGAAAAACAAAATACTTATGTAAAAGGGCGGGTAATCCAAAAAATAGTCTCCCTGATAGATCTGAAACAAGCCCTCTGCTGCCCTCTGAGACCAAAATTGAAATAGATTGATATCCGTTGAAAAGCTTTCAACAGTCATAGATAAAATTACTCGGATAATAAAACCGATAATCAGTACCCAGCGTATTGCATTTGGTGCTAGCTTAGGACTTCTACCTAACTTTTTCCTTTCCAAATAATAAAAGCCAACGGCTCCAAGAAAAAAGATCAGATAAGATAAAATTGCTATGGTTTTCAAAGGAAACCCCTTCCTATTCTATATATAAATCATTTCTTGAATACAAGAAGCTTACTTCCAACGAAGTTAATGGCCATGGAACATATTGTTGCTACTGCCTTAGCCAAATAGACAGAAAGGTTTGCTCCAGTTTCCAAATAATTGAGCACTAAGGTAGACAGACCAAGGGATGCCATGTTCACCAATAAAAACTTTAAAAACTCCATAGGATTGCTTTTGGAACTTTGCTTAAAAGTCCAAGTTCGGTTAATAAAGTAACTGTTAAGAACACCACAAGTATATGAAATAATATGGCTGATAGTAGAACCTAACCCGACAACTGCTGTAAGCAAGGTAAAAACACCAAAATCTACTGCCGTATTTAAGAACCCTACCAATCCAAATTTTATCAATTGGGAATTAAGAATCTTTTTTATCATTTTTAAAACCTATGGTTTCTTTTACAATATATAGAGGTCGACCCTTAACTTCTTCATAGATTCTACCAATATATTCACCAATTATTCCTAGAATAACTAAGGTAATTCCATGAAAAACCAGGGTAACAGCCATAATAGAAGCCCAACCAGTCTGTGCAGTACTTGTAAATAACCTTTGGTAAAGTACGTATATAAGATAGATAAAACCGACAGCAGACAAGATTAAGCCTATATAAGTAGCCAGTTTTAAAGGCTTATAAGTAAAAGAGAAAATACCATCAGCTGCAAACTTAAGCATTTTCTTTAGAGGATATTTTGTTTCCCCTGCCCAGCGCTCGTCTCTTACATATTCCACTGCAACTTGATTAAACCCCACCCAATTGACCATTCCTCGTAAAAAACGGTTCTTTTCGGGCAGCTTTTTTATAGCCTCACAAACCTTGCGGTCAATGAGACGAAAATCACCAGTGTCTCTGGGAATATTACCGTCGGTTAACGCCCCTAAAACCCTATAATAAACATGAGCAGTGGCTTTCTTGAAAACTGTTTCACCATGTCTTTTCAAGCGTTTACCATAGACTACGTCATATCCCTCTCGCCATTTTTCAAGCATTTGCGGAATTACTTCTGGTGGATCCTGTAAATCCGCATCTATGATGACAATGGCTTGTCCCTGGACATAATCTAAGCCGGCAGTAACCGCGATTTGATGGCCAAAATTTCGAGAAAAATCAATTAATCGAATATTTTCGTCAACCTTAGCTAGGTCTGAAATAATTTGAGCAGATCGGTCTTTGCTGCCATCGTTTACAAAAACCAGCTCATAGCTTTCCCCAATTTGGTCCATTACCTTTTTTAAGCGTTTGTAGGTTTCTTCTATGACTTGTTCCTCATTATACATGGGAACTAATATTGAACATACTGTTTCGCTCAATTGACATCCGACCTTTCTATCAAAAGATACCGATAAGCCTGTTTCCAATACAGTATAGCATAGAAAGAGGCAATAACCAACAGAAAAAACAGAGTACGCCTTTCGGTTAATACCCTGTTTTCGAAGTTCTTACTTATTTTTTTATAATAAATTCTAGTATGACTTTTCGCTTGAATAACTGCTTTTACTCTTTATCATGGAATAGCTGGCTCCGGCTTCATGCATCTGTGAATCATATGATGTGTCCACAGTGACCCATTTTCCGTCTATGTACACTTCATTCCAGGAATGATAACCAGTTACGCCGTCAGCATAGCCCATAACTAACTTAGTAGGAATGCCTACACTACGTAACATAGCGCCTGTCAGTGATGCGAAGTCATAACAGATACCAGACTTACTGCTATATATGTCACTTACACTGGGAACGTAGGTTGTTGGCAAGGTGCCAAGTTTAGCCGCATCATAGCGAATATTACTGACTACGTAGTTATATATCTTCTTTAGCTTTGCTTCATCACCTGATACACCAGATGTTAAGTCAGCTGCTTTCTGAATAGCCGACATACCTGAATTCCAGCTAATCATCCTAATTGAGGTCAAATATATTGAATTTTTATCGGCAACACTCACTTGAAACTTTTCCGATAATACGCGTCTGTACTTACTACCTTCTGTATTTTCCATTATACTTACTGTATATTCTCCATTACCTAGTTTCAGAGGGAAGGTTTCTAAAGAACCCTTTCCATCCAAGTCGTAGGGATCACTTTTTTCTAGTGTCAATTTATTTGCTGTTGAATTCTATTAAATTTTAGCTTAAATT